>NZ_JAPEOB010000001.1:3600000-3969669 GCF_026341775.1 Streptomyces sp. NBC_00654 | reverse complement strand
TGGCACGTAAGAAGAGAGCCAGCCGTGCTGCAAAAGCGTTGCACTGAAGAAAGACAATTGACGGTCCTTCATTTGGTACAGCCGGTGGACGGTGGCGTGGCCCGGGTCGTCACCGACCTCGTCCGGGCGCAGGCCCGCGCCGGTCTGCGGCCGGTGGTGGCCTGTCCGCCCGCCGGACCGCTGGCCGCCGAAGCAGCGGCGGCGGGCGCGCTGGTCCACAGCTGGCCCGCGGTTCGCACCCCCGGCCCCCGGCTGGCCGGAGAGGTCGGCGCCGCGGGCCGGCTGGTCCGGGAATGCCGCCCGGACGTGGTCCACGCGCACAGCGCCAAGGCGGGTCTGGCCGGCCGTATCGCCGTACGCGGCCGGGTGCCCACCGTCTTCCAGCCGCATGCCTGGTCGTTCGAGGCCGTGGGCGGCCGCACCGCGGATCTCGCACTGAAGTGGGAACGCTTCGGGGCTCGTTGGGCCGACCACATCCTGTGCGTCAGCGAATCCGAGCTCCGCACCGGCCGAGAAGCGGGCATCACCGCCCGCTGGTCGGTGATCCACAACGGGATCGACCTGGGCCATTTCCGCCCGGGTGACCCCGCGGACCGCCGGTCGGCCCGCGCCTCCCTCCCGCTGCTGACCGGCGTCGCGGCCGGTGCCCCGCTGGTCGTCTGCATCGGCCGCCTGAGCCGGCAGAAGGGCCAGGACGTGCTGTTGCGGGCCTGGCGGCGGATGCGGATCGAGGGTGCCCGGCTGGTCCTGGTGGGCGACGGACCCGACCGGGACAGCCTGCTGGCCGCGGCCCCCGCCGGAGTGCTGTTCACCGGGGCCAGCGACGATGTGCGGCCGTGGATCCACGCGGCGGACGTCCTCGTCCTGCCCTCCCGCTGGGAGGGGATGGCGCTGGCTCCCCTGGAAGCCATGGCCTGTGGCCGGCCCGTCGTGATGTCCGACGTCAACGGCGCCCGGGAGAGCCTCCCGCCCGGGGACGAGGCGCACTGCATCGTGCCGCCGGAGGACCCGGCGGCGCTCGCCGCGGCGCTCACCGGCCTGCTCACCGATCCGGCGCTGAGGGACGCGCTGTCCCGCAGCGTCCAGCGTCACACGCGGGCGGCCTTCGATGTCCGGCGGACCGCGGCGGCGGTCGCCGGGATCTACCAGGAACTCGTCGGCTTGTCCGGCCCCACGATGAGGAAGCGCACCGAGCGATGACGACGGAGAGTGCACCGGTCCCCGGCGCCGCCCAGGCAACAGCCGTACAGGCACACACGGTTCATCCGCCGCGAAGGAGCGGAGGCCGCACCCGGGTGACGCGCCGCCCGCGCGGCGCGGGCCGGTACGGCCCCGTGGTGTGGCTCCTGCTCGCCGACGGGATCGCGGTGGGCGTCACGACGGCGCTGTTCTCCCCGGTGCCGTGGCCCTCGCCGTCGCTCGCCGTCCAGGCGGCGCTCCAGCTGACGCTGCACGCCCACCGGGGGCTGTACCGCCGGGGGCTGTCCCCCTCGGCACTGTCCGAGCTGCCCGCGCTCCTCGGCCTCGCCCTGCTCCAGTGGTACGCGACCGCCGAGGTGCTCGCGGCGTGGGACCCGCGTCACGCGATCAGCTGGTCGACGCTGGCCGCCGCTGCGGTGGCGCAGACGCTGCTGTGCGGGGCCGCACGGGCGGGGGCCCACCGCGCACGTCTGCGGTCCGGTGCCAGGAATCCCCGGCCCACCGTCGTCGTGGGTCACGGCACGACCGCCCAGCAGGTCACGGCGGCCCTGTTCGCCCACCCCGAGTACGGGCTGCGGCCGGTCGGCCGGTTCGTCCCCGCCGCCGCCCCGGACGAGGCGTTCACCACGCCCGCGCCCGGCGCCGTCCCCCTGCCCACCCTGGCGACGGTGGAGGAGGTGAGCCGTGCGGTCGTCCAGAACGGTGTGCGGCACGCGGTCTTCACCGCCCCGCCCGGGTCGACCCCCGAGGGTGCGGCTCTCTTCGGGCTGTTCGCCGGACACGGCTGCCGGGTCTGGCTGATCAACAGCCCCGGCACCGGGGCCGTCACCCCGCACCTGGCCCGGACCGGACCGGACCACCTGTGGGGCTTCGCCGCCTACGCGCTGCGCAGCACGGACCGGCGGCCCGCGGCCTACGCGGTCAAGAGGGCCATGGACGCCGTACTGGCCGCGCTGGCCCTGGTCGCGGTGGCACCCCTGCTGGCGGTCTGCGCCCTGGCGGTGCGGCTCTCCGACGGGCCGGGCGTCATCTTCCGGCAGGAGCGCGTGGGCCGGCACGGCCGGCCGTTCGTGCTGCTCAAGTTCCGTACGCTGCGGCCGGCCGACGCCCACGAGTCGGCCACCCGGTGGAACATCGCCGCCGATCAGCGTATGAGTGCGGCCGGCCGGCTGCTGCGCCGCACGTCGCTCGACGAGCTGCCGCAGCTGTGGAACGTCCTGCGCGGCGACATGAGCCTGGTCGGTCCCCGTCCCGAACGCCCCTTCTTCGTCGCACAGTTCAGCCGGGCCCATCCCGGCTACCAGGCCCGTCACCGGATGCCCGTCGGCATCACCGGGCTCGCCCAGGTGAACGGTCTGCGCGGCGACACCTCGATCGAGGAGCGGGCGCGCTTCGACAACCGCTACATCGAGACCTGGTCGCTCTGGCAGGACGCGTGCGTGCTCGCCCGTACCGCCGGTTCCCTGTTCCGGCTCGGAGGCAGCTGATCATGGCCGTCGCGTACCCCGCGGCTCCCGCCGCGCGCACCGTTCCCCGCGCTGCCGCGGACCGGTGGAGACACCAGTGGCCCCTGCTCCCGCTGGTCGCCGCCGTGCTGCTGCCGGCCGTCCCGGTGCCGGCCGCGGGACCGGCCGCCTGGCCGGACATCCCCCCGGCCGACATCGCCTCGGGCATCGCGGTACTCCTGTGCGTGGGACGCCTGCTGTACCTCGGGCGGCGCCCCCTCACCGCCGCAGCGGCCCTGGTCCTGGGAATCCCCGCCCTCGGTTTCGCCGTGGCGACGGTCACCGCGGCGGACCCGTCGGCCGCGCTGCCCGGACTCGTGCGCTACCTCCAGGTCTTCGTCCTGGTACCCGCCGCGGTGTTCCTCCTGATCAGGGACGCCCGGGGCTTCCGGGTCCTCACCGGCGCGCTCGTGCTGCTCGCCCTCGTCCAGGGCGTCACGGGAGTCCACCAGTACGTCACCGGCACCGGTGCCTCCTACCGGGGCGAGGAGATCCGGGCGGTGGGCACCTTCGGCCCGGGCGACATCATGGGGATGGCCACCGTCGTCGCCTACGGCCTGCTCGTGGCCACCGCCCACGCGCTGCGCACGCCCAGGGGCGCGCCCTCCTGGCTCCGGCCGTGCGCCGGCGTCACCGCTGTCGCGCTGACCGTTCCGCTCGCGCTGTCCTTCAGCCGGGGCGTGTGGATCGCGACAGCCGCGGCGGTCGTCGCCGTGCTCGTACTGACCGGCCGACGGCAGGCCACCCGCTCCCTCGCCGTCCTGTGCGCGGCCGGGGTCGTGCTCGTCGGAGGCTTCGGCATCGGTTCCGGGATGATCTCGCAGCGGCTCGACAGCGTCACCGAGGTGGCCTCGAACCCCGACCGGTCGGTCAGCGACCGGTACGCCCTGTGGGGGGCCGCGGCGGGGATGTGGAACGAGCGGCCCGCGACGGGGGTCGGCCTCAAGGGCTTCCCCGTACACCTCGACGGGCATGCCCCGATCGGACTGTCCGCGGGCAGCGACACCGAGGGCGCCGGCCAGGCGTACCGGAAGCAGGCGCTGCTGTCGCCGCACAACATGTACCTGCTCGTGCTCGCGGAACAGGGGCTGATCGGGCTCACCGCGGTGCTCGGCAGCTGGGCCGCGATCCTGGTCGGTGCCGTGCGCAGGCTCTTCCTCGCCCGGTCCCGGGGTCACGCCGCGGTGGACTGCGGGCTGGCCGCCGTCGGCCTGATGATCTGGCAGAGCGTCAACTTCCTGTACGCGGACATCGGCGGCCCGACGACCGTGCTCGGCGGAGTCGTTCTCGGGCTCGCCGCCTGGTGGGCACTGGCCGAACCGGAACAGGTGAGAGCCGCGTGAGCGATACCGGCACGGGAACGGAGGCCGGGCCGCGTCCCCTCCCGGAGAGTGCCCCCGGCACTCCCCCGGCACCCGAACGGGCGGCCGCACCCCGGCAGTCCGCCCTCCGGCGGGCCCACGTCTCCACCGGCTCGACCGCCGCCACCGCTCGTATCAGGACCGCGGGCGGTGCTCCCGGCACCGACGAGGGGTCCCCCGGGCTGGGCTCCTCCCTGGCCAGGGCCGCCGCCGCCACCGCCGCGCTGACGGTCGTCGGGGCCCTGCTCGGACTGGTCCGGGACCAGGCCATCGCCCGGTACTTCGGCGCGAGCGAGGCGAGCGACGCGTTCCTCATCGCCTGGACGGTGCCAGAGATGGCGGCGACCGTACTGATCGAGGACGGCATGGCCCTGCTCCTCGTCCCGGCCTTCAGCCTGGCCCTGGCCCGGCGCACGGCCGCACCCCAGGACGACGCCCCCACGGAGGACGCCGTACGGACACTGGTCGCCGGCACCCTTCCCCGGCTGTTCGCCCTGCTGGCCGGCGGCGCCGCGCTGCTGATCGCGGGCGCCCCCTGGGTCGTGGGCATTCTGGCGCCCGGTCTGGACGACCCCCGGCCGGCGGTGGACTGCACCCGGATCACAGCCGTCACCGTGCTCACCTTCGGCATCACCGGCTACTTCAGCGCCGCGCTTCGTGCCCACCGCAGCTTCCTGCCGCCCGCCGGGGTCTACGCCGCGTACAACATCGGCATCATCGGCATGACCCTGACGCTCCACTCGGCCTGGGGTGTCCGCGCCGCCGCGGCCGGGGTCGCCGTCGGCAGCCTGCTGATGATCCTGACCCAGCTGCCCGCCTTCCTCCGGCTGCTGCCGCGCCCGTGCCGCCGGACCGGGCCGTCCCGCGCCCGGCGTCCCCGCGTCATGAAGAGCGCCGCCCCGCTGCTGGGTGCCGCGGTCCTCGCCCCGGTTCTCCTGTTCGTGGTGAGCCGTCAGTCGCAGGTGCTCGTCGAGCGGTTCCTCGCCTCCACCCTGCCCGCCGGTGCCATCTCGCATCTGAACTACGCGCAGAAGGTCGCGCAGATGCCGATGGTGCTGTCCCTCATGATCTGCACGGTGACCTTTCCCGTGGTCGCGCGGGCCATGGCCGACGGGGACCGGGCCAGGGCCCGCCGCCGGGTCGAGAGGGATCTCGCCCTGGCCGCGACGGTCGTGCTGCTCGGCACGGCGGTCGTCCTGGGATACGCGCCCCAGATCATCGAAGTGCTCTTCCAGCGCGGCGCGTTCGGCCCGCGGGACACCGCCGCCACTGCAGAGGTCATGCGGGTCTACGCCGTGGGACTGCTCGGCCACTGCCTGGTCGGCGCGCTGAGCCGGCCGTTCTTCTCGGCCGGGCGGCCCACCTGGTTCCCGGCCTTCGCCATGGCCACGGGGCTCCTGGTCACCACGGGGGCCGGGTACGCCCTGACGTTCCGTTTCGGCGTCAACGGCATCGCCGCGGCCAACGCCCTCGGCATCAGCACGGCGGCGCTGCTCCTGCTGATGGGGCTCGGCACACGGGTGGTCGCGATCCGGGTCCGGACGGTCGCCGCCTCCCTGGGCCGGCTGGCGGGCGCCGCCGGCGTGGCGGCGGCGGCGGGCTGGGCCGCCGCGCCCGCGGTGACCGGCCCCGTGCGGAGCCTGGCCACGGGCTGTGTTCTGGTCCCCGTCGTGTTCCTGCTGGCCGGGCTCGTACTCCGGGCCCCCGAAGTGGTTCATCTGCTGGCTCTCATCCGACAGAGGTTCTCCCATGGCCGCTGACCCTTCGGCGCGTCGCGCCGACTCCCCTTTCTCCCGGCTCCGTCGGGCCGCGTGCGTCCAGCCCTGGATCCTCACCTATCACTCGGTGGGCGACGCGCGGCACGACCCGTACGGCATCACCGTCTCCCCCGGCCGGCTCGACCGGCAGCTGGCCTGGCTGCGCAGCAGGCGCCTCACCGGGGTCGGGGTCTCCGCCCTGCTGCGCGCGGACGCCGCCGCACGGCGGAGGCTGGTCGGGCTGACCTTCGACGACGGCTACGCGGACTTCGTCCAGGAGGCGCTGCCGCTGCTGCGACGGTACGAGTGCACGGCGACGGTCTTCGTCCTGCCCGGCCGGCCGGGCGGCTCCAACGAATGGGACCCGCTGGGCCCGCGCAAGCCGCTGCTCACCGCGCGGGAGATCCGCCGCGTCGCCGACGCCGGTATGGAGATCGGCTCGCACGGCCTGCTCCACCGGCATCTGACGGCGCTGGCGGACGAGGAGCTCCACGCGGAGACGCACCGCAGCCGGGAGCTGATCCACGAGATCACCGGCACCGCGCCGGAGGGCTTCTGCTATCCGTACGGCACGGTGGACCGGCGGGTGATGGACGCGGTGCGCGACGCGGGCTACGGCTACGGCTGCGCGCTCGCCCCCGCTGCCCCGCTCGGCGCGTTCGCCCTGCCCCGTACGCACGTCAGCCACGCGGACCGGGGTGTCCGGCTCCGGATGAAGGAGCTGCGGCACGCCTGGCGGTACGGCGGCGGGTACGGCCCGGAAAGCGGCCCGCGCGCACGGACGGGCCCGCCGGCCGGCGGCGGTGTCCTCCCGGCCGCTCCGACGGGCGGGCACCGATGAGGGTCCTGCACATCATCACCGGGCTCGGGGTCGGGGGCGCCGAGCAGCAGCTGCGGCTGCTGCTGCGCCATCTGCCGGTCCGCTGCGACGTCATGACGCTCACCAACCCGGGTGCGGTGGCCGCGGGCCTGCGGGCGGACGGTGTGCGGGTGGCGCATCTGGGCATGGGCGGCAACCGGGACGTCACGGCCGTGGGCCGGCTGACCCGGTTCATCCGCGCGGGCGGGTACGACCTCGTCCATACGCACCTGTACCGTGCCTGCGTCTACGGGCGGATCGCCGCGCGTCTGGCCCGGACCCGCGCCACGGTCGCCACCGAGCATTCGCTGGGACGGGCGGAGATCGAGGGCCGCCCGCTCACCCGTGGTACCCGCGCGCTCTATCTGGGGACCGAACGGCTCGGCTCGGCGACGGTGGCCGTCTCCGCCACCGTCGCCGGGCGGCTGCGGGACTGGGGCGTACCCGCCGCGCGCATTCACCTCGTGCCCAACGGGATCGACGCGGACCGGTTCCGCTTCGACGCCCGGGAACGGCGTACGACCCGGGCGCTGCTGGGCGTACCCGCCGACGCCTTCGTGGTCGGCGGGGTGGGCCGGCTGGTGCCCGGCAAACGCTTCGACGTACTGGTCCGCGCGGTCGCGGCGCTGCCCGGCGCCCGGCTCCTGCTGGCCGGGGAGGGGCCCGAGGCCGAGTCGCTGCGGGCGCTGGCCGGCCGGCTCGGCGCCCTGGACCGGATCCGCTTCCTCGGCGCGTGCGAGGCCGACGGGTCCGGTCCCGCTCCCGGCGTCGCCGCGCTGCTGAGTGCCATGGACGTGTTCGTCTCGGCGTCCCGCGAGGAGTCCTTCGGGCTGGCGGCGGTCGAGGCGCTGGCGGCCGGACTGCCCGTGCTGCACGGTGCCTGCCCCGCGATCGATGACCTGCCCGCCGACCGCGCCCCGGGAGCCGACCGCTTCACGGGCGGTGCCGGGGAGCTGACGGCGGCCCTGCGGCACCGGATACGGACCGCCGCACACCGGCTGCCGCCGCCCCCGGCCGTCGCCCACTACGACATCAGGCGCAGCGGCGAACGCCTCCTGGACATCTACACGCACGCCCTCGACACCGCCCCACCGACCTGGAGAGCACACTCATGACCGAGTCGCCCGAGAAGCAGCCGCCCGCCGCCGGACCCGACCGCCGGCGGCGCGCCCTCCCGCGCCGGCCCCACTGGTGGCCCCTGCCCGTCTGCATCGTGCTGGGCGCGGCGTGCGGACTCTCCTACGGACTGCTCAAGTCCCCCGAGTACGCCGCCACCAGTTATGCGTTGGCGGTGGCCGAGGAGGGCTCCGATCCGGCGGCCGCCATCGGCTACGCCCAGTCCTACGGCCGGCTCGCCACCAGTGACGCGACCCTCTCGTACGCCCACGGGGCCGCCGGGGAGCCCGTGGCGGCCCTCCGCTCCCAGGTGGCCTCGGAGACCTCGCCCGACTCGCCCATGATCGCGGTCACCGGCACCTCGGGCGATCCGCGCCGGGCGGCCGACATCGCCAACGCGGTCATCGAGGCCATCGTCGTCAGCAGTGATCACGTCGCGGCGGACACCGGGGTGAAGCTGATCAAGTTCACCCACGCCATGGCACCGGACCGGGCGGTCTCCCCCTCCGTTCCGGTCGGTACGGCCGTGGGGGCGAGCGCGGGCGGACTGTTCGGCGGGCTCGTCCTCCTCGTACGGCCCCGCCGGAAGGGCTGGACCGTCTCCGCCCAGGTTCCCGGACCCGCGACCGCCGGTGAGCCCGTCGCCCCGGGCGACCGCGGGCTCGTACGATGACCGCCCCCGCGCCCGGCGGCCTCTCCGTGACGCTCTGCCGCGATCCCCGGGAGTTCGGCGCGCTCGGCGGCCAATGGGACGCGCTGCACCGCCGCTGCGCCACGGCCACGCCCTTCCAGAGCCACGCCTGGCTGCACTCGTGGTGGCTCTCCTACGGTCAGGAGGGCCGGCTCCGGGTGGTCCTGGCGCGTCGCGGCGGCCGGCTGGTCGGCGCGGCCCCCCTGATGCTGGTGCACCGGCCGATGCCGCTGCTCGTGCCGATGGGCGGCGGCATCTCCGACTTCTTCGACATCCTCGTCGACGAGGACGAGGCCGGCCGCGCGGCGTCGGCCCTGGCTCGCGGGCTCGACCGGGCCGCCCGGCACACGGTGATCGACCTGCGCGAGGTGCGGCCGGACGCGTCGGCGCAGCTTCTGTTCGGGATGTGGCCGGGGGCCAGGAGCCGGCTCACCGACTCGACGTGTCTGGAACTGCCCGCCGAGCCGGTCGACGTACTCGTCCGGCGCATGTCCAGCGCGCGCCGTCAGCGGGTGCGGTCCAAGCTCCGCAAGGCCGACGCGCTCGGGATCGTGTGCGAGCCGGTGCCCGAGCACGGGGTGCCCGCCGCGGTCGGCCGTCTGCTGCGGCTGCATGAGCTCCAGTGGCGCGGACGGAGCGTCAACCCGGAGCACCTCACGGCGCGCTTCCACGCCCATCTGGTGCGTGCCACCCGGCGGATGGTGCGGGACGGCGAGGCATCCCTCACCGAGTTCCGGATGGGGGGCGAGGTGGTCGCGGTCAATATGGCACTGCACTCCGGCCGTCTGACGGGGGGCTACCTCTACGGGGCGCATCCCTCGCTCCGGGACCGGAAGGTGGACATGGCGACCATGCTGTTGCGCGATGTGGCGGGGCAGGCCGCCGGTACCGGGCGCGATGTGCTGAGCCTGCTGCGCGGATCGGAGCAGTACAAGAGCCACTGGCAGCCGGTCTCCGTGGTCAATCAGCGGCTGCTGCTGGCCCGTTCCGCTCTGGCTCCGCTGCTGCGGCTGCGCGAGTCGCAGGTGACCGCGCGGGAGCTGGCGGCACGGACCGTGGAGGCGCACTTCCCCGCCGCCCGGGACTGGCACGGCCGGCTGACGAACCTCGCCGCCGTCGGACGGTGACGCGGTCGTCGGGCCTCCGGTGACGGCGCCCGCGGCCGACGCTCGGTGGAGGCACTCGGCGCGGGCGCGCCGGAAGGCACACCGGCGGGCGCTCCGGGAAGGCGGTCCGAGCAGGCCGGAGATATCACCTATGCGTTGATCCGTTACCGTCTGCCGACTTTCGCGTTGTCAGTGAATGCGGGGCCTCGTGCTCCGCGGCCAACCGCAATACCCACAAGGAGTACTGATGTCGCGTATGACCAAGGTTGCCGCCGTGATGGCGGGCACCGGTGCCCTGATCGCCGGCGGCGCCGGCCTGGCGTCCGCCGACGCCGGTGCGTCGGGCGTCGCCGCCCACTCCCCGGGCGTCGCCTCGGGCAACGTCGTCCAGGTCCCCGTTCACGTGCCGATCAACCTCTGCGGCAACACGATCAACGTGATTGGGCTGCTCAACCCGGCCTTCGGCAACACCTGCGTGAACGCCTCCGGTGGCCACGAGGACAACGGGGCATACGGCTACGGCCACTGATCCCCACCACCACCACCGGAACGGCCGGTCTCCCTTCCGCCGGCGGAAGGGAGACCGGCCGTTCCCTGTGCCCCGCGCGGCCGTTGCCGACCCGGTCCTCCCGGGCCCCGGCTCCGGAGGCGGGCTCTCACACGTAGCGGTAGAAGCGGGTGTGGTCCAGGAGCTGCGAGGGCGCGACGTCCCACGGCGGCATCCGGTCGTCCAGGCCGAACACCCGGCCGCGCTGCACCCCGGGGGACGCCGGCTTCCTGCCCGGCAGGTAGGCGGAGCCGGGATGCGCCTGCTGCCAGCGTGCCCAGAGCAGGTCGATGAAGGCGTGATGCAGCCAGAAGACCGGGTCGTCGGGCGAGGCGGCCCCGGCCATGGGACCGCCGACCCACTGGTGCACCCGGTTGTGGTTCGCCACCGGGCGTGAGTTCATGATGCCCCAGCCCTCGATCCGGTTCCGGAAGCCTGTCCCGCTGACGCTGTTCCACGGCTCCGCGTCGTAGACCGGGTCGCTCAGCGCCCGGTCCACGTCCTGCTTGCTGGGCAGCGTGACCGGGTTCTCGGGTCTGCCGAGGTTGCGGGAGAGGAAGCGGTCCTCGGTCGTGCCGCCGCTGGTGGGCCAGTTGCCCCGCGCGTACGCGAACGCTCCGGTCGTGACCTGCCGGTCACCGGCTCTGCCGTTGCCGCCGAGGAAGTCCTCCGCCCACAGGGAGGAACTCGGGGTGTTGTCCCGGGTCCAGTCCCAGTACGGAACCGACACCCCGGGATCGACCGCCTGGAGGGCCCGTTCGAACTCCAGCAGGTACCTCCGGTGCCAGGGGAAGAAGGACGGTGTCATATGCGCGGGCCGGAGCCGGTTCTCGGTGTCGGACACGTAGAACTCCTGGTGCATGACCACGAACTCGTCGTACCGTCCGGAACGCTTGAGCCGCAGGATCGCGTCGACCAGCCGCCTCTTCTCCGTCCTGGTCAGATCGCGCTGGTTCTTTCGGTTGTACACCGGTACTCGTCCTCCTGGATCACATGCTGTGGGTGGAAGGCAGGGACAGCTGGGCGCGTCCCAGTTCGTCGACCGCGGCGCGGGCCGTCTCGACCAGCGTCGGGAAGGACTCGTAGTGGTTGATGTGGCTCAGATAGGTCCCGTCGGCGCGCCTCATGATGTGCAGCGGTCTGCCGTCGACACGGACCTCGATGTCCCGCAGGGCCGCGACGGCATGACCCGCGTGCACCGGCGCCGCGGGGGCGTCCGCGGGCACCTCGGCGGTCGATGTCCCCCGGATCTCGCGGCCCCGGTACATCTCGGCGAACCGCTCCGCGCGCGGCCGGGCCTCCGGTTCCGGCCGGGCCCCTGTCATGGTCCCGGCCTGCGAAACGGGGCCCGCGCCCGACTCCGCCCCGGCGCCCGGGGCGGGGCCGGGACCGGGTGCCGGATCGCCGTCAACGACCGGCGCGAGCACCGCGGCCGTGCCCGCGACCATGCCGACCGTGAACGCGGCACGCAGAACGATGCGACGGGTCGGGACACGCTGCTGGGCCGGGGGAACGCTCGGTTCCGTGGTCAAGGCCATGGGATGGCCACCTTCCTCTCGTTGGCTCTTCCGGGTGTCGCGGAAGTCGAAGCCGGCAGCGGGCCGCCACCGGTGCGGTCGCCGTCCGGACGCCGCGCGCCCGCCGGGTGTTCCGGCAATCGCGTGATGTGCCGGGGCAAGAGCCCCTGTCCCCCGCGTCGTTCGCGGGCCAGCGGGTCCCGGGCCGGAACATGGCCTGCGAACTCGTGGAGGTGGTGGGCATGAACGTTCCGGCACAGCTGTCCGGGGACCGGGTACCGCGCCTGGAGGAGGTGAATCTCGCCGATCCGCTCTTCTGGCGTCTTCCGCGCCCGGAGCGGCTGCAGGCATTCGCGCTGCTGCGGGAGCTCGACGCACCGGTGGAGTTCACCCCCCGTCCGGGTGCCTCGCGCACCTTCGGCAGCGCCTTCCACGCGCTGGTGAAACACGCGGACGTACGGGCCGCCAGCCGCAATCCGCAGATCTTCGCCAGCGCGCCCGGGGCCACCGCGCCGGAGCCGGCGCGCTGGGCGCGCGCGGTGTTCGGGAACTCCATGGTCAACATGGACGGTGCCGAGCACGCGGCCATGCGCCGGATCGTTTCCCGGTCCTTCACCCCGCGGCTGCTCGCAGCCGCCGAGGAGAACATCCACAAGGCCGCCCGGCGCCTGGTGGACGAGGCGACCCGTGAGGTCCCCGGGAACTTCATGCCGTCGGCCCCCTCCCGGCTGCCGCTGGAGGTCATCTGCGACCTGATGGGTATCCCGGGGCACTGCCGTCCGGGGATCGCCGAGCAGATCGATCACGCCTCGGAGCACGTCGGTGTCGCACGCCGGGGCCGCGCCCGGCTGCGGGTACCGGGCCGCGGTCTGCGTTCCCTGGCCCGCATGCAGCTCGTGATGGCGAGGCTCGCCCGTGAGCGCCGTCGCCGCCCCGAGGACGATCTCGTCTCCGCCCTGGTCCGTGCGGACATCGACGGCGAGGCGCTGTCCTCGCGGCAGCTGGGGGCCTTCTTCTCCCTGCTGCTCGTGGCCGGTGTGGAGACCACCCGTAACGCCATCGCCCATGGACTGTCCCTGCTGACCCTTCATCCGGACCAACGCGAACTGCTGGAATCCGACTTCGACCGGCACATCGACGGCACCGTGGACGAAATTGTCAGGCATTCGACACCGATCATCCAGTTCCGCCGGACCGTCACGGCGGAATACACCCTGGGTGGACGCACATTCCTCCCCGGCGACAAGGTCGCCCTCGTCTACGCGTCGGCCAACCGCGACGGAACCGTATTCACCGACCCCGACTCCTTCGACATCACCCGCTCTCCCAATCCCCACCTGGGATACGGCGGAGGCGGTCCTCATCACTGCCTCGGCGCACACCTGGCACGGCTGGAGATGAAAGCCCTGCTGCGAGAACTGCTCACCAGGAAGAACGTCTTTCGGCAGGTGGGGGAAACGGAGCTCGTCGATTCGAATTTCGACAACCGGGTACGGTCCCTGCCCTTCACCCTTCAGTAGCCGAACCCGCCGCCGAAACCCTTCCACCAGGGATTCACTTGAATGGACCGGCCGAAACGCCAGAAATCATCAATGGCACATTCGCACCCTGTGGTAACCGATGATGAATCTTCCTATGACGGCCGACCGGCCGGAGTTCCACCGGAGCCAGGAGGAGCGGTCATGCCCGCAAAGCGCCGTCTCATCAGTGCGTGTGTCGCGGCCGCGGTGCTCAGCGTCCTGGCCGGTGGCGGAATCGCCGGGCAGACCCCGTCGGATCCCGATACGGCCGACGGCGCCGCCCCGGGCCCGGCGGGCTCCGCGGGTACCGCGCACGGCGCGTATCTGGACTACGGACCGGCCGGGGTACGGAGAATGGCGGGCCTGTCGCGCTGGCTCGGCGGAGCGGAGCTGCGCGCGGGTCACACTTACCTGCCGGGCGATCTCTGGGTGAACATCGAGGGCCGTCCGGATTTCCTGCGTTCCTGGGCGGCCTGGCGGCAGGCGGAGGACGACCGGATGTTCGTACTCAACACACCCATGCTGGAGCGGAACGAGGATCGTGTTCCGGATTCCGAGGTCCGCACCATGCTGCGC
Source organism: Streptomyces sp. NBC_00654 (assembly GCF_026341775.1). Lineage (NCBI taxonomy): Bacteria > Bacillati > Actinomycetota > Actinomycetes > Kitasatosporales > Streptomycetaceae > Streptomyces > Streptomyces sp. NBC_00654. The sequence continues at coordinate 3,955,914 of NZ_JAPEOB010000001.1, read as the reverse complement.
GCGGGGGCGGCCGGGGACCACGACGGGCATTTCCGGAAGCTGGCGGAGCGACTGGTCTCCCTGGGCATCCCGGACACCGTGATCGTGCTCGGCTGGGAAATGAACGGCACCACGTACACACATCGATGCGCTCCCGACCCCACGGCGTGGAAGGCGTACTGGAGGAGCATCGTCACCGCCATGCGCGAGGTACCGGGCCAGCGGTTCCGCTTCGATTTCGCGCCGAGCAGAGGCCTGGACGCGATTCCCTGGACCGACTGCTATCCCGGCGACGACGTGGTGGACATCATCGGTATGGACTCCTACGACCAGCCCCCCGGCGAGTCGTTCGACGAGCAGGTCGATACCCCCTACGGGCTGCGGAAGCACGTCGACTTCGCCGCGGCGCACGACAAGCCCATCTCCTATCCGGAGTGGGGGCTCTTCCGCAACGGCGACAATCCCGAATACATGCGCCGCATGCTCACCTGGATCGATGAGCACGACCCGGTGTACCAGACCGTCACGGACTACTGCCCGCACGGCGTGTGGCAGTGCGCGGACAACCCCGAGTCGACGCGGGTGTACCGCTCCATGCTCGCCGCGATCGCGGGGCCGGAAACCCCGGGCGCCCCCGCTCCCACGCCCACCCCTGACCCCGTTCGGCCGACACCTGTCGTGCCCGCTCCCGATCCCGGGCGCAGATGGTGCATCACGCTTCCCTTCGGCGACTGGTTCGGCCACTGGCTCGGGGAACGCAGGATCTGCGTGCGCTACTGACCGGCCCGGGGAAGCGGACTCGAATCCGCCGGCCGCGGGCCGCCCCCTCGACCACGCTCGTGCACATTCCCGGGTGAAGCGGGACCATGGAAGCCTAGAAACGGTGGTGAGGTGCATGGCAGCCGCCAGTGAGGAGCCCGGGGCGGGCTCCGGTGCCGCGCCCGCCACGGGGCCGCAGGCGTCCTTCGCGGCGTCCAACGACGCGACGGCCGTACTCTCCGGGGACGGGACGGTCATCGGCTGGACCCGGGGGGCCGAAGACCTGCTCGGGTACCCGGCGGACGAGATGACCGGCCGGTCGGCGGCCGTGCTGCCGGCGGTTCCCCCCGACCCGATCCGCACGGCCGCCATCGCCGAACGCTGCCGGGCGGGGACCGGCTGGAGCGGGCTGATTCCCCTGCGCCGCCGTGACGGCCGCCGGATCGATGTGGAACTGCGGGTGTCCGCGTCGTTCCTGATCGGGGAGCGCGAGAGCTTCCTCGTCTCCGGGCGGGAACGCAAGCCGCAGTGGACGATGCGCCAGTCCGTGCTGGAGGGGTTCCTGACGCGCTCGCCGGTCGGCATGGCGGTGATGGACACCGATCTCCGCTACATCTGGCTGAACGACACCCTGGAGCGTCTGGGCGGGGTCCCCCGTGATGAGCGTCTGGGCCACCGCATGAGCGAGGTGCTGCCGGGACTGAGGGCGGAGCGCATCGAGGAGGTGATGCGCGGGGTCGTGGAGACCGGTGTACCGGTCAACGACTACGAGTACCGGGGGTGGAGCTGGGCCGATCCGCATCGTCCGCACGCCTACTCGGCCTCGTTCTTCCCCCTGGTCGACGGGGACGGGACCGTCATCGGCGTCTCCTACCTCGTTCTCGATGTCACCGACCGGTGGAACGCCCGGCGGCTGCTGTCCCTCGTCAACGAGGGCGGGGCCCGTATCGGCAGCACCCTGGACGTCATGCGCACCGCTCAGGAACTCGCCGACTTCGCGGTGCCGCGCTTCGCGGACCTGGTCTTCGTCGACCTTCTGGAGCCGGTCGTCAGCACCGGGGACCCCGGGGCGTGGCGGTCGGGCGCACCGGGGCCGGAGGCCGGTCCCCTGCTGCGGCGGGCCGGGATGCGTTCGGTGCGGGAAGGCTGTCCGGAGGCCGTCGCGGGGATCGGGGAGCGGGTGGACTTCGCCGCGCCGCCGCACGACCTGAGCTTCCTGGCCGACGGCGAGCCGGTGCTCATCCCGGTGATCGCCCCGGAGAGCCGCCTGTGGGACGTGGGCCGGCCCACGAGGGCGGCGAAAATCCGCGAGTTCGGGCTGCACTCCCTCATCTGTGTACCGATGCGCGCGCGGGACACCGTACTGGGCCTCACGACCTTTCTGCGGTCCCGGAACCAGGTCTCCTTCGAGGAGGAGGACGTGGCGCCGGCCCGGGAGCTGGTGGCGCGGGCGGCGGTCTCCCTGGACAACGCCCGCCGCTACACCCGGGAGCACACCGCGGCGCTCACCCTTCAGCACAGTCTGCTCCCGCACACCCTCCGCGGCGGAACGGCGCTGGAGGTGGCCTCCTCCTATCTGCCGGCGGACGCGAAGGACGGGGTCGGGGGCGACTGGTTCGATGTGATCCCGCTGTCCGGCGCCCGGGTCGGGCTCGTCATCGGCGATGTCGTGGGCCATGGCATCGGCGCCGCCGCGACCATGGGACGGCTGCGCACGGCCGTGCAGACCCTGGCCGACATGGACCTGGCTCCCGACGAGCTGCTGGCCCGGCTCGACGATCTGGTGCTCACGCTGAGCCAGGAGGAGTCCGCCGGCCTGGCGGCGGCCCCCGCCAGTACGACGGTGCTGGGCGCCACCTGTCTCTACGCCGTCTACGATCCCGTGACGCGGCGCTGCGCCATGGCCCGCGCCGGCCATCCGCCTCCCGTGATCGTCACCCCGGACGGGGAGGTCAGTTTTCCCGAACTGCCCGCCGGTCCCCCGCTGGGACTGGGCGGGCTGCCGTTCGAGGCGATGGAGATGGAGCTGCCCGAGGGCAGTCTGCTCGGCCTGTACACCGACGGTCTGATCGCGGGATCCGACCGGGATGTCGAACTCGGCATGTCCCGGCTCGGCCGCGCCGTGGCACGGCGGGACCTGCCGCTGGACACCCTGTGCTCCACCACCGTCGAGCAACTGCTGCCCGTGCCGCAGCCCGACGACATCGCGCTGCTGCTCGCGCGCACCCATGCCCTGAGCAGCGACCAGGTCGTCTCGTGGGACGTGCCCTGCGAACCGTCGGCCGTGGCCGGTACACGAGCCCGCGCGGCCCGGCAGCTGGAGACATGGGGGCTGGGCGAGCTGGCGATGACGACCGAACTGATCGTCAGCGAGCTGGTCACCAACGCGATCCGGTACACCTCCGGGCCCGTACGGCTGCGGCTGCTGCGCCAGTCCGTCCTGATCTGCGAGGTCTCCGACTCCGGCAGCACCTCACCCCGACTCCGGCACGCCCGCACGACGGACGAGGGGGGACGCGGTCTGTTCCTCGTCGCCCAGCTCTCCCGGCGGTGGGGAACCCGCTACGCCGCTCACGGCAAGATCATCTGGGCCGAGCAGAGCCTTCCGGAGGACTGAGGGCCCACCACAAGGACCTCGGCCATCCGTCGGCGGGCCGGCCGCGTCTGGACTGCACGGTGTACGTGATCCCCGGCGCGCGGCCCTCGAACTGGTCGTCATGACGGCCCCGGAGGGTTCGCCCTCGCACCGGGCGCTGGAGCGGAGCGCGAACTCCGGACCGGGCTGAACGGCTCGCCCGGTCCGGAGCGCCCGGGGTCACTCCGGACGGCCGTCCCCGTCCCGCCGGTCCTGCACCTTGATCCGGTACAGCCACAGCAGGACGGCCGCCACCAGGACGGCGAGCGCCACCCCCAGCTCCGTGTAGCCGCCGTATCCGGTGATGGAGAAGCCGGTCGCGCCCACCACCAGCACCACGGTGAGGAACGCGGCGAGCGCCCAGGCCAGGGGGACGAAGAAGCGCGGCAGCCGGATAGGACGTACCGCGTCGGGGCGGTCCTTGCGCAGCAGCGCGAACCCGGAGACCGCCAGCACATGGGTGAGGATGTAGCCCAGATTGCCGGTGACGATGATGGCCAGCGGGGTCTGGAGCACCGTCAGCACGAAGACGTTGAGGACCAGGGCCACCAGAAGCGCCCTGGCCGGTACGCCGCGCCGGTTCAGCACGCCCACCTGTTTGACCGTGAGCCCGGACTTGCCCATCTCGTACAGGACCCGGGAGCCGTCGGCGAGCCCGGTGATCATGATGAGCAGCAGGGAGGCGATGAGGAAGACCACCATGAGGTCGGAGGCGCCGCCCACCAGGTCCTGGAAGGCGCCGATGTAGAAGGTGGTGGGCTCCTCGGCGATGGTCTTCTCACCCACGTACCCCGACAGGGTCAGCGGGAGCAGGATGAAGACGCCGAGCGAGAACAGCACTCCGGCCCGCAGCGCACGGGTGGTGTCGCGCACGGTGTCCTTGTACTCGGGGGCGAAGGTCGCGCACACCTCCACGCCGAACGAGGTCCAGGCCATCACGTAGAGCCAGACCAGCGCCTCGCGCAGACCCGCCGCGCCGTGCAGGTTCCAGTGCAGGCCCTCGGCGCTCCAGTCGCCGGAGAACAGCGGCAGGACGATGAAGACGGCGAGCGGGATGAGCAGGGCGCCGCCGGTGACGTAGACGACCCACATGGCGACGTGCAGGCCGATCATCGCCGCGCCGAACAGCAGGAGCATCACCGCCAGGCCCACCGCGATGGGGAAGTCGACCTTGAGCGGTCCGAACTCGACGCTCCAGTCCTGGCCGGGGAACCACTGGGCCCGGACGAAGGAGCCGATGAGCCCGGAGTAGACGGCCAGCGCCGTGGTCCAGGGGAACCAGTAGCCGATGCTGGCGATCGGCCCCACCACGGGTGCCCGCTTCTTCCAGCCCTCCGTCGCGTAGTGGGCTATCCCGCCGGAGGACTCGGGGAACATCGCGGCCAGTTCGGTGTAGATCCAGTTGGTCGCGGTGGCGAGCGCCATCGAGACGGCCCACAGGGCGATCGCGCCCCAGGCGCCGAGGCCGCCGATGGAGGCGCCGAGTGAGGCGATGAGCGCGGCCGGCATGGTCAGCGACATCGCGAAGCCGTCGAACCAGCTCATCTTCCGGGGCAGTGCGGGGGCGGCCGGTCCGTCCGTTCCCGGCTGTCCGGGTGGCGGGGAGGCGGGTGGCGGCGGGTTCTTCGGCTGGGCTGACATGGCGATCCCCTCGGGGTGGACGCAGACAGAAGTAGCGATGAGGCCTGGTTATAGGTCAAGCGAAAATCGCCTGTCAATACTCACGAACAAGCAATGTTCGGCTACTACATTTGCTGAATCAGCAGTCTTGACAGTTCTTGTTTGCTCAGAGAGTCTCCAGACATCGCTTCGCACCGGGCCCTGGGCCGAGCGGCCCCGAGCCCGTATCCCGGCCCGCCCCCGGGCCCGCACAGGACTGAGAGGCCATCGCATGAGCACCCCGACCGCCGCCCGGCACCAGCTCTTCATCAACGGCTCCTACACCGACGGCTCCTCCGGCACCGACCACGAGGTCATCAGCCCCGCGACGGGCGAACGCGTCGGCACCTTCCCGCTGCCCTCCGCCGCCGACGTCGACGCCGCGGTGCGCGCCGCCAACCAGGCGCAGCCCGCGTGGGCCGCGACCAACGTGTGGAAGCGCGCGGAGCTCTGTCACCGCATCGGCGACGAGCTGAGCAGCCGGGTCGACGAACTCGCCCGCCTCCAGTCGCTGGAACAGGGAAAGCCGCTCGCCGAGTCCGTCTCCGACATCGAGGAGGCGGCGAAGCTCTTCCATCTGCACGCCGAGGACGCCGTACGGCTGCACGGCGAGACGCTGCCGTCCACCGACAGCACCAAGCGGATGTTCACGTTCCATCGCCCGGTCGGTGTCTGGGGCATCATCACGCCGTGGAACTTCCCGCTGCTGATGCTCGCGGAGTTCGTCGCCCCCGGGCTCGCCACCGGCAACGCCCATGTCGTCAAGCCGCCGGCCAACACCCCGCTCACCGTCCTGCGGGCGATGGAGGCGTTCGTCGCCGCCGGGCTGCCCGACGGCCTCGTCAACATCGTCCCGGGCGAGGGGGAGACCGGCGACGCGCTGGTCCGTCACGAGGGCATCCACGCGATCGGCTTCATCGGCTCCACCGAGACCGGCGCGAAGATCCAGGCCGCCGCGGGACTCAAGCGCTCCATCATGGAGTGCTCGGGCAACGGTCCCCTCGTCGTACTGGCCGACGCCGATGTCGAGGCCGCCGCGAAGGCCGCTGTGGACGGCGCCTACCCGTGCGCCGGACAGGTCTGCTGCGCCACCGAACGTGTCATCGTGCACGCCGACATCCACGACGCCTTCGTCGAGGCCGTACTGCGTGAGGCCCGGCGCATCACGCTGGGCGACCCGTTCGACCCGAAGACCGTGCTCGGACCGCTCAACAACGAGGGCGTCGCGGCCAAGATGGACCGCCACATGGCCGACGCCCGCGAGCGCGGCGCGCGTGTCCTGCTCGGCGGCAGGCGCGCCCCGGGCCACCCCACCGACCTGTACTACGAGTTCACCGTCGTGGACGGAGTGCCGGAGGACAGCCTGCTCTCCCGCGAGGAGTCCTTCGGACCGGTCGTCCCGATCATCACCGGCCAGGACGAGGACGACCTGCTGCGCATCGCCAACGACGACAGGCTGGGGCTCCAGGGCGCCGTCTTCACCCGGAGCATGACCTCCGCCTTCCGCTTCATCGAGGAGATGGAGGTCGGCCAGGTCATCGTGAACGAGAGCAACAACTGGTGGGACATCAACATGCCCTTCGGCGGCGCCGGCAGCCGCTCCACCGGCTGGGGCCGCATCGGCGGCAAGTGGACGCTCATGGACATGACTGACACCCGTACCGGCGTCATCAGTCTCTGACCGCCGGCGGCGCCCCGCCGTCCGGTCCGTCCGGACACCCCGGCGCCGTCCCCGCCGCATCCGCCGTACGTGCCGCACCTCGCGCGGCACGTCTTCGCCGTCCAGCCCGCGCGGGCCGGCCCCACCCCCGGGTGGAGGCGGGCCCGCGCCGCCCCCACCCCGCCGGCAACGAGGTACCCGCCCCATGACCACCGCCCTCCCGCGCCCCGAGCGGCAGCCGCTCAACCACCACCGCAGCCGTCTGCGCGACACCAAGGCCGCCGCCTACTGGCTCGACCGGCCCGAGCATCCCGAGCCACTGCCCCGGCTGACCGCCGACACCACCTGCGATCTCGCGGTCGTCGGCGGTGGGTACACCGGACTCTGGACCGCCCTGCTCGCCAAGCGCGCCCACCCCGAACGAGACGTCCTCGTCCTGGAACAGAGCACCTGCGGCCACGCCGCCAGCGGCCGCAACGGCGGTTTCTGCTCACCGAGCATCACCCACGGCCTCGCCAACGGCGTCGACCGCTGGCCCGCCGAGGCCGGTCTGCTGCACCGCCTGGGCATGGAGAACTTCGACGCCCTCCAGCGCGACCTGGACACCCACGGCATCGACTGCGGATTCGTCCGCAGCGGCAAGGTCACCGTCGCCGCCACCCCCTGGCAGGCCGAGGGTCTCGACGGCGCCCACGCGCTCGCCCACCGCTACGGCGAACGGACGAAGCTGCTGGACCGTGAGGAACTGCGGGACTACGTCGACTCCCCGCTGTGGACGGCGGGGCTCTGGTCCCCCGACTACGCGCTCCTGGACCCGGCACGGCTCGTCTGGGGGCTGCGCGCCGCCTGCCTCGATCTGGGAGTCCGGATCGCGGAGAACACCGAGGTCACCGCTCTGACCAGCCGTCAGCCCGGACGGGTCCGGCTCGCCACTCCGTACGGCGCCGTCGGCGCCCGGCAGGTCGCCCTCGCGACCAACGTCTACCGGCCCCTGCTCAAACGCCTCTCGCTCAGCATGATCCCGGTCTACGACTACGCGCTGACCACCGAACCGCTCAGCGACGAACAGCTCGCCTCCATCGGCTGGAGCGGCGACCACGGAATCACCGACGCGGGCAACCAGTTCCACTACCTCCGCAAGACCGACGACAACCGCGTCCTCTTCGGCGGCTACGACGCGGTCTACCACTACGGCAACCGCGTCGAGGAGCGCCTCACCCAGCGCCCGGCCACCTTCGACACGCTCGCCGCCCAGTTCGCCGAGGCCTTCCCTGCCCTCGCCGATGTCCGTTTCTCCCATTCCTGGGGCGGTGTCATCGATTCCACGACCCGCTTCTGCATGTTCGCCGGCACCGCGGCGCACGGCCGGATCGCCTACGCCCTCGGCTTCACCGGTCTCGGTGTCGGGGCGACCCGCTACGGCGCCCGGGTCATGCTGGATCTGCTCGCCGGTGAGCGCACGGAGCGGCTCCGGCCCGCGATGATCCGCCGTCCCCCCGTCCCCTTCCCCCCGGAACCGGTCCGCTATCTGGGGGTCGAGGCCACCCGGTGGTCGATGGCCCGCGAGGACGCGAACGGCCACCGGAACGTGTGGCTGCGCACCCTGGACCGGCTCGGTCTCGGCTTCGACTCCTGAGCCGGGCAGGATAGGCGCGTACGACCGAAGATCCAGGCCCGCGGGACCGCGCGGGCCGCACATGAGAGCCGGAGCGACAGCATGAGCACGCTGGGTGGCAGCCCCCTGGACGACACCGACCGCCGGATCATCGCCGCACTTCAAGCGGAAGGCCGCCGCCCGTACAGCCAGATCGCCGAGGAACTGGACATCCCCGCCTCCTCCGTGCGCTACCGCGTCCAGCGCATGGAGGAGAACGGCACCCTCCAGATCGTCGGCATCGCCAACCCGCTGACCATCGGATTCGACCGGTTCGCGATGGTCGGCATCCGGGTCAGGCCGGGCACCGCCCAGGAGGTCTGCCGACGGCTGCGGGAACTGCCGGAGACCTCCTACGTCATCATGACGGCGGGCACGTACGACGTGATGGCCGAGGTGATCTGCCGGGACACCGACCACTTCACCGACCTGATGAACCGTCGGCTCCAGTTGATCGACGGACTCCTCTCGACGGACTCCTTCTTCGTGCTGGAGGTCCACAAACTGGCGTACGGCTGGGGCGTCGGAGAGGTGGACACCTCGCTGCTCGACGCCCCCCGGCCGCCGCTCGGCGCGGGACTCGACCAGCGCGACTGAGCCCCGGCCGGGCCGGCCGTCCCGTACGCGGCCCCGGTCACCGGTGCGCCACGGCACTCCGCGCGTACGACGGGGCCCGGTCCGTGGGTACGGACCGGGCCCCGCCGGGGTGGAGCGCCGTCGGGCGGCCGGGCTCAGAGCGCCCGGGAGCCCGTCTGCGCGGGCCCGCCGAGGGCCGCCAGCAGACCGTGTGTCACGGCCTGCCGGAAGGCCCCGTCCTCCGGTGCCACCAGCGTGATCAGCTGGAGGCCCGTGCCGACGAGCCCGATCTCGTACGGCTCGTACCCGAATCCCGTACGGGTGTAGGGATCATCCAGCGCCAGCACGTTCAGGGACGTCCAGCCGGCCGGCTCGTACGCCAGGGAGAAAGGACCCTCCTGGTGCGGATCGAGCACATAGCCGGAGTCGTCCCAGCCCGCCACCATGTCCTCGTCGCGGGCGACGAGCACCTGGCCGGATGTCTCGGGCAGCGTGATCGCCCCCGGCTCCCAGGCGGAGAACTCCTCCCCGTCGCCCACGGACACCCGCAGCCGCGGCCATCTGCGCGACCAGTCGGCGAGGAAGCGCTCGACGGCCCCGGACACCGGGCCGCACGCGACGAACACGCTGTCGCTGCCTGTGATCATGGTGCCTTCCATCCTGTGGTGGGTCCGAAGTATCTGACCCTGGCCCGCGCGACCGTCACGCCCGCGGGAATCGCGAAGATGAATTTACCCCGGTCCCCGCGCAGCGGTACCAGAGCGCTCTGCGGCACCCGGAGCTCCATCACGTACTGCGACTTCTCGTTGGTGATTCCCAGCTTCTTGAACGCGCCGGGGGCGGTCAGGTCGGCCGGACTGCGGGTGGTGAAGAACGGGCCCGCACCGTTCTTCGAGTCGCCGGGCTTGATCTTGTAGGGGTTGCCCGCCCGGATGCCGTTGTACCCGGACTTGTTGGTGTAGTGGTAGACGGTGACCAGGCAGTTGTGGACGAGCAGGGGAGTCTCGCCGGCGTTCACGTAGTAGGCGTGGATGCCGTCGATCGTCAGGTCGTGCGTCCGCTGCCGCTGCTCGAAGGAGCGGCTGGCGACGAGCGTGACCTTCTCGTCCGACGGTGTGCTGAGCTCCATGCCCGGCCGCAGTTCACCCGCGTCGATCCACTCGCCCTCGGAGGCGACCCAGAACGGGTGGGTCACCGTCGAGATGAGAGCCGAGGTACGGCTTCCGTCCCCGGTGCTCACCGTGAGGTCGACGAACTCCTTGTCCGACTCCGTGACGATGGTGCCGACCACGGCCCGGGTGGTCTCGCGGCCCGTCGCCGGGTCGGTCGTCGTTACCCGGTCGCCGATCCGGACGTCCTCGATGCGCTTCCTGCCGCCGTCGGCCAGGAGCACGGTCGTACTCGGCAGGAAGCTGTGCGTCTCGCACTCGTCATCGTCGTCGTCCTTCTTCTTTTTCTTCTTTCTCGCGGCTGCCTTGTCCTTGGCCTTGTCCAGCTTCTCCTCGGCCTTCTCGAGCTTGTCCTCCGCCTTCTTGATCTTGTTGATCGCCCGGTAGAGGTCGGGGACGAGGTCGAGCGCCTTGGCGATCCGCTTGGCCTTGAAGATGCCCTTGAGCACGGCCCCGCCGACGAAGTTCATGGCGATCTCACCGGCGGCCTTGAGGCACTTGCCGACCGTCGGGTTGGACGCGCAGTCCTGGAGCGCGTTGATGCCGACGATGTCCTTGATCTGGTAGATGATCTCGTCGGCCACCTGCGTCACGACGCTGTCCGCCGACTTGGCGTTGGACTTGGCCTGGTCGACGCCCTGCTGGGCCTCTTCCACCTCCTTGTCGTCGTTGCCGAAGTCGTCGCCCAGCGCACCGCACATCAGACCCATGCAGAAGAGCAGTCCGCTGGGGTCGGAGAGGGTCACGGGCGAGTTGTTGGCATACGCGTACGCGTTCATCTGCTGCGAGTTGAGGAAGTCGATCACCGGGTCGGGCGAGATGAACTTGCCCAGCAGCGGATCGTATTCACGGGCTCCCACATTGGTCAGCCCGGTCGACTCGTCGATCGTGCCGCCGACGAAGCCCTTCTCCCCCGGCCAGACACCGTCCGCGGGCTGGTCGCCCCGCGGATTGCCGTACGGGTCGGATCTTCTGACCGTCACCGCGCCGGTCACGGCGTCGATCGCCAGCTGACCGGTGTCGTGATGGTCGGAGGCGAGGAACGAGACCTTGTTGTCGCTCGTCCGTACGGCGACCGTCTGGTCGGCGTAGGTGTAGTAGCGCGTCGCCTCGGGCTTCGTCGAGCCCGTGGGCAGGTGCAGTTCCATGCCGGGCAGGTAGACCGTCGTCCCGTCGGCGTCCTTGCGCTGGACCCGGGAGCCGTCCGCGTCGTAGAGGTAGCTCGTCTCCGACGACTCGTCGGTGCCCGCCGTCGTCGGGTCGTCCGGCGAGACGAACGACCGCAGCCTGCCGTTGCTGTCCCAGCCCAGGGTGTGCGTGTTGCCGCCGTCGGTACGCGTGTCCATCCGGCCCGCGTCGTCATAGCCGTAGCGGGTCTCGTGGTTTCCGGTCGGGGTGTCCTCGACCACCTTGGTCACCGCGTGCGGGCCCGCGCCGTCGGCGCCGTAGGTGAAGGTCCTGGTGATGTCCTCGGCCGGGTCGAGCCCGATGTCGTGGGTGATGTCCTGCGTGCGGTTGCCCATGCTGTCGGTCGTGAACGACTTCCAGTACGGGGAGGGGCCGCCCAGCGGGCCACTGCCGGGATCGGCCGCACAGGCGGACGGCGTGGAGCCGTCGACCGGTGCCTTCGTTCCGGTGGTTCCGGAGCCGCTCGCGCCGGCGGCGGTCGCCCCGGGGGTCCATACCTCCGAGAGCCGGCGGTTGCCGTCGTAGCGGAAGCACTGCACATCGGGCTGGGCCGGAACGGCGACGTCCGAGACCGACAGGACGTTGCCCGCCTGGTCGTAGGAGTAGTTGGCCTCCTTCGCCGGGCCGGTGGCCGACCCCAGCACGTCCACGACGGAACGGGTGAGCCGCTGGGTGCCGGTCTCGTAGTCGAACGTCTGAAGGGTCTTCTTGCCGCCCGTGCTCAGCTGCATCTGGAGCAGCTGGCTGGTCGGCGACCAGACCGATTCGGTGACGTAGGTGGAGGTGCCGCTCATCGTGACCGGCCGCTGCATCTCGTCGTAGCCGTACGACAGGACCTCGGCCGCGAGTCCGCCGGCGGCGGGCAGGCCCGTGCTCTGCGGAGTGCCGTCACGGTTGTACACGGAGGTGAAGTCGTACGTGCCCGCGAGGGAGCCCTGCGCCGCGGGCACCACGTACGAGGTCTTCACGGGCCGGTAGAAGTCGTCCGCGCTCTGGATGACCGAGGCGAAGTACTCGGTGGCGCTCGTGTACCGCAGCGAGGCGTACGGCTGGCCGAGCATTCCGGCCCGGTCGTACCGCTGTTCCGTGAGCTTCTTGCCCGCGGTCACGGTGCCGTCGTAGGTGATGGTCGGCCGCCCGATGCCGTCGTAGGACGTCGAGACCGTCTCCGCGGTGGCGGTGTGGGTCGTCGAGATCATCCGGTCGGCCTCGTCGTAGGCCATCGTGGTGGTGCCCGCGTCGGGGTCCACCGAGGTGGTCTTGCGGCCCCGCTGGTCGTACTCGGCGGACCAGGTGTTGCCCGCCGAGTCCGTCACCTTCTCCAGCCCGCCGGCGGGCGTGTACCCGTACGACGTCCAGGAGTACGTGGGCGGACCGGACAGGACCGGGACGTTGCCGGGGTACTGCCGCAGCTCGGTCAGCCTGCCGTTCGCGTCCCTGACCGATGTGGTGGCCAGCCCGCCGCTGGGCGCCGTGACGTGTTCCCGGTCGCCGTCGTACCGCGTGCCGGTGCGCCACTGCTCGACGCCGGAGACCGCGAAGACCTCGGCCGTGGTGCGGCCCATGTCGTCGTACTCGTAGTGGGTCTGCGCGCCGGCCTCGCCGTTGCGCACCACGAGCAGTTCGTCGGACGGGGCGCCCGCCGCGGTGTAGGTCTCGTACGACGTCTTGAGGTTGCCCCGGCTGTCGTAGAAGGTGTCCGCCATGAGCCGGGTGCCGCCGGGACCGTCCGCCTGCTTCTGCCGCGCCCGCATCAGGCTGTCGTAGAGGGTGTACTCGACGGCGTAGCCACCGCTGTTGTCGATCTTCTCCGACTTGATGGCGAGCGGCTTGTCCTTGCGCACCACGTAGGAGTGCTTGGAACTGGGGGTCTGCGTCGCCTTGACCCGGTCCTGGAGCCAGACCGAGGTCACCCGCCCCAGCCCGTCGAAGGCCACGTCGGTGCGCTTGCCGTTCGGGTCGGTCTGGCCGCGGCTCTGGCCCCATGCGGGGGCGTAGTCGGTGGTCACCGAGTGGTTGAGCTGATTGGTGCCCTTGACCGAGGTCGTCAGGCCGTTGGTCTCGGTGTAGGTGGTGGTGGTCCTGCCGGTGCCCGGGGTGGTGGTGGTCTTGACCCGGCCGAGCGCGTCGTAGGTGTTCTTGCTCGTCTCCTGGTACGAGGCCGTCGTGCCGTTGTGCGAGGCCAGACGTTCGGTGGAGCTGACGACACCGCGCGTGGGAGCGGCGCCGTGGGCCAGGTTGTCGTAGAGCGTCCGGTCGTCGAGCACGACCTGCGTGGCGCGCTGGGGAGTGGCGCCGCAGTTCACGGACACCTTCTCGACCCGCTTGATCAGGCTGAGGAGGTTCGCGCCTCCCGTCGTGTTGTCGGCGTACCAGGTACGCGTGCAGGTGTCGTCCTTCGCGGCCGCGGCCTTGTCGGCGGCGCTCGCGGTGTCGGGGACGATGTGGCCGAAGTCCTCGACCTGGGTGACCCTCCCGGTGCCGGTGGGGGTGTCGTAGCTGGTGCGTGTCCTCGTCTCGCGCCAGCCGCCGGAGGCCAGCGCCGTGAAGCCGTGGGTGATCTCCGGCTTGACCAGGGTCGCGTGGGTCGTGGCCCAGGTCTTGGTCTGGGTGGCGGTGTGGTGCTTCCACGGCGTGTTGATCACCTTGGCGGAGACCCTGCCGTTGTTGTACGAGAGCGCTTCGAGTTCGAAGCCGGTGTAGTCCTCGTCGTCCGTGCGGCTCGTTCCGGTGGAGTCGGTCACCGTTGCCGAGCGGGTACCGCCGCCCGGCTTCCGGTCACCGTCCAGGCCCTGGAAGTAGGTGTAGTCGATCCGGGTCCGCTGTGTGTCCTCGCCGCCGCTGGTGACCTTGACCTTGCCGTATCCCTGCCACTCGCCCCAGGTGAGGAACTTCTCCGGGGTGATGCCGTCCGGCTTCGAGTGCCGCCAGCCGGCCGGGCCCTCGTAGTCGTACCGGGTGACCATCTTGTCGCCGCCGCCGGTGCGGTCGGTCTCGACGATCTCGGCGACGACGTACTTGTGGAACCAGTCGTCGATCGGCTCGATGTGTCCGGGTGCCGCCCACTTGACCGGATAGCAGCGCTTGGTGGACTCGCCCGGCTTGGGCAGGGCGGAGGCCGAGCAGTCGGTGGGGGCGAAGTTGATGTCCAGCTGGGCGCCGGTCTCGCTGACGACGGTGGCCAGCCGGTAGCGGTGGAACGGGGCGAGGTTGTCGCCCGTGGCGTCCACCCGGTTGGCGAGCTGTGTGCCGATCAGATCGAGGGAGGGCAGGTCGGCGGCGGTCCCGACACGGCCCTGGTGGTCGATCGTGGACAGCCACAGCGCCTTGGAGTCGTCACCGTTGTCGAGGAAGAGATGGGTGAACGACCAGGCGTCCACGTCCTGGTAGGACGTGGCGTCCTTGCGCATCTGGGTGACGACGGACTTCAGCCGCTTGGTGGTGAAGAAGGAGGCCGCTATCTGGTCCGAGCCGCACTTCGTGGACGCCTTGCACTCCTGGTCCACCGGGGTGTCGGGCCAGTGCGCCGCGTTGGCCTTCGTCCGCTTGGACTCCGCGCAGTCGAACGTGTCACCGGGCAGGCAGCGCTCGGCCGCCTCGAAGGTGACACGGGCCGGGGCCTTGGCCGCGTACACCTGTCCGTCACGCTGGCCGTAGTCGATCCGCTTCAGGTAGCCGCCCCGGTCGTACGCGGTGCCGTTGACGTCCGTCTTGGCGTTCAGGGCGTAGTGGTTGACCTCCTTCTCGTAGAAGTGGGACATCACATTGCCGTGCCGGTCCTTGACGTAGTCGAGGTTCCAGCGCCATGCCTGCTTGCACGAGGCGTTGGCGAAGGTGGCGTTGTAGCAGGGTTCACCGGAGTCGTCGCCGAAGACGGGGGTGGTCCAGGTCGAGGCGGTCTCCTCGTTGCCCGTCGCCCAGCCCGGCAGCCGGTTCAGCCCGAAGTAGTACTCCGTACCGTCCGCGGTGGTGATCTTCCAGTGCTCGCCGTCGTTGTCGCCGTTCGTGGCGCCGGTGAGCTTCTCGACCTTCGAACCGTCGGAGTTGGCGAGCCGCCACTGCCCGGTGTCGTCGTCCTTGATGATCTGGGAGGCGTTCCCCTTCAGCATCACCGTGGCGTTGTCGAAGGCCCAGCACTGCTCGGCGGAGAGGTCGTGGCCGTCGTCGACGCAGGACTTGTAGCTGCGCTCGATGTAGTCCGCCTCGTAGCCGAAGCCCTCGCCGATCCAGGAGCCCTGGTTGTTCGTGGCCGACGTACGGCCGTCGACCGACTGCGAGGTGTAGGAGAGGCCCACGGTGGGGGTGAGTCCGCCGGGCGTCGGGACGACGCGCAGCGGATAGGACCAGGAGAAGCCACCGGTCGACTGCGCCACGCTCCAGCTCGCGGACGGTGCCAGGGGGGTGGCTCCATAGGTGCCCTGCGAGGACGAGTTGCCCGCGGTCAGGGCGATGAGGGTCCCGGCCCGGACGGCCATCGCCGAGGGTCCGCCCGCTTCCGCCGCGCTCGCGGTCACCTCGGCCGTGGCCGTGTTGGTCCGGGCGTCGTTCTCCGTGGCCAGCGGCTTGCCCGTACCGGGGCAGGCCTTGCTGCCCGGCTTCGCCACCGCCGCACAGGCGGGCAGCTCGACCAGGCGCAGCCGGGCTCCGTACGAGCCTCCGTAGGCCTCCTCGAAGGCCGAGTAGTCCACCGACAGGCGGACCTTCGCGTCCGTCTCGGCGTCGTCGCCGCGGCTCACCCTCAGGACGGCGCCCGCGCCGAGCAACTCCGCCCGCCCGGCGGGCAGGACATCGACATCGACCGTGGCCGGGGCGGCGGCCTTCGCCGAGCGGCCCGTACCCGTACCGGCCGCCTCGACGGCGACCGGCAGACCGCCGACCTTCACCTCCGCCGGATTCCTGACCGCGACATCGATCGCGGCGCTGCCCCCGGTGGGCCACGACGCCTTGTCGAGCCGGGTGACGGCGGACTTCGCGGCCTTGTCGACGGGGCGCGGGACGCCCTTCGCACGGGCGCCCTCCACGGGGTCGCCGAAGTCCTGGACGCGACGTCCGTCACGGCCCTTTTCCCCGGCCGGAACGGCGTGCACCGTGCTTCCGGTCAGGGCGATCACCACACCCAGGGCGGTTGCCGCGAGCAACCGTCCGGGCATGCGCCGGCTCAACAGCCGGCCTCTGAATGTCATCACGTGTCTCCACACGTAGGAGAGGAAGGGTGGGAAATGCAGCCGGGTGTGCCGGTCCCGGACCGGGACCGGCACACCCGGGGTGCGGATCACATGTCGGGCAGGGCCATCGGATTGGCGAGCTGCTGGATCGCGGTCCTGTCGGCCGCGCCGCTGTAGACACGGACCTCGTCGATCGCGCCCGCGAAGTACTCGCTGCCGCCGCCGAGGGCCGAACGGCCCACCTGGAGACCGCCGGTGGCACCCCACAGGGTGTCGTCGGCGCCGTGCGCGACATCGGCGAGCATGCCGTTCACGTACAGCCGGATCTCGTTGGCGAAGGCATCGTAGACGACGGCCAGGTGCTGACCGGCCATGTCGGTGTCCGGCAGTTCCTGGTCGTCGTGGAAGACCTTCTGGGCGGCTGTCGCCGAGTCACTGGTGGCGACGGCGAGTTCCCACATGGAGGGGGTCTCGGCGTCGGGTCCGGGCCGGTAGCGGACGGCGAGGCGGTTCGCCGCGCTGCCGGGCAGCGACAGCACCGTCTGGGCCTTCTCCGGGTCCAGTGTGGTGAGCTGGGTGCGTGCCGTCACCGTGAAGCTCGACGCTCCGGTGACCGGGGAGGTGGCGGTGGACGCGTAGTCCCCGGCGCCGTCCAGGAGCAGGTGGCCGGCCCCGACCATGGGGAAGGGGTCGGGCGACAGCGGGTCGGCCGGCGCGAGGATGATCTTCGCGTCGCCCCCGAGGGCGAGCGGCTGGCCGCCGCCCGTCTCCGCGGCCTTGCGGTCCGCCTCCGCGTCGAGCTGCCAGTAGCCCTGGCGGTTGGGCCGCACGGTCATCAGCTCGGCGACCTGTGCCGCGGGCAGCACCCGGTCGAAGACCCGGACCTCGGCGACGTCACCGGTGAAGTGGTCCCGGTAGCCGCTCTTGGCCGTGGTGCGGCCGATCTGGAGCGGGCCGTACGACTTCCACACGGAACGGCGCTGCGAGACGCCCTTGGAGTCCTTGTTGATGTACAGCCTGAGTTCCGACCTGGCCGCGTCGTACACGCCGGTCAGCAGCACCCACTGGTCCTTGACCACGGTGATGCCGGTGGAGACGGCCTTCCACTTGCCGAGCGAGTCGACATCGGTGACGGGTACGGAGAACGCCCAGGTACCCGCGGTGTGGTCGTAGCCCAGGGTGAAGCCGGGCTCGCCGGTTCCGTCCTGGCTGACGACGGCCATGTCGCGGTCCAGGGCGGTCGGGCGGACCCAGGCGCTGACGCTGAAGCTCTCCGAGGAGTCCAGCACCGTCTCGTTGACGTCGGCGTAGGAGTCGGCGGTGCCGTCGAAGCGGGCCGCCGCGTCGACCTTGCCGCCGGGACCCTCGACACCGAAGGTGACACCGCTGCCGGTGTCCGCGGAGAACACTCCCGTCTCGTCGTGGGCCTGGTTGCTGCCGGGCTCGTCGGCGAGGTTCCACTGAGCGGCGACGGGCGCGCCGTCGGTCACGAGGAACTCGTAGTGCGCCTTGGTACTGGGGTTCTCCGCCTTGTCGACCGCGATGACGTCCACCCAGTGCCGGCCGGCGCGGGTCGGCATCCAGGTCACGGTCGCGGGCCCGCCGGGCTTGGAGGCGTTGACGGTGGTGGCCGGGGTGGCCGTGCCGTCGAACGCGTACCGGTACTTCACGACGTCGGTGTCCGGCACCGAGTCGTTCGGGTTCGGCGAGAAGGTGAAGGAGCCGTAGGTGCCGACGCCGTCGTGGTAGACGGTGTCGGACGGGTACTCCTTGGAGAGCACGTTCGGCTTGCCCGGCAGCGTCCTGTCGTACATGAACTCGCAGCGGACCGTGGTGCCGTCATAGCTCCATGGGCCGTAGCCGTCCCCGTCGTAGGCGCGGGCGCTCCAGTAGATGACGGTGTTCTGCGGAATCGTGGACTTCACGGTGTGGGTGAATTTGGTGCTGGAGGTCGGTGCGAGCCAGGAG
The DNA here is from genome assembly GCF_026341775.1 of Streptomyces sp. NBC_00654. Lineage (NCBI taxonomy): Bacteria > Bacillati > Actinomycetota > Actinomycetes > Kitasatosporales > Streptomycetaceae > Streptomyces > Streptomyces sp. NBC_00654. The sequence continues at coordinate 3,937,502 of NZ_JAPEOB010000001.1, read as the reverse complement.
GGGGTGAGGTAGGTGTACGACTTCGCCTCCTTGCTGACCGGGTCCGTCCAGTCCACCTTGAACTCGACCTTGACCTTGTCGGTCTGGCCGTTGCCGTGGTCCGAGTCGCTCGCCACGGCCTGGAGCTGGGGCGGGACCTCGGCGTACGGGCGCCCGGCGCCCGAGGTGCACACGCCGCCCGGGTTCTGGGACAGCGTGGTGATCTTGCGCGGCAGGTTGTTGTAGCTGATCGACAGGTACGCGTTGCCGCAGATCCGCTTCCACTCGGGGAACCGGCTCTCGTCGGTGGCCCGCAGGCCCAGCGTCATCGAGGACCAGCCCTCGGTGGCCGCGGTCCTCACCTCCGTGGTGAGCTCCCCGGAGGAGCCGCCCTCGAAGTGCAGGTTGGCCTGGCTCGAACAGCTCGTCGGCGAGATGGCCTTGTCGACGGTGCCGATGTGATCGGTCCAGTCGTCCGAGGTGTTGGACCAGTTGCTGGAGGAGGTGATGCTGTAGTTCTTGCCGCCGATGCGGTAGAGCCGGATCGGCTCCGCGGTCGGGGAGGCGCTGTAGATGTGGGCGACCCGGGCGGAGAACGTCGCGCCGAGGATCTGCTTCCCCTTGTAGAACGACATCGGCATGGTGAACAGCAGCCGGCGTACGCCGACCCCGTTGCAGGACACCGGGTTGTAGTCGGTGGGGCACTTGCCGACACCGGCGCTGTCGGAGTACTTCCAGTCCTGCTCGCTCGGCATGCCCGACATCACACCGGTCCACGCCGTACGTGAAGTGGTGCGCTGGATCGGGTCGATGACGACCGGGAAGACGGTGTCCTTCGAGGTGAGCAGCTTCCGGTCGGGGACGAGCGACAGCTTGCCCCCGCCCACCTCCATGCCCAGCGGCGCGGTCCGGCCGCCGCCGCCGGGGCCGTCGAGCGCGGGCTCGGGCGCCACGGAAGGGGCCGGGGTCCCGGCCGCGGAGGCCTGGGCGAGCGCCTTGGAGACGGCCTGCGGCCCCCGCTTCCTCGCCGCGGCCTCCTTGACGGCGGCCGAGTCCCACATGACCGGCTTCCCGGACTCGAAGACCGTGCCGCCGACGGCGGCGTCCTCGGCCTTGAGAGCGCCGGACGCGTCCTCGGCGACCTTGAGACCGTGGGTGTTCAGCCCGAGGTCCAGCTTGGCGAGCTTCGGATCGGCGGCGGCCTCCGGTGTCCTGACGACCAGGAGATGTCCGAAGCCGTCCGACTCCGCCCGTACGGTGAGATCGACGCCGGGCAGCGCGTCCTTGTACGTGGCGCTCCCGCCGTCGAGTTCCGGCGCGGGCAGCTTCCCGTACGGCCAGGTCAGGGAGAGCTCACGGCCCGCCTGCCGCATCGTGACGAACGGCTTGCCGGCCTCACCGCCGGAGAAGGACAGGGCCACGGCCGTGGCCCTGGGCACCACGGTGCCGTCCGCGCGCCGCACCAGGGTCGTGTCGATGTCGACCCAGCGGCCGTCCTGGAAGGTGCGGATGGGGTCGGTGTACTCGCGGGCGGTGAAGGTTCCGTCGGGCTCGGCGTAGATCTCCCGGCGCGCGCCGCGCATACCGAGGACCTCGACCTCCTTGCCGCTCTTCTTCGCGGCGGCGAGCGCCTGTTGTTCGGTCTGTACGGGTTTATCGGAAGCGACGGTCTCCCGTTCGGGCCGCCCGCGCTCGGCGGGGGCTTCCGGCAGCACGTTGAAGCCACCGGTCAGGACGGCTCCCGCCACCAGCGCGGCGAGGGCGCCACGCAGCACGGGGCCGCGTGCTGTTCTTCTGGACATGCGTCCGCTCTCCATGTCGTTCATCAGCGTGCCACCGCTCCGAAAGCGACGTCACCTGCGGGAATGCCGTTCTCGCCGGGCCTGAAGGTCTTCGCGGAGCCGCCGCCGGACGCCACGTTCCAGTCGAAGGCGTGCACTGCGTGGCCCGCCGCGGGGCCGTAGGGCATGCCCACGTACAGCGCGGACGGGGTCGCCGCGAGACTCATTCCGGCGAGCTGCCGGGGCGCGGGCTCTCCGGGGATGCCCCAGCCCGGGTCGATCCAGGCGTCGGAGGCACCCGGGGCGCCGACGAGCGGGAAGATCTGCACCCCGCCCTTCTCCTGGTGTTCCTCGGAGGACTCCTCCCCCGGCACGCCGACCGCCAGCCGGGTGGTGGTGGCCGAAGCCACCGTGTTGGGCGAGGTGTTGACCGCGGCGAGACGCTGTCCGAAGAAGTCGCCCGGTTCGGTCTCCTCCTCGGCGTTGGCCGAGTTCTGGTCGATCCAGTTGACCTCGGTGAAGCTCCCGGAGGCGGTGATACGGAAGACCTGGACGGCCCCCGCGTCGACCGTGGTGGCCAGGTCCTCGCCCGGAATGCCCACCGCCAGGAGGGACTCCGTGGTCGACGTGGCGCCGGGCGGCCGGTGGGGGACCATGGCCAGCGCGGTACCGAAGGCGTCTCCCGCCTCCTCGGCACCCAGGATCGCGTCCTGGTCCTGCGCGAGCCCGACCAGCGGTTTGGGCAGTCCGGAGACGAGGGTGTGGCTGAAGACCGCGACCCCTCCGGCGAACGGCACCGTACCGATAGCCTCCCCCGGTGTGCCGACGGCGAAGTGCGTGGGGGTGGCCGCGAACGACGCGCCGAAGCGGTCGTCCAGTTCGGGGTCGCCGGGAACCGCGCCGGCGGTGGTGGTGCCCTGGTTGATGCCGACCGCGGTCGCCGCGTCGGCGGAGATGTAGTAGAAGACGCCCATGTCCTCGACCGTGCCGATGGCCTCACCGGGAGCGCCGATCAGCAGGTACGAGGTGCCCGCGGCGGTCCTGCCGCCGGCCAGCGCGTAGCCGGTCCAGTCGCCGTCCTCCGTGCCGCCGCCGAGGGAGGCGGTCGGGCCCTGGTGGTGCTCCTTGACGGCTTTGCCCCCGCCGAGTCCGGCCGGGGAGCCGTAGACGATCTGGACCAGGCCCGCGTCGGGAACGACGTCCAGGTCCTCGTACGGGATCCCGACGGCCAGATCGGCGCATCCGTCGGAGTTGGCGTCGTAGGCGGCCAGGGCGAAGCCGTACTGGTCGTTGGGCTCGGCGGCGCCCGGGATTCCGGCGGTTTCCTGCGACAGGGCCAGGTTTCCCTTGCCGCCGCCGTAGACGATGTGGACCAGACCCGCCCGCGGCACGCCGTTGACCGTGGCCTCGGGGTCGGCGATCGCCGTGTCCGCGATGCCGTCGCCGTTGAAGTCGGAGTCCACGCCCGAGCAGCCGGCGGCCAGTGCCGCGGCGGGCGGCGCGAGGGGCGCTCCGGGGCCGAACCCGAGGGCCAGGGCGGCCAGCGTGACGGTGCTCACCCACAGGGCTGCGGGTCTTCGTGACGCGCGCCGCGGCGCGCGCACAGGTGTTCTCACTGAAGTGGTTCCTCTCCTGATCCTTCCCGCGCGATCAGCGCGCGGAGGTCCCGAATGCGACGTTCTCCGGCGGGATTCCGCCTTCACCGGGCTTCCAGCTCTGTGCGGGCGCACCGCCGTCCGGCGTGTTCCAGGCGAAGGCGTGCACGGCCCGCGACCCGGCCGGCCCGTAGGGAACGCCCACGTAGAGCGAGTCCGGGGCGGCGCCGAGCCCCATGCCGGTGAGCATGCGGGGGGCTCGGTCGGCGGGGATGCCGTTTCCGGGCGAGATCCAGCTGTCGGCGTCGCCGGGTGCGCCGAGCAGCGAGAAGAGCTGTACTCCGCCCTCTTCCGGGTACTCCTCGGTGGACTCCTCGCCCGGTACGCCCACGGCGAAGCGCATGGTCGCCGCGGTGCTGACGACGTTCGTCGCGGTGTTCACGGCGGCGATCCGCTGCCCGAAGAAGTCACCGGCCTCCGCCTCGCCCGCGACATCGGGCAGGTTCTGGTCGACCCAGTTGAGGAGCTGGACGGTGCCGTCCGCCTTCATGTGGTACGTGTGCACGGCGCCGGCGTCCACGGTGGTGGACAGGTCCTCGCCGGGCACGCCCACGGCGAGCACGGCATCGGTGGTCGTCGCGGCACCGGCCGGCCGGTAGGGGGCCATCGCCAGTGCGGAGCCGTACTGGTCCCCGGCCTGCGCGGCGGTGTCCGCGGTGCCGCTGCGCCCCTGTCCCATGCCGAACACCGGAGCCGGGATGCCGTTGGTGTTGACCGAGGAGCGGAACGCGATGACACCACCTGCGAACTCGACGTTCTTTCCGGAGGTGTTGACCAGGGACTCGCCGGGCGCGCCGACGACGAAGTACCGGTCGGTGGCGGCGATCGTCGCGCCGAAGCGGTCGTTCGGCTCGGGGTCCTCCCAGACGCCGGTGGAGTCCTGGGCGACGTGCGCGACGTCGTAGTTGACGCCGTAGACGTAGTGGAACATGCCCATGTCGGCCCCTTCCCCACCGTCCTCACCGGGGGCGCCGATGACCAGGAACGGGATGCCGGTCGCGGACTTCCCGGCGGCGACGGCGTAGCCGACCCAGTCCTCGGCCTCGTAGCCGCCGCCGAGCTTTCCGTCGGAGCCCTGGCGGAAGCCGTAGGTGCCGAGCGTCCCGGCGGCCATGCCCGCCGTCGAGCCGTAGACCAGCTGGACGAGCCCGGCGTCCTTGACCGTCGAGTCGGCCAGGTTGATGTCCTCGAACGGGATGCCGACGGCGATGTCGCTGCAGCCGTCGAGGTTGGCGTCGTACACGGCGAAGGAGAAGCCGAACTGGTCGCCGGTCTCGGCACTGTCGGAGACGCCCGCGGAGTCCTGCGACAGTTCGGCGGTGCCCTTTCCGCCGCCGTAGACGATGTGCACGAGACCGGCACGCGCCTTGCCCGAGACGGTGGCCTCCGGGTCGGTGATGACGGCGTCGCGGATGCCGTCGCCGTTGAAGTCGGACGGTGCTCCCGCGCATCCTTCCGCGGCCGGTGCCCGCGGCGCGGCCGCCGCTCCCTGCACCGTCGCGGACAGGACCGCCGCGAGGACGAACGCGACGGCCCCCCGCCCGGCACGCCTGCTGACAAGCGACATCTCTCTCCCACCCCGCACTTTTCGCGCCGAGCCCGGGAGCCGGCGAGACCTCTGACAACACATCAGGGCAGCGCCGGTCACATGCCGTTCGACGCCCCCCGCCCTCGTACAGAAGTGTGGGAAAGGCGAAGGCGCAGTGAAGATCGAAAAGGGCATGACGGCACACGGCACGCCGAACATCCCGGTTTGAGTGACTCTCCCCCTGCGCCTCTCCGCCGACAAGCCCCACCCTGCGGCCACGAGAAGCGGAGCCGAACTATTCCACGAGGCTCTGACCTCGACAAGAACGCAAGTCCGACATGATCCACTGCGCGGCAAACACGAGTTGGTCACATGTGCCACACACTCGCGTCACGGTGTGTAGACCTGTTGGCCGCGGGCTCGCGTGACCGGGCTCCGCCGCTCACGCGAGCCGGGAGAACGACACGGCCGCCCCCTTGGACCCGCCGGGCGGAATCGGCGGGAAGGGGACGGCCCGTGCGAGGAATCAGACCTGACCGAGATCCGAGCTGAGCCAGTGCCGCGGACGCATCCGGATCACCACCTGCTCGCCGTGGTTCTTCGAGGCGAACTCGACGTATCCGGGGACTTTCTCGGCAGGGAGATAGCGTGCCGAGACCTCTTCCAGGTCCTTGAGCGTCGCGGCGCGGGTCTCGGTGACGGGACCCTCGACGGACACATAGCGGATCGTCGGCTCCGCCCGGTCCACCAGCAGCGAGAACCGGCCCGCCGCGCCGATCAGTTCGGCCTTGCGCGAGGTGCGGCCGGTCAGGATCACGACGTCACCGCCCGGCTCGTACTGGTACCAGATGGGCACGTTGAGCGGGGCGCGGCCGCCGTCCGACGCCGCTACGGCCAGCGCGGCGATATGGGGCTCGGCGAGGAACCGTTCGCGCTCTTCACGTGTGAGGGGCACAGCGCTCTCCTTCGTCGGGGGTACGGGAGCTGCCCAGTGTGCCCGGCGGCCGGGCACGGGCCGTGCAGCCTCGCCCACGGCAACGGCGTGACATCGGGCGCGCCAGGGTCCTTCGCGAGCAGCCCGAGGAGAGGCCGCCCGGCACCGGCCACCCGTCAGGCGTTGGGGTCGAAGGGGATACCGGCGGGCTTCGCCTTCGCCAGGTGGTAGGTGAAGTTGCCGTCCTTGAGGCCGAAGACGGCGCTGCCGAAGTCGGCCTGCGACAGCTTGTCCCGCAGCCCCTCGGGATAGCCGTTCCATCCGACCAGCCGGGGGAACTGCCATGCGTGGTGGTGGTTCTCCGGCGGTTCGTCACCGGAGCCGGCAGGCCGGAAACAGTGCGTGCTCACACCGTCCTTGTGATAGACGATCTTGGGATGGGTACCGTCCCACCGGATCCGCTCACTGCCGTGGATGTCGAAGTTGCCGTGGGCGGAGGTGGAGACGTACCGGGCCTCGTTGTCCTGCACCCACACCACGACATGCTCCCAGTCGTGACGGTGCCCACCGAGGCCGCTGCCCGCCACGGCCTGGTCCTTCTCGAAGTAGAGGCCGTACATGATGGCGCACCAGCCGTTGTTGCACTTGGAGCGCGCGTATCCGTTGGTGTTGTCCAGGTCCTCCGCGTCGTGGCAACTGCCGTTGACGGCCCCCGTGGTGTTGAGACCGGGAGCGATGGTTCCGTCGGTGCCGATGGCGGGTGTGGGATAGCAGCCGTCGCCGTCGTAGTCGTAGGCGGGCTGGAAGGTCTGCTCCAGCCCGTCCGCGTTCGCGGGCAGAGCGGTGGGCGGGGCGGCGAGAGCGCTGCTCGCCGAAGCCATGACCAGGATCACGGCGGCGCCGAGGACGAGTGAGGCTCGGCGCATCCCCACTCCGTCTCGGCGCATACCTGCTCTGATCTGCACTGCTTCCTCCAGTCGGGCCACGTCGGGCGATACGGGCTTCATGGTCATGCCCATGACAATGACGTCGAAACCTCGCGGCCGCGCCCGGCGCCGCTGGCGGCGGGACGAGGAAGGGGCGGCCAACACCGGGGACCGGCGGGCCGGTTCGGTCTCAGGTCTCCGCGGTACGGCGAGAGCCCTGCGCCATCAGCGAGGGCTCGCCGCACCGGCGGTGCAGGGAAGCCCAACTCCCACGGTCCTCCGGGCCCGCCCCGCCCGCCCCGCCCTCCGTGCCCTCCCGGACCTCCGGGCCCTCCCGATCCTCCGGACCCTCCCGGACCTCGCGACGCGAGCGAGCGGCTTCACCGGGACAGCGGTCCGGATGTGGACACACACATGCGCACTTCCGGGCGTGGCGCCGCGGGAGCGGCGCAGCAGACGCGGCCGCTCAGCGGGGAGGGCGCGACACCGCCGCCTCAGCCGGGGAGCAACGCGTCCAGCTCGGCCGCGAAGAGCAGTTCCACGTCCAGGTCCATACCGGTGAAGTGGCCCGCCAGCTCCAGGGAGAGCAGACCGTGGAGACGAGTCCAGAAGGACAGGGCCCGGCGCAGTTCCGCAGGCCGGGCGGCGGGGTGACCGGAGGCCCAGTGCCGGTGCTCCTCCAGATACACATCGAGGTTCCCGGCAGCGGCGGCCGGGGGTCCGGGGGGAGCCCCGGCAGCGGCGGCCGGGGCTCCCTCCGGACCGGCGGCGACACACGCGTCGAGCAGCACCGACATGATCTCCGACGAGATCGCCGTGACGTCCTGCGGCGCGTGATACCCGGGCACCGGAGTGCCGTACACGAGGAAGTAGCGCTGCGGGTCCTCCAGCGCCCAGCCGCGCAACGCCCGTGCCAGCCCCGGGAGGTCACGGGGGTCGGCGTTCCGGACGGTGCCGGCGAGGCTCCGGTAGGCGTCCCGGATGAGCGCGGTGATCAGCTCGTCCCGGCCCGCGAAGTACCGGTACAGGGCCGGTCCGCTCATACCCATCCGCTTGGCGATCGCGTTGAGGGACAGCGCCGACGCGCCGGCGCCTGCGATCTGCTCCCAGGCCAGCTGCTTGACCTCGGCGCGCACCTGCTCCCGATATCGCTCGCGGGGGGTCGCCGCAGTCCCGGCCATGGTTGCCACCTCTCACTTCTCGTCATCACGCCAGCAGCCGGTTAGAGGCTATCAATACCGGCACACCTGCTCACGATCAATCCTTCCACCCGCTTGACATCACCACTACGGTAGCTCACGCTAGTTATAGCTTATAACGAACACGAGATGCACAATCACTGCGGAGGTCGGGATGAACGCCGTCGAGCGCGTCGAGGTCGTGCTGCCGGGCAGGGTCGAGCCGGAGGGACTGGAGATCCGCTACGGGCAGCCGGTTCCGGTACCCGGCACGGGGCAGGTCCTGATCGGAATGGAGGCGACCGGGGTCTCCTTCGCCGAGCAGCAGATGCGCCGGGGCCGTTACTTCGACCAGCCACCGTTCCCCTTCGTCCCCGGGTACGACTTGGTCGGCACCGTGCTGGCGGTCGGTGCGGGCGTCGGCCCTGACCTGCTCGGCAAGCGGGTGGCCGCCATGACCAGGACCGGCGGCTGGGCCAGTCATGTGGTGGTCGACGCCGACGACGCGGTCGGGGTGCCGAAGGGCGTGAGTCCCGCGGAAGCCGAGACCGCGGTCGTCAACGGCATCACCGCCTGGCAGATGCTGCACCGCAAGGCCCGTGTGCGCGCCGGTCACACGGTTCTCGTCCACGGCGCCAACGGCGGAGTCGGTTCGATACTCGTCCAACTGGCGCTCGGCGCCGGCGCCGAGGTCATCGGGACGGCATCCACCCGTCACCACGACGCACTCCGCGCGCTGGGTGTGACCCCCGTCGACTACCGCGGCGCCGATGTTCCCGCTCGTGTGAGGGAGCTGGCCCCCGGTGGCGTGGACGCGGTGTTCGACCATGTCGGCGGCCGCAGTGTCACCCACTCCTGGCGCCTGCTCGCCCCGGGCGGCACGGTCGTCTCCTACGGCAGCGCCGCCACCCGCGACGACGAGGGATCGGGGCTGTGGCCCGTGCTCCGACTCCTGGGCCGGGTATGGCTGTGGAACTGGCTGCCCAACGGACGCCATGCGTACTTCTTCAATGTCTGGGCCGGCCGCGCCCTCTCCAGGAACCGCTTCCGGGCCCGGCTGCGCGGCGACCTGACCCAGGTGTTCGCGGCATTGCAGCGCGGCGAGATAGCCGCCCGGGTCGCCGCCGAACTCCCCCTGGCCCGCGCCTCCGAAGCGATGCGCCTGGCGGAGTCGGGTACGGTCGCCGGAAAGGTGGTGCTCGTTCCATAGATATCTCCCCTGCCCGCCTCCGCCCGCATTCCGTCCTCCGCCTACCGCCTACCGCCTACCCTCGTGGGTGCGGGCCGCCCGCGGGGTCGACCGCGGCGAACCACGCATCGGCGATCAGCCTGTGGCCGAGGGCTGTCGGATGGACCCCGTCCGGGGCCAGCTCCGCCGTCTCCCTCTCCTCCGCGGCACGGCCCATCACGAGATCCGCGCGAACCACCTTGGCCTTATTGGCCAGCGCGGCCCGAAGGACGGCGTCGGTACGGGGCGACAGGTCCTCGAACCACTCCTGCTGTTCCGGGGTGACCGGAAGCAGGAAGGGGGTGATGACGACGAGCCGGGCGGACAGTATCCGCGCGGTGTCCGCGAGGAGGCTTCCGAGACAGGCCTCGAACTCGTCGACCGGGCTGAGAAGTCCCTGGTCGTAGCGCCGCCAGGTGTCATTGACGCCGATCTTGACCGTGACCGTCGTGGGCCGGTGGTCGATGACGTCGGCGGCCCAGCGGGATGCGAGGTCGTACACGCGGTTTCCGTTGAGGCCCTTGTTGATGACGGTGGGGCCGGGGCCCTGCCGGGCACGCAGCGTCTGCGCGATCTCATGGACGTATCCATGTCCGAGCGATGCGGAATCCGATCGGTCGCGGCCCGCATCGGTGATGGAGTCGCCGATGAACAGGAGCGTGTCCTGCTCCGTGATGTGCATGTCTGGCCTCCTGGCACAGGGGTGGCGGGATGGAAGGCGCTCGTCCCGGAAGCCGCGTACGCTCCGGTCGTCGCACGCCGACGGGTGGCGGACCCCGCCGGACAGGTCTTTCACAGACGCTCGTTCCCGGGCCTCCCTCGTATCGCCGGCCTCCCCGGGGTCCTGGGTGTGAGGGCCGCGGCGCGCCGCAATGTCGTGGCCTCGCGCGTCAGCAGGTCCGGATCGTCGCCGGGTACGAACTCCAGGAGTGCCTCGACCGGGGTGCTCCGCCGCTTCAGCAGATCGAAGACCCCGGTCCACAGGTCCTCCCGGTCCGCCAACGGCAGTCTGTGATTGGCCGGCCACCACGAGAAGACGTGCACCGCGCTCACGCGGTCGCCGAGTGTCATGAGCCCTGCCAGCGCCTCCTCGTCGGGGGCGTCGAGCGGTGGCTGCCAGTAGGTGCGGAGATTGTCCGCGCCCACCTCGTCCAGGAGCCGAAGGGTTGAGGGAACAGTGTCGGTAAGAGTCTTCGTATGGAACTCCAGCGCCAGTTCCAGGCGGTGGTCCGCGGCGATCCGGGCGGCCTCCCGCAGGCAGGCCACGGTCTCGCTCCGCTCCTGCGGTGTGGCGGCCCGCGAGCCGGTACCGCCCGCCCAGACCCGTACCCGCGGCGCCCCGAGGAGCACCGCGGCACGCGCGATCGCCGGGAACGCGTCGAGCTCGCCCGGGGTGGCGCGGAAGTACGAGCCGTACGAACAGCAGCCGAGCCCGTACGTGTCGGAGGCGTCGCGGACCGCGCGGACGGCATCGGCGTCATCCGGTGGCGCGTGCACGTCGGCTCCCCACTCGACCACCTCCAGGCCAGCCTCCGCGGCGTGGCGTGCCACCTCGGTGGCGGGCAGTTGCCGGAAGGTGACCGAGCACAGCCCTGTCCTGGTCACGGTGTCACCCGGCCCGGCCCGTGGACGGCTCGCCCTGCGGTGCGCGGCACCACGTCTCTTCTCCTCACGGTCACGGCATTCCTTTCCTGCGGTCGCCCTGCGGCGGCTCCGTCGTGCACATTCTCGGGGCCGCGGGTCCGGGTGCCTCCATCCCGCACGGGCGGCCGGCAAAGGAGGCGGTCCGTCCCGGCCGGACGGACGGACCGCCTCACCGGCGCCCTCTCACCGGCTCGTTGTCACGAGCGGGCGACTTTCAGGCCGCGTTCGGACCCACGTCGGCGGTCGTGAGCGGGTGACGGAGTGCGGGCGCTGTCGAGTATTCGTCGGCGCCGATGTCACGTGCGCCGCCGCGCGCGTCGCCGTCGATGTCGTCGGTCACGGTGGGGCTGCCCAGGGTGGCCGCGCCGATCGCCGGACTGCCCGCCGACAGCCGGGCGATGCCGTCCGGGCCGGTCACCAGCTTCGGATCGACGCGGGTGTACCCGCCGGAAGGCGCGTTGCCGTTGGACGCGGTGCCCCACAGGATGTTGCTCTGCCAGGTGAACGCGGTGGCCGTTCCCATCGCGACGAGGCTGCCGGAGGAACCGACGAGCAGGTTGTCGGCGATGACGGCGTTCCGGGGCTCGTACTCCCGTGTCTCGCCGGACAGTGTGCTGGAGTTGTTGAGCAGCGTGTTGTGCACGATCACCGCGCGGTCGCAGGCGTCGTTGCCTCGCCGCTCCTCCGTCGTCTCGCCCGAGTCGTGGTCGCGGGTGGTGCCGCTGCCGATCACCAGGGCCCGGCCCGACAGCCCGCCGAGGTAGTTGTTGACGATGAGGTGGTCGTTGCCGTACAGGCGCAGTCCGTCCGTGCCGCCGAGCAGGTAATTGCCTTCCACCCTGGAGCGGTTGCCGTGCCGCAGCACGATTCCGCCGAGGCTGTCGCGGATGGTGTTGTACCGGATGATGTTGTCGGAGGACTTCACCGAGATGGTCTCGGGGTCGCCGTCGCACCGCTCGAACAGGTTGTACTCCACGACCGCGTTGGCGCCGGACAGCGCCCGCCCGCTGACGCCGAGCCGGATCGGCTCGCCGCCGTTGGCCCCGCCGAAGCTGTGGTCGGAGAAGTGGTTCCTGAAGATGTGCAGGCGCTGGGCCATGGCGGTCGAGCCGGGGCCGTCGACCACGATGAAGATGCCCGCGGTGGTCTTGTCGTGGAAGTGGTTCCGGTCGATCTTCGCGTCGTCCGCCCGCACGACGACCCAGTACAGCCCTTCGATGTCAGCGAACCGGAAGTCGTTGCGGGTCAGCCGGATCCGCGAGCAGTTCGCCGGGAGTTCGAGCGAGGTGCTCTGACGGAAGGCGAAGCCGCTGACGGTGATGTTGCTGGAGTTGGTGAAGACGAAGCCGCGCTCGCCCTGGAGCACCGCGCCGCCGCGGGTTTCCGAGATGATGGTGATCGGTGCGTCTGTGGTGCCGTTCTTGCCCGAGACACTGATGGAGCCGCCGGACGGAACGGTGTAGGTGCCGTCCGCCAGGACGATCCGGTCGCCCGGTGCGGCGGCGTTGATCGCGGACTGGAGGGCGGCCAGGGACGTGACCGGCGCCGCGGCCTCCGCCGCGCCCACCGAGGGCGGTTGGGTGAGCGGCACGGCGGCCAGCGCTGCCACCGCGGTGCCTCTGAGGAACGTGCGTCGTTGCATGATGCCTCCTGCTGGGACAAGAAGGTGCCGGGTAGGACAAGAGGGTGCCGGGCCGCTCCGTACGGCCCCCGCGGCCGGACGTGCGGTGGACCGGCTGTGGCGGGCGGTGGGAGGACCGGGCTCACAGCGGACCGGCCGTCCCGCCCGGGCGGGTGTTCAGCGGGAACGGGGGCCCACATCGGCCGGGGACAGCGGCCGGTGCCTGGGGGGCCTGCGGGAGTACTCGTGCGCGCCCACGTCCCGGACCCGCCCGCGCGGGTTTCCGTCGATGTCGTGGGTGACGGGCGGCCGCCTGAGCGTGCCCGCGTCGATCACCGGGCTGTCCGCGGCCGGCCTGGAGATGCCGTCGTGACCGGTCACCGTCCTCGGGTCGATGCGGGTGTATCCGGCGGCCGGGATGTTGCCGTCAGGGGCGGCACCCCACACGATGTTCCCCGACCAGGTGAACCGTACGGTGTTCGCCATCGAGACCAGTTCCCCCGAGTCGGCGACGAACAGATTGTCGGCGACGGTCACGTCCTGCGGCGCGTGGGGGCGGTGGCTCTCGCCGGAGAGTGTGCCTGCGTTGTTCACCAGGGTGTTGTAGGCGATCAGAACCCGGTCGGGCGCGTCATTGCCGCGTCGCGCGTCGGCCGGTTCGCCGGGCAGGTGGTCGCGAGCCGATCCGCTGCCGATCACCAGGGCCCGCCCGGAGAGGCCGGCGAGGTAGTTGTTGACGATCACATGGTCGTCGCCGTAGATCCGGAGGCCGTCCGTGCCGCCGATGAGGTGGTTGCCCTCCACCCTGCTGCGGTTTCCGTGCCGCAGCACGATCCCGCCGAGGCTGTCGCGGACGGTGTTGTACCGGATGGTGTTGTCCGAGCTCTTGACGGAGATCGCCTCGGGGTCGCCGTCGGCGCGCTCGAACAGGTTGTACTCCACCACCGCGTGGGCACTGGACAGTGCTCTGGGGCTGACGCCGAGCCGGATCGGCTCACCGCCGTTGGACCCGGCGAAGCTGTGGTCGGAGAAGTAGTTCCTGAACACATGGACGCGCTGGGCCATTTCCTCCGTACCCGCGCCCTCGACACCGAGGTAGATGCCGAGCGTGGACTTGCCGTGGAAGTGGTTGTGGTCGACCTTGCTGTCGTCCGCGCGCACCATCACCCAGTGCACGCCCTCGATGTCGGCGAGCTGGAAGTCGTTGCGGGTCAGCCTGATGTGCGAGCAGCTCTCCGGGATCTCCAGGGTGCCGCTCTGGCGGAAGGAGAAGCCGCTGAGGGTGATGTGGCTGGACGTGTCGAGGACGAAACTGTGTACGCCGTGGAGGACGACACCGCCGAGGGACTGGGCGGCGATGGTGATGGGGGCGCGCCCGGTCCCCCGCTTGTTCCGGATGGTGAGGGGGCTGTCCGGAGGAATGGTGTAGCTGCCGTCGGCGACGACGATCCGGTCACCCGGCCGTGCCCGGTCGATCGCGGCCTGGAGCTCGGCCGGCGAGCCGACCACCGTCGGCGCCGCGACGGCGCTGCCGGTCAGGAGACCGCCGGTGGGGGCGGCGACGAGAGCTGCCCCGGCCGCCGTGCCCATCAGGAACGTACGGCGTTGCATGATGCCTCCGAGAGTGTGGTGGTGGAAAGAGGGGAGCCGGCCGTCTCAGCCGTCGGCCCGGTCGGCCGGAGCGTCCAGGTACAGCTCGATCACGGGCACAGGGGTGTCGGGGCGCTGTACGGGGAGCTGGAGGGTGAGCGTCCCTGCGGGCTGCCCACCCATCTCGGTGTTGAGCGCGGGCCGGTCCGGGTCGATGTGGATCCGGGTGATCTCGGAGGCGTCGTTGAGCAGCTGGGCGTAGCGGACCCGGCCGGCGAGTCCCGGCAGGTGCAGATGGCGCAGCGGCCAGGCGAACAGGTGGACGTAGAGCCGGTTGCCCCGCTGGGTGTACCGGCACTCGGAGGGGGCCGGGTACGGGGACGGGCCGCAGCCGCGGACCGACCGCTCGTGCAGGTCCATCCAGCGGCCGATCTCCCCGAGGACGGCGACGGCACGCGGTTCGAGGTCGCCGCGCCCGGTCGGGCCGACGTTGAGCAGCAGGTTGCCGCCCTTGGACACCCCGTCGACGAGCATCCGGATCAGCAGGTCGGCGCTCTTGTGGTCGAGGTTGTCGCGGTCGTATCCCCAGCTTCCGTTGAGCGTCTGGCAGGCCTCCCACAGCACGGGCTGCCCGTCCTTGGTCATGGGACCGGAGGGCTGGTACTGCTCGGGCGTGACGAAGTCGCCGGGAAGGCCGGTCCGGTCGTTGACGAGGATGTGCGGCTGGAGTTCGCGGACGGTCTCCAGGAGCCTGGGGGAATCCCAGTCGTCGGGGCCCTTGCCGCCCCACCAGGTGCGGCCCGCGTACGAGAAGTCGAAGAACAGGTAGTCGACGCGTCCGAACGACGTCAGCAGTTCCCGGACCTGGCCGTGCAGATAGCGCTGGTACTCGCGGATGTCCCGGCCGGCGTTGGCGGCCTTGAACTCCTCGTCGTCGCGCTGCGGGTGGGTGCCGTCCACGGGGAAGGAGGGGTGGTGCCAGTCGATCAGGGAGTAGTAGAGGCCGACCTTGAGCCCTTCGGCGCGGCAGGCCTCGACGAACGGCCCGACGAGGTCGCGGCCGTGCGGGGTGTTGGTGACCTTGTAGTCGGTGAGGGCGCTGTCCCACAGGCAGAAGCCGTCGTGGTGCTTGGCGGTCAGGACGACGTAGCGCATCCCCGCCGCCTTCGCCGCCCTGGCCCACTGGGCGGGGTCGTAGCGGTCGGGGTCGAAGTGGTCGAAGTAGACCTGGTACTGCTCGTCGGTCAGCTTCTCCTGGTTCTTGACCCACTCGTGCCGGGCGGCGAGGGAGTACAGGCCCCAGTGGATGAACATGCCGAACCGGTCCGCGGTGAACCAGGCGGTGTCCGGTGCCGGTGCGGGCGCCTGGACGGCGGCGGGCGCGTGCGGGTCCGCCGATGGGGTGTCAGCGCTCGGGGTCATGGGGCATCGCTCCTTGTCATCGGCGTCCGGTCCCGCTGTCCGGGGCGCGGTCGGCGCTCCGGGCGGCGGGACCGGACAGGCTGGTTGTGCGTGCGGGGGCCGGGCCGTGGTGGGCGCGGGAGGTGTTCGGAAGCTGCCGGACCGACTGCCGGGTCAGCCCTTCAGGGCGCCGGACGTCAGACCGTGCACGAAGGAACGCTGGAAGAACAGGAACACGACCACCGAGGGCAGCAGCGCCAGCAGGGAGGCTGCCATCACCACTCCGGGGGTGACGGCGGGATCGATCCGCAGGGTGCGCAGCGCCAGCGGCAGCGTGTACGAGGAGGAGTCGGTGGAGACGAGGAGGGGCAGCAGATACTGGTCCCAGATCATGGTGAACCCGAAGACTCCGATGACCCCGAGCGCGGGCTTGCACATCGGCATGATGATCTGGGCGAAGATGCGCAGGTCTCCCGCGCCGTCGATCCGGGCGGCCTCTTCGAGTTCCCTCGGTACGTCCTTCATGAACTCGGTCATCACCAGGATGGAGAATCCCCAGGCGCCCAGGGGAACGATCATTCCGGCCAGGGTGCCGATGAGGTTGAAGTGGACCACCGGCAGGTCGGCGAGGATCAGGGAGAGCGGCAGCGCCAGGATCTCCTCGGGCAGCATCAGGGTCGCCAGGATGGCGACGAGCGCCAGCGTCATCCCGGGGAAGACCTTCCTGGCCAGCGCGTAGCCGGCCAGGACGGAGACCGCCACCTGGAGCAGCAGTCCGAAGCCGACGACGAAGAACGAGTTCAGCAGATAGCCGAGCACGCCCTGGTCGAAGGCGATCCTGAAGTTCTCCAGGGTGGTGCCCGAGGGGATGACGCTCAGCTGGGTCGGGTCCTTGACCTGGCTGAAGGCACTGACCAGCAGAGCCAGCAGGGGCCCGGCGAAGACGATCAGGACCAGCAGGTAGGTGACGGCCTTCAGGATCCGCCCGCCCGGACTCCTGCTCTCGGTCAGGCCCAGCGCGGTCTCGGTCGGCGCGTTCACTTGCTCTCCCTCCGTCGCAACAGATGGACGACGATTGTCAGGATCAGCGTCGCGAGGAACAGCAGAACGGCTCCCGCCGCGCCGACACCGAGTCGGTTCTGCTCCAGCCCGAGCTTGTAGATCAGGGTCATCACGACTTCGGTGGAGCCGTCGGGTCCGCCGTTGGTGAGCAGGAACACCTCGGTGAACACGCGCAGTCCGCGGATCGCGGCGAGGATGAACAGGATCGAGAACACCGACCGCAGTCCGGGCACGGTCACATGCCACACCCGCTGCGTTCTGGAGGCGCCGTCGACCTTGGCGGCCTCGTACAGACCGCGGTCCACACTCGTCAGCCCGGCGAGGAAGATCATCATGTCGTAGGGGGCGCCCCGCCAGATACCGGTGACCATGATGGAGGCCATCGATGTGTCGGGGTCGTTGATGAATCCCGAGGGGCCGAATCCCACCAGGCCGAGGATGCCGTTGAGCATGCCGTCCTCGGTCGGGTGGTACATGATCCGCCACAGTTCGGCGACGACGGCGATCGGTACCACGACCGGCAGGAACGCCGCGGAGCGGATGAATCCCAGCCGGCGGCCCTGCCCTTCCATCAGCAGCGCGAGCGCGAGGCCCAGCGCCATCGAGCCGGCCGTCTGACCGGCGGCGAGGACGACGGTGTGCCACGCGGCCTCGCGGAAGCCTTCGGAGTGGAGCACCGTGGAGTAGTTCTCGGTGCCGACCCAGCTGCTCCCGAGGTAGGGCTGGACGTCCTGGAAGGACATGGTCAGCGCGTTGGCCATGGGGATGAACTTGAAGTACAGGAAGAGGAGCAGTGCCGGGGCCAGGAACAGCCACGGTGTCCACCACCGGCCCGCCCGGCGGTTGCTCCGGCGGCGGCCGGCGGCGCCCCCTCCGGCCTGCCCGCCCGATTTCGGGGCGGCTGGGCCGGCCGCCGCGGGGGCGGCCGGATCCGCCTGGTCAAGACTCATGACGCGGCGATTCCCTGCTCCTTGAGGATGTCGGCGAGCTGCTTGTCGAGTTCGCCCAGCTTGGCCTCGGTGTCCAGATCGCAGTCGGCCATCAGCGCGTTCACGGTCTCCGCCGTCGTCTGCCGTACCGGGGTCCAGTTGGGGATGGACGGCGCGTACCGGCCGGAGTCCCGGTAGGCCTCCGCATAGGTGTTCCAGCGGGGGTCGGGGCGGACCTCGGAGATGTCCACGGTCTTGTTGACGGGCAGTTGCACGGTAAAGCCGGTGTCGCCCTGCATCCCGATCTTCTGTCCCTCCGCGGAGACGGCGAAGTCGGCGAAGGCGTCCTGGCCCGCCCGGTTCTCGGAGCCGGCCATCAGATAGACGGAGGCACCCTCGGCGAGCACGGTCGCGTCCTTGGGCCCCTTGGGCATCGGCACGACCTCGTACTTGTCCTTGCCGAGCGTCTCGTCGAAGCGGGGCAGCAGATACGGGCCGACGACGAACATGCCGGTCCGGCCCGCCTCGAACGTCTCGTTCGTGGGCGGAGTCTCCATGGTCACGGCACCGGGCTGGATGACCTTGTTCTCGCAGCCCAGATCACGGAACCACCGCACTGCCTCCAGCGATGCCTTCGTGGTCATCGCGGGCTTGTACGTGCCGTTGCCCGACTCGGTGATGAAGTCTCCGCCCGCCGCCCAGAGGAAGTTGGAGAAGTACCAGGAGGCGTAGCCGCGCTTGGTGGAGAGGGGGGCCGCGAGGCCGAAGGTGTTCTTCTTGCCGTCACCGTCCGGGTCCTCGGTGGTGAAGGCGGAGGCCATCGCGGAGAAGTCGTCCCAGCTCTGCGGGACCTCCAGCTTCAGTTTCTCGCGCCAGTCCTTGCGGATCAGCAGCGCGGACGCCTGCGCCGAGTACGGCAGGCCGAACTGCTTGCCGTCGACGCTCTTGCCGGAGTCCAGCCCCTGGCCGATGAGCTGATCGGCGCTCTTGATCCGGTCCAGGTCGATCTCCCGGAGCAGGCCCTGACTGTGCATGGCTCCGAGCTGTGTCACATCGTTCATGACGATGTCGGGAAGGTTCTTCTGCGCGGCCCGCTGCTGCAGCTTCGTCTCGAAGTCGTCGAAGATCGCTGTGACCTTCACCTTGAAGCCCGTGGCCTTCTGGAAGGCGGCGGCGAGCTTCAGGGTGCCCTTCTCCCCCGGTCCGCCCGGTGTCGTCCTGGTCCACAGTTCGAGCGGTGCCTTGGAGTTCTGCTTGGCGTCCACTCCCGCAGGCCCTGATGTACAGCTGGTGAGGACCAGCGCCGAGGCAAGGAACCCCGCACCGATCCAGTGCGATCTCTGCATGACAACTCCTGTTTCGCCGCATCACAGCTGGCCTGGAAAGCGCTTGCTGGGGACGCTAATGGGGTCCGAATCCGTGGTCAATAGTCCGATGAATACAAAAATTTTGCGATGGCTCGCCGGAGCCCCGGCAGGCAACCCCCCTCCACGACCCCTTACGCCCCAGAGCCTCCACAAGAGGAATGCCGACCCCCAGATGTCGCCTGACGGAACGGCAGACCAGCCACTCAGAGGCACGGAACGCCGCGCTTCGTGACATCGCACATGCCCGCGACGGCGACCGGGGCAGCACCGACAAGGTAACTCAGCCTCACCTAGGGGCTTTTCCAGTCATCCGATGTATCGTGCTGCACGTTGCGTCGATCGAGGCGCCGAACAAGCCACACCAATCCGCGACATCCGGTCAGACAATTCCCCACACGCCCCACCAGACACGGGCAGTACGGGCCCCTGACGGATCGCCAGTCGAGGTGCTGAGGAGCGCAACCCGCATGAACGAGCCGGCAGCCCGACCGACAGCACTGTTGGTCATGGAGCAAGAACGCAGGGCGGACGTCTATCCCCGCGAGGTTCTGGCCGGAATCGACCGGCTCGTGGAGCGGCAGGCGCCGGCCCTCACCCGGCAGCAGCTCGCCGAGGACCCCGACGCGCTGCGCGGGGTCGACATCCTGCTCACGGGCTGGGGCGCGCCCGTCCTCGACGCCGCGCTCCTGTCCCGGGCACCCCGGCTGCGGGCCGTCCTCGTCGCGGCGGGATCGGTGCGGCACCTGACCACGCCCGCGTTCTGGTCACGCGGGATCCCGATCGTCTCCGCCGCCGCGGCCAACGCCGTCCCGGTGGCGGAGTTCACGCTGGCCCAGGTTCTTCTCGGGCTGAAGCAGGTGCACCGCATCACCCGTGAGGTGGCGAGCAGCCGTCGCTTCCCGCACAACCCTCAGGTCCCGGGGGCCTACCGGTCACGCGTGGGCCTGCTGGGGCTCGGGCACATCGGCCGGCTCGTCGCCTCCCACCTCGCCCGATTCGACATCGAGGTCCTCGCGGCGGACCCCGTCGCCTCCCCGGACACCGCGCGGCGGGCAGGGGTCCGGCTCGTCGGCGTGGAAGAACTCTTCGCCACCTGCCATGTCGTCAGTCTCCACGCACCACTGCTGCCCGAGACCCGGGGCATGATCGGGACGCGGCTGCTGAACTCCCTGGGGCCGGGTGCGACGCTGATCAACACCGCGCGTGGTGCGCTCATCGACGAGCACGCGGCGGCGGAGGTCCTGCGTGCGCGGACCGACCTGACCGCCGTACTCGATGTCACCCACCCGGAGCCACCGGTCGAGGACTCCCCGCTGTTCACCCTGCCCAACGTGGTCCTGACACCCCACCTCGGCGGTGCGCTGGGCCCCGAACGCCACCGTCTCGGCGAACTCGTGCTCGACGAGCTCCGCCGCTTCACCGGGGGCCTGCCGCTCCAGTACGCCATCGACCCGGCCCACGCCGCGTCGCTGGCCTGACCCCCGCGGAAGCCGTACGGCGGAGCTCTGCGGCCATGGCCGGGCGGCGCGCGGGGCGGCCGGGTGACCGGGTACCGCGCCCGTCAGCCCGGCGTCACCGTGTGACCGCGTACCCGTCCGCCGTCCAGCCGCCGTCGCTGACCATCACCTGGCCCGTGATGTTCGCGGACACCGCGGAGGACAGGAAGAGGGCGAGGTGCGCGATGTCCTCCGGGCTGCCGAGGCGGCCGCGCGGGGTACGGCGGCGCAGCACCTCCGTGTCCAGCCGCCCGGTGGCCGAAAGCCCGGCCAGCAGGTCGGTCTCGACATACCCGGGCGCCAGCGCGTTGACCCGGATGTTGTGCGGGGCCCATTCCACTGCCAGGACCTTGGTGAGGGCGGCGACGGCGGCCTTGGTCGCGCAGTACGCGGCGCGCTCGGGCCCGGCGGTCACCCCGTACATCGACGAGGTGGTGAGGATGACGCCTCCGTCGCCCTCGCGCATGACGCGTGCGGCGGCGCGCGCGCAGACGAAGACGCCGGTGAGGTTGACGTCGAGCGCGGTGTTCCAGCGGTCGAGCCCGAGGTCGAGGGAGGGGGCGTTGGCCGACACCCCGGCGTTGCCGACCATGACGGACAGTTCTCCCGTACGGCCGGTGAAATCGGCGAGCGCCGCGGTCACGGCGTCCTCGTCGCTCACCGGAGCCGTGGCCGTCCTGATCACCCGGTCCGGCCGGCGCGCCGCCAGTACGGGCCGTACCCGGTCCAGTTCCGCGCCGTCGATGTCGAGCAGCAGCACATGGCAGCCGGCTCGCACGAAGGCCTCGGCCATGGCCAGCCCCAGGCCGCGTGCGGCACCTGTGACGCACACGGACCCGCCGTCCAGGTCGGGGTAGACCGCTGCTCGCGTCGTCATGTTCTCTTCCGCTCCCGCTCTCTCCACCGCTTGCTCGCCGCCGTTCCCACACGGTCAGATCATGTGCATGCCGCCGTTGACGTGGATGACCTCGCCCTGCACGAAGCTCGCCGCGGGCGAGCAGAGGAAGGTGACGACGGAGGCCACTTCCTCCGGCCTGCCCAGACGGCCGAGGGGGGTGGTGGAGAGCGCGGTGTCACCGCGGGAGGCGACGTAGTCGCGGGTCATGGGGGTCTCGATGATTCCCGGCGAGACCATGTTGATCCGGGCCCTGGAACCGAGTTCCCAGGCGAGGCTGCGGGAGAAGGCGAGCAGCGCGCCCTTGGTCGCCGCGTAGTGCGCGTGCCGGACACTGCCCCGGTGACCGGCCATGGATGTCAGATTGACGATGCTGCCGCCCTCGTTGAGGTGGGGCAGAACGGCGCGGGTGAGGTAGAAGACACCGTTGAGGTTGACCGAGATCACCGTGTTCCACTGTTCGTCGGTCATGTCGGCGACGGCCTGTTCCGGGTAGATCCCGGCGGCGGGTACGAGGAAGTCGACCGAGCCGAACGTCTCGACCGCTGCGGCGACGAACGCGTTGTTGCTCTCCGGCGAGGCCGCGTCCAGGCTACGGGTGATCACGGTCCTGCCGGTGGGGTCGAGCGTCGCGGCGAATTCCTCCAGGGCGGCGGCGTTCAGATCGCCGAGCACCAGATGGGCACCGGCTGCGTGGAACTGCCGGGCCACCTCGCGGGCGATGCCGCCGCCCGCGCCCGACAGGAGAAGGGTCCGGCCCTCGAAGGGGCGGGTGTCAGTCCGCGGGGCCTGCTGCGTCTGCTGTGTCGTCGGTGTCATGGTCATCCTCGTTGAACAGTTCTGGGTGTTGGGTCAGCTCCAGCCGCGTGCGGCGGATGTGGCCGGTGAGAAAGCGTTCGGCGTCAACGGTGTCGGCTCGCTTGATCGCCTCGATGATCAGGCGGTGTTCGGCGTGGATCAGCTCCCAGCCGCTGTCGCCCGCGAGCCGGGCGAAGGCACGCCGGTAGTGCTGTGTGGTGTTCCAGAACCGGTCGACCATGGCGTTGATCTGGTCGACCCGGCATCCGGCGTAGGTGAGCAGATGCAGACGGCGGTCGAGGTCCAGGAAGCGGTCCACGTCGGTGGTGAGCTCGATCTGCCGTGCGATCGTCTCCAGTTCGGCGACCTGTCCGGCGGTCAGGTTCGGGACGCTCTCGATCAGGGCGAGCGGTTCCAGCCGTTCGCGGATCTTGTAGACGCCCTCGCACTCCGCCATGTCCATCCTGGAGACCCAGGCGCCGCTGTTGGACTTCACGACGGTCAGGCCCTCGGCCGCCAGTATCCGCAGGGCCTCGCGCACCGGGAGCCGGCTCGCGCCGAGCTGCGCGGCGACCTGCTCCTGCATGATCCGTGCGCCGGGGCGCAGTTCACCGCTCAGGATGGCGGCCCGCAGATGGTCCGCGACGCGCTGGCTGGCGACGGCGGCACTGGGACCCGGGGTACTGGAAGCGGATGTGCCGGCTCCGGGGGTACCGGATCCGACGGGCGGCTTGCGTGACATGACTCTCCCTGGTGCGGTGTCGCGGCGGCGTGTTCAGACGGAAGGCTGCCACAGCAGCACCGGTGCCCCGTCCTCGTACCGCTTGCCGCCCGGGTAGGAGACCAGTTCCAGCTGCATCCCCCAGGGAGCGAGGAAGTAGACCCACCGCTGTCCCTCGCTGGGACCCGAACTGGCCGTGGGTCCGCCCAGGATCCGTACGCCGTGCCTCCGCAGATGCGCGACGGCGGCGTCGAGGTCGGTGACGTAGAAGGCGAGGTGGTGGCCGCCGACGTCGCTGTTGCGCGGGGGGCGGGTCTCCTGCCCGGGGGCCTCGTACTCGAAGATCTCGAAGTTCGGGCCGCCGGCGCAGCGGAAGAAGCGCAGCTCGCGCATGACGGCGCGCGGGTGAACGCCGAGGTGGTCGCTCATCCAGGTGCCCTCGGAGCGGAACGGCCCGAGCGAGTAGACGTGCTCGCAGCCGATCACCTCGACGAAGAACCGGGTGGCCTCCTCGAGATCGGGAACCGTGAAGCCGATGTGCTCGACACCGGCCAGCCCGGGAAGTCCACGCTCCCGATCACCTTTGGAATGGATCCATTCGTCCGCCATGGCTCCCACAGTGCGCCGCCATAGGTGCCATAGTCAATGGACATTCCCGAAATCTGAACGTAACGTTCCGATAACGAGGTATTGGCTATGGATCCATTGACTGCGACAGTGCTCACCGAATCACACAGGAGAGTGCTCATGCCCACACACCGGAAACTGGCCCCCGCCTCACCGTGGACCGAGGTGACGGCGACCAAGAAGGACTGGCACGGCGCGGACCCGCGGCTGCTGACCTCGATGTTCACCCAGACCCTGCTGATCCGGACGTTCGAGGAGTACGTCCTCGACCTCGCGGGCCAGGGGCTGGTCCACGGCCCGGCCCACTCCAGCATCGGCCAGGAGGGCGGCGCCGTCGGCTCCGTGCTCCCGCTGACCGGCGCCGACTTCGTCGGCGGCTCGCACCGCGGGCACCACCAGTTCCTGGCCAAGGCGCTGGGGTACGTCGCGCCCGGCGGCATCGACCTGCGCCGGCCCGTCGACGACGCGGTGCGCACCGTCCTGTCGCGCAGCCTGGCCGAGATCTGCGGCCTGGCCAAGGGGTTCTGCCGGGGCCGGGGCGGATCCATGCATCTGCAGTGGCGCGAGGCCGGGGCCATGGGTACCAACGCGATCGTCGGCGGCGGCGTACCGCAGGCGGCCGGGTTCGCCTGGTCGGCGCGGCAGGCCGGCACCGATGCCGTCTCGGTCAGCTACTTCGGCGACGGCGCGGTCAACATCGGCTCCGTACTGGAGACGATGAACCTCGCCGCGGCCTGGAAGCTGCCGGTCTGCTTCTTCATCGAGAACAACAAGTACGCCGTCTCCACCCACGTGGACGAGGCGACGGCCGAACCCCGGCTGTCGGCGCGCGGCCTGGGCTTCAACATCCCCAGCTGGCGCGTGGACGGAATGGACCCGCTGTCCGTGTACCTCGCCATGAGCGAGGCCGTGGACCACATGCGGGCCGGCCATGGCCCGACCATCGTCGAGGCCGAGGTCTACCGCTACTTCCACCAGAACGGCCCGTTCCCCGGCAGCGCCTTCGGCTACCGCACCAAGGACGAGGAGAAGGAGTGGCGGGCCCGCGACCCGCTGGCCCTCGTCTCCCGGCAGCTCGTCGAGAACGGCATCCTGAGCGTCGGCGAGATCGAGGAGTGCACCGACCGCGCCAAGTCCGTCATGGCCGCCATCGGCGACGAACTGCTGGAACCCGACCCCGAGGGCAAGCCGGGAACCCGCCGCATCAGGCCCGCCGAATGGCCCGACCCGTCCTTCCGCGACGTCGGCGTACGGGGCGACCTCAGCGAGTTCGAAGGCGTGCGCTTCGCCGACACCTCCCCAGGCGCCGGGCCGGACGCCTTCCAGGGACGGCTGGAGCAGCGGAAGTTCATCGACGTGGTGGCCGAGGTGATGAGCCGCCGCATGGCGCAGGACTCATCGGTCGTCGTCATGGGCGAGGACGTGCACCGCCTCAAGGGCGGTACCAACGGTGCGACCAAGGGGCTGGCCGAAGCCCACCCCGACCGGGTCCTGGGCACGCCCATCAGTGAGAACGCCTTCGCCGGGCTGGCCGGTGGCATCGCGCTCGACGGCCGGTTCAAGCCGGTGGTGGAGTTCATGTACGCCGACTTCATGTGGGTCGCGGCCGACCAGATCTTCAACCAGATCGGCAAGGCGCGGCACATGTTCGGAGGCGACGGTCAGGGATCCGGCGTCCCGCTCGTCCTGCGCAGCAAGGTCGCCATGGGCACCGGCTACGGCTCCCAGCACTCGATGGACCCGGCGGGAATCCTCGCCACGGCCCCCGGCTGGCGCATCGTCGCCCCGTCGACGCCCTTCGACTACGTGGGCCTGATGAACAGCGCGCTGACCTGCAAGGACCCGGTTGTCGTCCTGGAACACACCGACCTGTACAACGCGGTCGGCCCGGGGCCGGTCGACGACTTCGACTACTGCCTGCCCGTGGGCAGGGCCGCCGTGCGCCGCACCGGATCGCGGATCACCGTCGTCTCCTACCTCGCGATGACCGGCTACGTCCTGGACGCCGTCGAGCAGCTGGGGCTGGATGCCGAGGTCATCGATCTGCGCTGGCTGGACCGCGCCAGTCTCGACTGGGACACCCTCGGCGAGAGCATCCGCAAGACCAACAACGTGCTCATCGCCGAGCAGGGCCCCGTCGGCACCTCCTACGGCGGCTGGCTGGCCGACGAGATCCAGCGCCGCTACTTCGACTGGCTCGACCAGCCGGTCCAGCGCGTCCAGGCCGGTGAGTCCTCGCCGAGCATCAGCAAGGTGCTGGAGCGGGCGGCCATCGCACGGACCGAAGAGGTCGTGGCCGCGCTCCAGCGGGTCACCGGGAACTGACCCTCCCCGTACGGCAGAACACCCAGGAGGGTTGATCATGGCAGAACTGTTCCGAATGCCCGCTGTGGCCGCCGACGCGGCAACGGCGGTGCTGTCCGCCTGGCAGGTGGCGGAGGGCGCCTCGTTCACGAAGGACGACGCGCTGGTCTCCATCGAGACGGACAAGGCAGAGGTCGATGTCGCCGCCGAACGTGACGGCGTGCTGCTCAAGACGCTCCACGAGGCCGGTACGGAGGTCGAGGTCGGGGACCCGATAGCCGTACTCGGCGCCGCCGGGGAGCAGCCCGGTGACCTCGGCGCGCTGCTGGCGGAGCTGGGCGTCAGCGTTACGGGGCCCGGCGAGGCCCGGCAGGCGGTACGCAGGGACGTGCCGGAGGACGCGGTCACGGAACGTCAGGTGTCCCCCGCGTCCCAGGTGTCCCCTGCATCCCCTACGTCCCCTACGTCCCAGGTGTCCCTGGCATCCACGGTGGCGTCCACGCCCTCCTCCGCCGCACCGTCGGGCGGCGGGCCGGATCGCGGCGGGCGCGTCTTCAGCAGTCCCCTGGCCCGCAGACTGGCCCGGGAGGCCGGGCTGGACATCGAGCTGCTCACCGGCACGGGTCCCGGCGGCCGCGTCGTCCGGCGTGATGTCGAGGCCGCGGTCACCGCTCGCCGGGCACCGGCAGCGGTGGAGCCCCCGGCCCCCCTGCCGGACGCACCCGCGCCGCAGCCGACCGCCGCACCCGACGTCACCGATGATGCCGGTGGCACCCCGGATTCCGGTGACCACGAGGACATCCCGCACAGCCGCATGCGCCGGGCCATCGCCAGGCGCCTGACCGAGAGCAAGCAGCACACCCCGCACTTCTACCTGCGGGCGACCTGTGCCGTGGACGAGCTGCTGGCCCTGCGGCAGCGGCTCAACGCCGTCAGCCCCGTCAAGGTCTCGGTCAACGATCTGCTGATCAAGGCCGTCGCCACGGCGCACCTCCAGGTGCCCGAGATGAACGCGATCTGGCGGCCGGAGGCCGTCCGCAGGTTCGGCACCGTCGATGTCTCGGTCGCCATCGCCACCGGCAAGGGCCTCGTGACCCCGGTGCTCCGTGACATCGGGGACCTGTCGGTGTCGGCGATCGCCACGCGGACCCGCGCCTACGCGGAGCAGGCGCGCTCCGGGTCGCTCCATCCCGCCGATCTCGAAGGCGGCTCGATCACCGTCTCGAACCTCGGCATGTACGGGGTCGAGGAGTTCGCCGCCATCATCAACCCGCCGCAGGCCGCGATTCTGGCCATCGGTGCCGCACGCGACGAGGCGATGGTCCGCGACGGCGCGGTCACCGCTGCCAAGGTCCTCGGCGTGGTCCTGTCCGTGGACCACCGCCCGGTGGACGGAGCCGTGGCCGCACGATGGCTCGCGGTATTCACCGAGGCCGTGGAGAACCCGGTCCGGCTCGTCGTCTGAACCCACCCCGGCCGGGCGGCCCGCGGCGTCACCGCCGTCCGCCGCCCGGCCCCTCCCCCTCGGCCGCAGCCCGCGTCCGACGGCTGCCAGAGCACTCCATGAGGACACCGATGTCTTTGATCCGCGGTTCCCGCACCCCGCGTGCGGTCACACCACCCCCAACCCCGCGCGATGCGCTCGGCGAGCTGGACCACCGCAATATGCGGCGGCTGATGCCGCTGCTGCTGGCCGCCTACATCATGTCGTTCCTGGACCGGACCAACATCGGTCTGGCCAAGGAACGTCTGGAGGTCGACCTCGGCATCTCCGCCGCGGCCTACGGGCTGGGCGCGGGGCTGTTCTTCCTCACCTACGCGCTCTCCGAGATCCCCAGCAACCTGATCATGTACCGGGTCGGGGCCCGCTGGTGGATCACCCGGATCATGCTGACCTGGGGCGTCATCTCCGCCTGCATGGCCTTCGTGCAGGGCGAGAAGTCCTTCTACGCCATGCGGCTGCTGCTCGGCGCGGCCGAGGCGGGGCTGCTGCCCGGCATCCTGCTCTACTTCACGTACTGGTTCCGCTCCGAGACCCGCGGCAAGGCCATCGGACTGCTCCTGCTCGGCGCCTCCATCGCCAGCGTCGTCGGCAACCCGCTGGGCGGGCTGCTGATGGAGATGGACGGGATGGGCGGCTGGCACGGCTGGCAGTGGATGTTCGTCATCGAGGGAATCCCCTGCGTGTTCCTGGCATTCATCATCTTCCGGCTGCTGCCCGACGGTCCGTCCCAGGCATCGTGGCTGAGCGCCGAGGAGGCCCGCATGGTGCAGGACGCGGTCACCCGGGAGCAGGCCGAGGGCGCGGCAGCGGCCGGCAACACCTCCGGATCCCTGCTCACGGTCCTGCGCGACCGGCAGATGCTGCTGGCCATCTTCGCCAACTGGACGCACCAGGTCGCTCTGTACTCCGTCGTCTACTTCCTGCCCGGCATCATCGGCAGTTGGGGCGATCTCTCGCCCTTCACCATCGGCCTGCTGACCGGACTCCCCTGGATCACGGCGGCCGTGGGCGCCGTACTGGTCCCGTCCCGTGCGACCACTCCCCGGCGCTCCCGCAACTTCGTGGTGGCCGGTCTGCTGATGATGTTCACCGGCCTGATCGTCGCCGCGGTCACCGGTCCCGTGATCGCCCTGCTCGGCTTCTGCTTCACCGGCCTGGCGTTCTTCGTCGTCCAGCCCCTGCTGTTCAACTTCCCCGCCACCCGGCTCGCCGGCAAGACCCTCGCGGGCGGACTGGCACTGCTCAACACCATCGGAATCACCGGCGGATTCGTCGGCCCCTACATCATGGGGTACGCCGAGGACGCCACCGGCAACCACCTGTCCGGCCTGTGGGTGTCCGTCGTCCTGCTGGCCCTCGGCGCGCTGGCCGCCACCCGGCTGCGCTTCTCGCCCAAGTCCTGAGCGCCCTCGCCGGCGCACAGGCCAAGGACCACGCACCACGCACCACGCACCACGCACCACGGCGATCCTGACGTACAGCACCGCCGCGAGGGTGTCCCATTCGGTTATCACCTACCGAGACGGGACACCCTCGCGCCATGTCCCCAGGCCTCCACCTCGGTGGCTATGCGGCGCGGTCGTTCCGCAGAGCCTGGATGAGCCAGGGATACATCGGGATCAGGTTCGGTACCACTTCCCAGCCATTGATGATCCAGACCAGCCGCCAGTACCGGTCCACCCCGGGATCGTGCGCTTCCTCGAACTGCTGGGCCATCCAGTTCCTGAATTCCGTGTCGGGCGTGCGCGCGAAAGCCGCGGCGAAGCGGTGCACAAGGCCGTCGACGACGGACGCGCCGCGGTCGCCGAGCGGGTCGATGCCCGACTCCATGGCCTCGGCCACCTTCCGGCGGGTGAACGCCATCAGCTCCTCGCCGGCCTTCCTCTCGATGTCGAGCGTGCGCCCACCGGCCCGGAACGCTGCCGTCCGGCGCAGCCGGGCCCGGAAGTCCTCGTCGCCGACGAGTTCGGCGAGTTCCACCCATGCGGCGACCTGGTCGCCGGAGGGATCGTCGGGGAGTTCGGGAGTGGCGGCGCGCACCATGGCCGCCGGGGCCGGGTCGGCGTCCGCAGGGGTGAAGGTGGCGTCGATGAAGGTGTCGATCAGGGATTGGCGTTCTTCGCCGGAGAGCTGCGCGAGCCGGTGCATGAGCTGGGTCTCCTCGGGATCGGCCCCGCGTCCGGCCACGACTCGCAGAACGGTCCGGCGCAGTTGCAGTACCCGGATCTGGATGTCCAGCGCGTCGGCCCGCGCCGCGGCGACTTCCGCCACCGAGAGCTCGCGGTCCAGCACCCGCCGGACGGTGGCCAGGTCCACGCCCAGCTCCCGCAGTGTGCGCAGGAGTTCCAGACGGTGCAGTGCGTCGAGGTCGTAGAAACGGTAGCCGGCGGGGCTTCGGGTGGTCGGCGCCACCACCCCCGAATCGGAGTAGAACCGGATGGTCCGCACCGACAGGCCGGTCCGCCGGGAAAGCTCCCCGATCGAGTAGAGGGTCGTAACGTCCATGTCCCTCACCCTGCTGTCTCCAGTCGCTGGAGACTCAAGGCGAACACTGTCCCGTGATCCTGGCGGATCAGCGCGCGGCGTCGGATGCGGTGCGTCGCGCGGCGTAGGCGCGTTCGCCTACGGAATGTACGCGGATGTTCCGGCAACGCGGCAAGGTGCCGTAGCTGTCGTCGCGCGCCCGCCGGGGATGACGGGACAGCCTTCAGTGACCTGAGCCGGAGATTCGTCGGCAGTCCGGCATGAGCCGTCCTGGGCCGAGGATTTCGCCGGTGCCGGTATCCCTTAGCCCCGGAAGTCACCCGTGACGGAGCGGTCGCGGCGCATCTCAGACGCGGCGGACCCGCCAGAGCCATGTTGCCGTGCCGGCCAGCAGGGCGAGCATCGCCACGTTGGCCAGGAGCGCCGGGGCCTCGCCCACCGGGCCACCGCTGGACAGGTTCCAGGTGGCGATGACGACACTCGGAAGGACGGCGGCAAGCAGTACGCCGGTGGTCTTCTGGACGGCGGCCCAGTGCACCGAGGTGCAGAGAAGTACCGCGCCAGTGATGCGCAGCAGGACCCCGAACAGCGGCCCGGGGAGATCGGGGAAGATCATCATGAAGGGCAGCGAGAGGGTGAGCATCAGGAGCGGAACCAGGGGGTGCACCTTGCCGCGACGGGCGGATGCGCCGACACCGCTCCGGTCCGGGGCCCCGGAGGCTCCGTTCCCCGCCTCGGCCAGCGCCGTCGCCGCGATCGTGCGGGGGTCCCCCAGCTCCGCCAGGACCTCGCCGATCGCGGCATCGGAGCGTTCGGCGCGCGTCACCTCGATGTGTTCGGCGAGGTCGGCGAGGAGTTCCTGGCGACGGTCGGCCGGGAGCGCGGAGGCCTCGCGCTCGACGGCGGAGAGGTAGTCGTGGACAAGGTCGGCAGAGGTCTTCATGCGGGGTCTCCGGTGGCAGGGTGGGGGGTGGTCAGGAAGCCGTCGACAGCGTCGCGGAAGCCGGGCCAGACACGGGTGAACTCGTCGAGCGCGGCCCGGCCGCTGTCGGTGAGCGCGTAGTAGCGACGGGGCGGGCCGGAGGCGGACTCCTGCCAGGTGGTGGTGACCAGATCGTCGCGGCGGAGCCGGGAGAGCAGCGGGTAGACCGTGCCCTGGCTGGTGGCCAGGGCACCGGAGTCCTCCAAGGCGTGGAGGAGTTCCACGCCGTAGCGGGGGCGGTCCCGCATCAGGGCGAGTACGCAATACTCCAGGACGCCCTTGCGCAGCTGGGCGGCTGCCCGGGCCTGCCTGGCCGAATCACTGGGTTCCATGCGATGCAAGATACCTGGTGGAGCAAGTGGATGGGAATGGGGGTGCGGATCCCCTTGCCCGATCAGTCCGATGGGGCCGGTGCTTACGGCCTTCCGGCTCGCCACCAGGCCGCGATCAGGCGCCGGAAAGGTCCCGGAAGGTCATCGCCATCACCACCGGCTCGGCCACCTCGATGACCAGGTCCGCGTCGGCGGGGATGCCGTCGGCAGCTTCCAGGACACCGCGGCGCACGTGCAGAGCCGCGTCCTGGCCGCTGTCGGTCATCCGCGCCCGAGGACGCGCATCGCCTCGCCCGAGCGCCTGGGATCGATGCGCGTCCGCAGGGCTTCCAGCAGGCGCATCGCGGTACTGCGGGCCGCGCCCGATGTGTTCGGCTCGGCCGCTCCGGACCCGACGTCTCCCCTCTGGTCGGCGTGCTCGTCGCAGCCGCTTCTGGGGTACTGGGCGCGGTGCGGCGGGCTCGGGCCCGCTGCGGCCGGGCAACGCGGGCAGCAGTACCACCACCGACCACGTGACAGTCGCTCGACCGGCGTTGGCCCGGTTACCCGAGCAGCTCCTCTGCGGACAGCAGACCTTGATCCGCAGTCACTCTGCGGGCGGCACTCACCAGTTCCCGGGCTGGCTCACACAGCGAAGGCGGTGACTCTCCTACTACTCGGTCAGGTTGAGCACCACCGACTCCGCCCCACCGGGCCGCCCTGCTCCTTCACGCCCCGCCTGGACACCTGCGGCCGCGCCCTACGGCTCCGACCGGGACGGCGTGCGGGTGGCCGAAGCGGCCGGTGACATCCTCGAAGGGCCGGCCGAGGGGAATGCGGCTGATCGTCCACGAGGAACGGCCGCATCCCGGAGCCCCCGCTATACGACTGTCCCGCCTTCAGACGTTGCAAGAAGGCCAGCACATGATCGCGCGACGGGCTCTACGAGCTCTTGCGTGGCGGCCGCGGAGGAATCGTCACCAAGGTGTACCGAGGCCCGTCCTGGACCGGATCAACCCAATGCCATGCTGCTGCGTCGTGCAGGACCAAGGTGCCGGCCTGATCATCAATGAAGTTCATCCGCCCATCACTACTCTGCGCGATGAGCCCGTCCCTAGCGGAACTGGTGAGCATGTACAAGCCCTGCTGAACCTTGTCCCGATGAGGCAGGACGTAGTCACCTCGATCGTAACGGTTGATCTGAACGTAGAATCGGCTGAGGTCGGAGTCGGCGTCAGCGATCCCTCGGATGACTGCTTCCAGCAGGTCGGCCGGCATGTGGTTGGCCTGCAATACGTGGTACCGATCGTCATCCTCGTATTCTGAGTCCCGGTACGGGTCGAATGGATCGCGATCCGGTGTCCGCGCCGCTACCGCAGCACTCGACGGGTAGTCCTCGAAGAGATCTCGATACATTTCCGCAATTCGTACGATCTCGGAACTGTTGCGCACCAGGTTGCGAATGAGTTTCAGCTCTTCCATCGCTGCTCTCCTCCGATGGCTAGGGTGTACCGCATCTCTCCTCGTACGGGACTGGTCCAGCACCAAGAATCCTGCGCGAGGTAAAGCCCACTGCCGGCACGGTCAAAATGCCGACAAAACTTCTCTCCCGACCAGTAGGTGATCGCGTCGACCTCCGAGTCCTGAAGTGCACACAGAACCGTCCAGCCGCCAGGCTCGGAACTGCTCGGCAACTCCTCGCGAAACTTGTGCGGTGGCGCACAGGAGCCTCGACCGTACCTACGGACCACGATCCGAGCGGGCGGTCCGGGCAGTAGCGTTTCATCGAGAGCGGACATTATTTCATTCTGAATGTCGCCAGACATTCCGGTGAAATCGAGGGTATCGAACCCACCCTCTGCGACGCCCGACAGAATATTGCCCCCATCACCCCCCTTCGGTTCAAACAAGCCGCCACCGCCGTCAAGGAGTGAAAGAATCTTCGCACTGCGTTCTTTGAATGCGTGAATAATCATTTAGGCGACCTTCCTGGATTCGGCGATTCCTTGGGCGGGGAAACCCTGGCGCCCTCAACACGGACTGGCTCCACTAAGAGGCACCGCAATCGGTCACCCAACCTGCGGCGCCCCAGAAAACACCACTCCCCATTTCATATCATCACCGCGTCACCCCGCCATCACCAACAGCGAATTGCGGGTCCACGTGTATTCTTCAACGAAACCCAGGCCGGTGAGCTCGCCCAGTACGACATCAGAAGCCCCCATGCTTACGGTTTCGAAATGACCCTCGGCTCGCCGCAGCAGTTCCACGACCATCTGTCGGAGCAACTGGGCGTCCGACGGCTCCGCACAGAGGGTCTCTATCCACAGATCTTTCGCGTCGTCCGGCCAGACCATGGTGAGAGCCGCCCCGAGGACCGGGCCGTCACCGGGACCGAACGCGATGAGGCAGTGATCCCTCCGCAGGTACGGGTGGCGAAGTGCGGAATGCATGGAGATTTCACCGCCGCGCGCAAGCGGCTCCGTCTTCGAAATGCGCTTGGACAGGTCCTCGATAGAAGAGGCGTCTTCCGCACGTATCGTGCGGATCTCGAACGGTCGCAGCCGTGCGACGTCACGCCGGACGACCTTTGCCGAGATCTGCGTGAAGTGCGAGGAACTGAACCTTCGAGACTTTAGCAGCGAGCTCAGTCCGCCATCTTCCGCGACAGCGTCAATCACAATTTCCAGCATGCTCGAGTGGCTTCTTGCTGCGGCTTGCCGGATTGCCCAGTCGATGAGTTGCCCACCAAAACCTTGGCGACGCCACGGACGCAGGATCTCGCCGAAACACTCGACGAGTTCGAATCCGTTTGCCCTGTCGTGCAGGTTGGCCACATACCCGACGAACTCGCCATCGACCCGAATGAATGCGGCAGAAGAATCCTCCATTGCCCGGGTCACCCGCGACATCCGCATATGGTCGATGCCGTCGATTCCGTCGCTGCTGTTCCGCTTCAGCGCTTCCGTAAAGTCCGGCAGGATCTCCGGTGTCAATATCTGAACGCTTGTCACAGCGGCCTCTTCCGTGCGGCGGCTATATGATGCAAGGTCCGCAGGAGAAGCGCGGACGTGGTGACGCCAGGCGCTTCGTCAGCTCCGGGGAGATACTCCACGAAGTCAACGCCAACGATGGGCAAGGCGTCACAAAGTGCGCTGACGACCGTCTCGGCCTGACGATAGGTGTAGCCGCCCGGCAGTACGGTTCCGGTGGAGGGCATCACTGACGGGTCGAGCACATCCACGTCAAACGTCAGGTGCCAGACCAGGTCGCTGGGCAGGTGACGGACTATGTCGGCCGGATCTTCCGCCACCGCGGTGAGACCAGGCCACCGCTGCACCTTTTCCGACTCCTGCGGAATATTCCGAGTGAGCTGGCGGATGCCGAACTGAGCCACACATTCCACGGCCTGATTCCCTACGACCCAGTCGAGGAAATTGCCGTGATGCATTCCGACACGCCGACCTGTGCGCATCTTTCCGAAGTCGTGATGCGCATCGAAATGGAGCAACCCGAGTCTCTGATGATGGCGGGTCAGACCGTCCACCACCCGGAGTGTTATGGAGTGGTCGCCACCCAGCACGACAGGCACCTTCTTGCTGTGTGCCGTCAATGCGACAATCTCCTCGAGGCCCTCCAGCAGGTCCTCCCCCAGCCCTCCAGGCGCTGCCGACACATCCCCGACGTCGGCTATGCCAACTCCGGCAAGCAATCGGCTGTCCGTCTCGACGTCATACACTCCGCCGCGGCCGGCTTCGGCCTGATACACGGTGGTGCTCACGCGACGCAGTACTTCAGGTCCGAAGCGAGCGCCAGGACGATAGGTGACACCGTGGTCATAGGGTGCCCCGATGACGACAAAATCGTCGGTTCCGTTCATCGCGTCGTCGATCTTCACCACGGGTGTGCCGAAGAGGCCGGAGCCACGTCCCGAAGGCGTCGGGTGCAGGACCTCGCGCTCGCAGAGAGCTCCCGCTTCCACCAGTGTGGCGACAGCCTTGTTGACCACTTCCATGCTTCCTGGTGCAGATTGCTCCATACGATCCACAACGGATGACGCTGTGGCAGGAACGGCAAACTGCATGAGAATGTGCAGGGATGTCCGGCCCAAGGCTATTCTTCGGCCATCCTGCGGCCAGATCAGATCAGCACCACCCTGAGGGGTGTCCTGTCGGGTTGCACCCGGCGCGATCATGAGGACCGTTCCAGCGTGCTGAGTGCTTGCCCCGGTCATCCGAGCTGCCCCTGCGAGAGGGACGCCGAACGCCATGAATTCCACAAACGTGTGTAAGCGCCGTCCGAAGAAAGGAGTTCCGTATGGCTGCCCTGCTCGACGATATTGCCGCCGTCCATGACAACGACCTGGTCGCTGTTCTGGGCAGCCCACAGGTCGTGGGCGATCTGGATGACGGTGGTGTCCTGCAGAACGGTGGGAAGGAGCGTCGCGAACCGCTTCGACTCCTCCTCGGACAGACCAGCGGTGGCCTCATCGAGAATGAGGACCCTCGGCTTCATCAGGACCAGCCGAGCCAGGGAAAGCTGGCGCGCCTGACCGGGGGTGAGGGTATGCGCGTCCGCTCCCAATCGGGTCTGCAGGACATCGTCCAGGGACTTGACCCAGCCGTCGGCGCCCACAGCCTCCAACGCGTGCCAGATGGCGGCTTCGGAAGCATCGGCCCGAACCAGAGTCAGGTTGTCGGCGACAGTGCCCCCGAAGACGTGATCCTCCTGTGTCATCAGGACGATGTCGAGGCGGGTCTCGTCGGAACGGCCGGTGTCCGCCACACGGATACTGCCGGACTCGGGAGTGAGGATGCCGGCCAGGAGAAGGGCCAGTGTGGTCTTGCCCGCTCCCGACGCGCCCACCACACAGACCCGTTCACCGGTGTGCACCGTGAGGTTGATGTCGTGAAGCACGCTCGTGCCGTCGACATAGCCGAAGGAGAGCCGCTGAACACTCAACGCTTCCCGCTCCTGCAGTGGAGCGTGCTCCTTCGGGACGGCACGCTGATCGGCAACGCGGTCTGTGGCAACGCCGAGGATCCGGGCAAGCGCCGCTCTGGCCGGCTGTGCTTCACCGAACCAGTAGATGAGGTCGTCCAGCGGGGACAGGATCGCCCGCATGTACAAGGCGATAGCCGCGACTTGTCCCACCTCGGCGCTGCCGTCACGTACCAGCCACGCGCCCCAGCCCACCACGACAAGCAGGGGGAGATGGTAGCCGACCTGAATAACGGGGAAGGCGTGCTGTTCGAGCCGGATCGGCTCGCTCGCCGTGTCGACCGCTCGCGCGACAACGTGCGAGGCGGAATTCTTCCGGACCGCCTCCAGCCTCAGCGTCTCGACGACCTCGTGGCCGCGTACGGACTCAGTGACCTGGCTCGATACCGCCGCGCGTGCCTCAAGCTCGTCGCCGTACGCCTTTTCCG
Source organism: Streptomyces sp. NBC_00654 (assembly GCF_026341775.1). Taxonomy (NCBI): domain Bacteria; kingdom Bacillati; phylum Actinomycetota; class Actinomycetes; order Kitasatosporales; family Streptomycetaceae; genus Streptomyces; species Streptomyces sp. NBC_00654. Next base: position 3,901,128 of record NZ_JAPEOB010000001.1, on the reverse strand, counting down.
CTCGGCGAACGTACCACCGGGTCGCGAGAATGATGGGTGGGAATCCGACGAGGCATCCCAGGGCAAGCAGAGGGTTGATGACGAAGGCGCAGCCAAGGGTCATGGCCGTCGTCACCGAGCCCACGATGGTCTCCGGGAGACCGGTGCGCGTCACTTCCTGCAACGCGTCCATGTCGGAGGTTGACCGGGACAGGATCTCGCCCGCGTCCGCCCTTTCCACATGGCGTAGGGGCATGGCGAGCAGGCCGGTCAGGAACTGCATGCGGAGAATGGAGAAGATGCGCTCACCCAGAATGAACGACCACTTCGCCGCGGTGAATTCGAGGACTGCTCCGACAAGCAGCGCCACCGCGATCACCGAGGCCGACTGGAGAAGTGAGAGCTGTTGGTGGGACGAGACCCTGTCGATGATCTCGCCCAGCACCAGAGGGGGAATGAGCCCGCAGGCCGTTGCCGCCGCGTGGACGACGACGATCGCGGTCAGCCGTCCCCGGAATCGGGTGAGGAGATCGCGGACCCGGCGCCCAACGCTGTGAGCGTCGGCTACCGGCAGGGTGTGGGTGAGGTCAGACACAGGTTCCCTCCTGAGTACGGAGCACCTGATCGGCCACGGCACGGAATGCGCCGCTGCGGGATACCACCAGGGTGGTGCGTCCTTGGCGGTGCTCGGCGATACGTCGCGCGACTTCGACCTCGGTCACCGCGTCGAGAGCTGTCGTCGGCTCGACGAGCACGAGTATGGAGGGTTCGCCGAGCAGCGAACGTGCCAGCACCAGGCGCTGTCGTTGTCCGCCCGACACGCTGCGCCCGTCGGCGTCGATGTGCGTGTGCAGTCCTTCGGGGAGCCGGTCGATCACATCGGTGGCGCCGGCTGCCCACAGCGCCGCCTGGAGGGCCTCGTCGTCATGACGGGCGGTGGGGTCCAGGACCTGGAGGGCGCTACCGGACAGCATCGTGGTGCGTGAGCCGTGGTACCGCACGGCGTCCCGCAGCGCGGTCAGGTCGTAGTCCCGCAGAGGATGTCCGCCGAGGAGAACCGGTTCGTCCGCGTCCTGCGTCAACCCGGCGAGCCGTCGGCCCAGTTCCTCCGTATCGGTATCGGCATCGGGTACCAGCACACTCAGCTTGCCGGCCGGCACGCGCAGCCCGGTCACCTGGTCGAGGAGGTCCGCATCCGTCGGAATGGGGCTGAGTCGGCCGGGCCAGTCATCTTCCGGTATATCGAGAATCTCCACAATGTTCTTTGCCGCGACCCGTGCACTGCTGCGCAGACCGCTGTAGCCGGCTGCGGTGGAGACGGGCAGAACCAGATAGGCCGAAGCGGCGTAGAAGGTGACCAGGTCGGTGGCCGCGATGGCCCCGGACGCCGCGAGGTGGCCTCCGAGTGCCACAACACCGGTGAGGAGAATGCCGGGCAGCAGGTTGCCGGAGACAAACAGAAGCGCCTCGGTCTGAGCAACCCTCACCCCGGCCTGCTCGGTGTCCAGGGACGCCTTCTCGAACCGTGACCGCATGACGTTCTGCGCGCCGAGTCCCCGCAGGATGCGCAGACCCAGGGCGATGTCCGAACTCAACTCGGCTACCTTGCCCAGTAGTTCGCGGTGCCTCTCCTGGCGTTCCTCAAGAGGCTCCGCGATCTTCGTCGTGAGCCACATGAATGTCGGCACGCCCACGAGGATGAGCAGGGTCACCCAAGGTGAGATCCACAGCAAGTAGGCGGATACGACGGCCATGCCGATGATCGAGGCAACGAGCTTGATCCGCGCAATGGGGAAACTGGTCACTCGCTCGACGTCGTAGGAAACTACCGTGGCAACCTGCGCCTGGTGTGCGGATGCCGCCACTTCACGTGGTGCTCGCGCCGCTTTCTCAGCGATCGAGGTGCGCACCTGTGCCGCGTTGCGCACCTTGATCCGTGAAGCGATGACGTTCCGGGTGACGTTGGTGATGATTCCGACGGCAAGAACTGCGCCCAGTCCCATCACCGTTGCGGCCAGCTGCCCTTGTCCCGCGTCCAGTGCGGCGCTCAGCGATGCTCCGACGAGCAGAGGTACGGTCGCTTCTGCTGCCGCTCCCGCGAGTGCGAGCGCTGCGAAAAACGCAAGGGGCCTGCGCTCACTGCGGCTGAGTTCTCGGACAAGATTGCTGAGCGGATTCTGAGAGATGGTGCTGCTCATTTCCATTTTACCGCGTCCATATTATAGGTTTCACGCAACTTGGCTATCGATGGGTAGGAGGCGATTTCGCCGAGAATTTCACAGAACCGGTCCAGGGACGGACCGCCAAGTGCGCCCGCGGCAACCTTGAACAGAGCGTTTCCTTCGGTCTTGCGCGGAACGATGAGATCGAATCGCGTGGTTCTGAATCCAAAGCTGTTTCCGTAAACAATGTTGAGACGACGCTGCTCGATCTCTTTCCGAACCACCGCCAGCAGAACAGCATGGTTGTCCAGGGTGTTCTCGCGCAGCTCACAGACGATGAAGGGAGCGTTGGCGCGGCTGGATCCTTCGGACAGTGATGGATGCGCGAAGGACCGGAACAGACCATCCGTACAGTTGGCCAATCGCTCCGCCAGCCATGCGTTGTTGAGGAACAGACGGCCACTGTGTATCTGGGTCCACCGTTCGTCCAACAGGAAGGGTGCGTCGAGCGCGGCAACGGCAGCGGCCGACGGACAGGCCCCGGTGATACCTCTTGCCGCCTTGACCGTTTCCTCAACATGCCGGACGGTCAGGGCAGGGTTCATGGCGTGATCGTGCTGGAAGATGTCCACCACGCCGAGATTCGATACCTCCATGCCTTGCTGATCGAGTTTCAGACCGGAGCGCACTTCCACCACGAGTGGGGCTCCGGCCGGAGATGCCAATGCATCAAGGAATGCCGCAGTAGGCCAGGCCGGCGAGGCAAGCGTGGTATCGAGAATGATAATGGGCGCACGTGCAGGTCCACGGCGCCACCCGTTCACCAGCCGACTCACGTTGAGGGCATCAAGTGACCAGTTGTACCGAATCGGCTCGATCAGAAGAACGTCGGCAGGATCTGGGCCGGACCACGCCATAGGAAGATCATGAGGAGCGAGCCTACGCGTTCGCACTGTTGCACCGGAAAGATATTGCAGGAGTGCGCCGGTCTCGAAGTAGTCACCCCAGAAATCGACATGCATCGGACGATTTTCCGATGGGCTCAGCATATAGGTGAGACTCTGGACGAGATTTGTTATCGCGGCCATTCCGCTGCTGAACGCCACCGTTCCGCGGTGCCACCCGCCGGGCAGCACACGGCCACTGGCGGCCAGCTTTCGTTCGAGTGCGTCAACGGGAAGACTGCGCTCGTAGCCGAGTTGAAGTCTTTCACCGCTCGGGAGCGTGCGATGCGTGGAGAGATCCGGCGACCGCTCGAACTCTTCTTCCATTCGGTGCCCACGTCGAAGGAGTAGCTTTCGTGCACGGGCAGCTTCTTGGACCAGTTGCCGCTCGGTCGAAAGATCATCTTGGTTCTTGAGGTCAATTTTGGTGACTGACTTTGCCAGCGAGGCCCATTGAGCAGAGTCGTCACCCCCCTGATCTGCAGCCAGGCCAGCCATTTCGGCAAGCAGATCACGCTCCAGGGAGAGTTTCCCCGAGCCGGTTCCCGCAACAGCGATCATCAGATTCTCTCGATCTGCCCTGACTTGAGGATGTATTCCTGCGGCAGGGGCAACCGATTGAAGTTGCGTGAATTGGTCATGGTGTAGGCACCCGACGTTGTGATGACAATTCGCTCACCTGGATTCATCTCAGGCAGCGGAAGGGGATGCCTGTGGCCGAGCGAATCTGCACCGAAGAAGTCGTGCTCGTACAAGGTGTCACCGGCAAGCAGCGTGGGACGCAAGGACTCGCCCTCGCGGCGCGGGGACAAGGGAATGAACTGAGGCTTGTGCCACGGAGAGAAATTCCATGCCGACGAATCCACGGTCAGTACGTCGGCCTGGAAGAAGGGATGCCCGTACTCAGCGGACCGGACCGTCGTCACGAGGTAGCCGTGGAAGGAAAGTATTGCCGCACCGGGCTCGACCAGAATTCGGATCTTCCGACCCGTCTTCCGCGTAAAATTCTCCAGGTCGACGGCCACCGAATCCCAAGCCAGCTGAGCCTGCTCACGATCCGAGTAGAGGGCGAAGAAGCCGCCGCCAAGATCGATCTCTTCGATGCTCTTGTACGCTTCGGCCACAGCGAGCAGGTATCGCACCTTGTATATGACGTGCTGTGGGGACATCTGACCTGTATGCGTGTGCAAGCGAGTCAGGCGGCACCCTGTGCGGTCGAGGACTTCCTGGATGCGAAGGTCGTTCGCAAGTACGCCGAACCGGCTGCCGGCGCCGAACGTGGCGATGTTGTGCAGTGACTTGGGGAGAGGGACTCTCAGTCGCAGCCCAACGGCTTCCCCTGGCCGGCTGGTGCAGATCTCATTGAACTGCTCCATGGAAGTCGCGTCGACCATTACCTGGTGCTTGTCGAGCAGGGGAAGCTGGTCGGACGAGAATGACGGCCCCGTGGCGGTGATGCGTCGAAACCCGGCCCCAACCGCCAGTTCCAGTTCCCCTACGGAGGCGACATCCGCTCCGAGGCCCAGGCCGGCAAGGAATGACAGGACACGCGGGGTGTGGCATGCCTTGAGTGCCAGATTCACCTCGGCATCCTCTACACGAGCCAGATCTTCCTTCAGTATTTCCACCGACCGCTGGAGGTTATCGAGATCATAGACCAACGCGGGAGAGGGCAATTTCCCCAAATGCTCAAGCAGCCCTTCGCTCGGCGGGGTGACAAGTGGTGCTGGCGCGGAAAGCATCGACTATCCTCCAAAAGGGTAAAGAATGGGCCCGGTCACGATGAATACGTGACCGGGCCCGTTCTCATTAGTTGCCGGCTGCGCGTGTGCCCATAGCGCCCACCAGGTCAATGCGAATCTCGCGGGCATCGATCTGGATGACATCGGTGGAGCCCTGAGCGCTTTCCTCTGCAACATCCACATCGAACGATGCGAAGAGGTCCGACAGGTTCGACTCGAGCTCAGTAATGTTGCTCATGACTTACCCTTCCTTTGCCTCCCCCGCGGCTCGGGGAGTTCAGATGTCTGCCGCAGTCTTGGGTCTGGCGAACGCGTCCGCGTGTGAGCTCAGAGTCGTTCCGTCAGGTAGACGGAATTTCCCGATTTCACAGAGTGCGTGGCTCAGCCATTCGACGAACCGGTACCCATCGGGTCCCCATTCGTCACGGATCGGGCCGGTACTGAATTCGCGATCGAAGTGCGCAGCACGGGCCCAGGAAAGAATGAGGTTGTCAGCTGCCAGCGTGGCATCGCTGTCGCTGTTCGACGTCGCCAGCATCCCTAGGTAGAGAAGGGACTGGTGGGCGTACACATGAAAAGCGGCGAAGGAACGATCTGCACTGAAGCGACGAATTCGATCGCTGCCGAAGGACCATGGGACAGCGATTGTCGCGCTCTCCGAATCAACATAATCCGGGCGAAGCAGCGAGCGGATCACGCTGATGTCACTGAGCTTCTGATGCAGACATTCATGGATCAGGAGCTCGGCGGCCACCTCATCCCGCTCGAATGTCTGCTCAGCAACAAAGACAAAGAGGGGCGCCGAAATGGTGTAACCACTATAGGGCTGCGCTGCCCGGTAGAGAACAACATGGTGCACAGAACTGAAGAGCTCGCGTGCCAACTGCGGCAGGCTTCGTTGAGCCAGTGCGATGGCTCGGGTGCGGGCTGCTGCGATACGGTCCGTAACCAGCCGGGGTGTTATTTCGACCGTCTTGCCATTGATTATCGCGGTGTCACTGAACCGCTTCAAGAAGAGGCGTCCGAGCCAGTGTTCCGTACCACCGTGCGGAAAAGTGGGCTCGCTGTACGAGCTACCTGAGTACGTATCGCGCACAACCAGAGGATCCGCAATAGCGCGAGTGCGCAGCGCGAGGTGCCCACTCAGAACTCCGCGCGCCTGATCCGGCTCCTCGGCCATAAGATGATGGAGAGCCTCGTCAAGAGCAAAACGCCGTAGACTTTCCAGTTGAGGAATCGTTTCTTCACGCAAAGAGTCGGGGTCGAGCCCACAGGCCTGTTCACATGCCCAGGCCGCTCCTCGATAATAGGAGGCTACGGTATCGGAGATGTTGGCTGCATCTCCGAAAATTCCTTTGGTGAGGTATTCCTCGGTCGATGCGGCCAGCTCTGCGGCCCTTTCACGCCAAGCGACCTGCACTGTTTGACTGCTCATGCGGAAACCTCCAGCAGGCCGCGATCACGCAAAACCTGCAACCGATCTTTCACTATCTGCCGGGCTCGGTCAGGTGTGTTGGCGGTACCGAGAGCCGCAACCTTTGCGATGATGTCGGCTTCCGTGCGGTTGTCGCAGATTTCCAGCACGTACCAAGTGAGTCGATCGAGAACCGTAATTCGCACTGGGCTCACGAAGAAGACGAATGCCGCAGACAAGTCGGCGAAGGGCTCCACCCTCCACCCTTCTGTGCGAGTCAGTATCATTTCCCCCCCCCGGGTTCCTCTTGCTGACACGTTCTCTCGAAGCAAGATCAGATCGAAGACAATCATCGATCGATGGATGCGTCAACGGTTTTTCGGAAGCAAGCCCGCTGGCATATCGGACGTTTCATGTCTGACCGTGAGAGATTCCCCCCGGGAGGCCAAGGCCGGTGACAGAGGAATAGATGATTCCCTTTGCGAGGAACATCGGCCGTGGAACGTACTGAACTTGATCGGGTGATGTCTTCCGCGCCTCGGACAGCGAGCAGGTGGCTTCGGCAGGCTTCGTGCGGTGAGATATTCGCAGGGGGCGGCTCGACCGACGCCGAGAGGGCTGCGCGGGAGCGTATCCGGCTCCAGGGCGTGGCTTGCGTCCGGAGCGGGGAGAAGAACCGGGAGGTCGCCGCCGCGTTGCGGGGCTCGGACCGGTCGGTGGAACGTCGGCGACGCCAGTGGCGCGAGGACGGCCACGCCGGGGTGGCGTCCAAGGGGTCACCGGGCCCCCGGACTGTCCGATGTGCAGATGGCCAGGTCGGAGCGAGAGGTGGAACCGCGGCCCGCCGACGCACGGGTGAAACGCTCAGCGGTGGACCCTGGCCCGGGTGAAGGCGCTGATCGGCCGGTTGTTCCACGTCTCATACACAGTGGCGGGCATGTGGTGGTCGCTGCGAGGAAACGGCTGGGCGTGTCAGCAGTCCGCCCGGCGGGCGATCGAGCGTGACGACGATGCAGTGGAGCTGTGGAAGCGGGAGGTGTGGCCGCAGGAAGTGCGGTCGCGATCGGGGAGCGCAGCGAGTGCACGTCGATGCCCGTGCCGGCGTTGACCGTGAGTTCACCTTTGAGCAGATGGGGAACTCCGGCGGCGAACTCGAAGACTTCCAGGCCTCGTTGGAGGCCACCGTGTTCGTCGGCGACGGTCTTTCCGTGTTCGGAGGACAGCATGCGTGCCAGGGATTCGCGTTGGGTCTCCACGAGTTGCAGGCAGCGCGACAGGACACGGGCGCGCCGCTGCGGATTCCGCTGCCCCCACTCCTCCTGTGCGGTGGCCGCGTCGGTGATCGCGGTCCGGGGGCGGCGCGGCCCGCGAGGGGCACGCGGGCCTGCACCGTACCGGTGCCGGGGTCGTACACGTCGCCGAGGAGGCCGGACGTACCGACGGTGTGTTCGCCGCCGATGAAGTGGGTGGGTTCACGGACCATGGATGCCTGCTCCCGTCAGGTGAGATCCGGGGATGGCACGACGAGCCGCCGGCGGGCGCGCAGGTGGGCGCACCGCCGGGGAGGGCCGTGGGACGGCGAACAGCGAGGCCGGGGGCCCTCGGGGCCTATGAGCGCGCGATGAGCCGCGTGCGCTCCGCCGGATGCCCGGCCTCGGGTCGCGGGCCTGCGCCACGCACCGCGCCCCGTCCGGGCGGGCCGGCCATCGACCGCGTCGCCGAGGAGGGCGATCCGCACTCCGTCGTGCCCGAGACCGCTGTGTGGCCGTGGGATCAGCCTTCCGGGTCGGTGATGCGGCCGTCGACGAGACGGACGGTCCGGTCGGGGCACCAGCGTTCGGGGTCGTGGTGGGTGACCACGACGCGGGTGCAGTCGAGAGCGTTGACCGTGGCCGTCACATGGGCGCTGGTGACGGGGTCGAGAGCGGCGGTCGGTTCGTCGAGGAGCAGGACGGGAGCGTTCCTGAGCAGGGCGCGGGCGAGTGCGACGCGCTGGCGTTCGCCGCCGGAGAGCGCGGTTCCGCGGGCTCCGACCTGGAGGTCCAGGCCGTCCGGATGGGTGTCGAGCAGAGGGCCGAGCCCCGCGCGCAGTGCCGCGTCGCGCAGCGCGGCGGTGTCGGCGTCCGGGTCGCCGACGCGGATGTTGTCGGCGACCGTCCCGTCGAAGAGCGTGGGTTCCTGGGGGAGGACGGCGAAGCGGCGGAGCCGGTCCGCCGTGGAGAGGTGTCGCAGATCGGTGCCGCCCAGGGTGACGCGTCCACTGTCCGGGTCGTCGCCCCGCAGCAGGAGCTGCAGCAGGGTGGACTTGCCGCTGCCGGTCGGGCCGGTGATCACGGTGGTCGATCCTGCGGGCATGGTCAGGGACACCTCGCGCAGTGCCGGCGCGAACGCGACGCGGTCGATGCCGAGGCCGGTGTCGTCCGGCAGCGGGCGCGGGTGCGGCGGTTCGGGCAGCGGGGGCACGGTCACGAGCGAGGCGTACCGGTCGATCCCGGCGCGGGTGTCGCCGAGGGTCACCCCGAGGAGGGCGAGTTCATCGACCGGGGCGGCGGCGCGCAGGGTCAGCAGGAGCACGGCGAACGCCGTGGGAGCGGGGGCGTCGAGCGCGACGCAGAGGGCGAGCATCCCGACCGTGGGCAGGGCCGTGGCCAGTGCCGAGACGAAGGTCACCGGGGCACTGACGGCGTTGAGCCGTCGCAGTGCGGCGTACTCGCGGTCCCAGGCTTCCGTGAGCCGGCGGACCGCTCCGGCGGTTCCGGTCACGCTGCGGTAGAGCTCCTGGTGCTCGGAGAATTCCAGCAGCGCCTCGGTCGAGTCCGCGCGGGCGTTCCGGCGGTGCGCGTCCGTGCGGGCGAGGGCCCGTTGGGCGACGGCCTGCGCTGTGCCCGAGACCGCGAGGAGGCCGAGCAGCGCGGCGGCATGGGTCCAGCCGACGACGATGCCGAGGCCGAGGACGACGAGCGGCGGGGTCAGTACGCCGCGGACGAGGAGTTCCACGAGATGCGCGGGGATGCCCATCAGCCGGGGCACGCCCTCGCCCGCGATCCGGTTGGCGAGCGCCCGGTGATCATGGGTGAACCAGCCCAGCGGCAGCCGGACCAGGGCGCGGCCGAGCCGACGGTACAGGTCGGTGGCGAGGGCGGCCCCGGCGAGGTAACCGCCCCGGGAGACCAGCACCGTGGCGCCGAGCACGAGGATGACGGTGCCCACCGCCCAGCCCAGGGGTGTTCCGCGTACGAGGGTGGCCGCGAGCAGCGCGGCCGCGGTGGCTTCGAGGGCGGTGACGCAGATCCACGCGAGCGCCACGACGCGTACGCGCCGCACGGCCGTGGCGCCGAGCGCGGTCCTCACGCGACCACCTCCCCGTGCTCCAGGACGATGCGGTGGTCGGCCCGTGCCGCGAGGGCAAGGTCGTGGGTGGCCAGCACGACGGTGCGGCCGGGGAGGGCGAGCAGGGTGTTCATGACGGCCTCCGCCGTGTCGGGGTCGAGGGCGCTGGTGGGTTCGTCGAGCACGAGCACCGGAGCCCGGGTGAGCAACGCGCGGGCGAGGGCGAGGCGTTGGCGCTCCCCGCCGGACAGCGGTCCGGCCGGGGCGTCGAGCGGGACATCCAGGGCCGTGGTCGCAAGAGCCGCTCGCAGTTCCGGATCGGTGGCATGGGGGCGGGCGAGCAGCAGGTTCTCGCGGACGCTCCGGGGAAGGACACCGGGCGACTGGGGGACGGTGGCGACGCGTCGTGCCATCGATTCCAGCGGCAGGTCCCGGTAGGACGTGCCCCCGAGGCCGATCGTGCCGTCGTCGGGGTCGGTGCCCCGGCCGAGCAGGCGCAGCAGGGTGGTCTTGCCGGAACCGCTGGGACCGGTCACCGCGGTGACCGCGTTCGGCGTGATGGCCAGGTTCAGCGGGCCGACGAGCCGCCGTCCGCCCTCCCGTACGGTGACCGCCGCGAGGACGGGTGCCCGCTCCGGGTCCCCGTCCGCAGGGGTGGCACCGGCGGTTTCGTCCTGGGGCGCCGGCCCGCCCCCCGTGGGACCGGGATGCAGCAGGGGCTCGGTGAGCAGGGCGCCGATGCGCCGGGCCGCGTCCCGGGCGGCGCCGAGGTAGTCCAGGCCGTGGCCGAGGCGCAGCACCGGCGCGAGGGCGGCGAGGGCGAAAACGCAGACGGCGGTGAGCTGCCAGACCGGCATCCGGTGGCCGACGCAGAACGCCGCGACCAGGGTCACGCTCGGCTGGAGCAGCGCGGTGGCCGCCGCCGCCGGGGTCGCGACCCGTCCGACCCAGGTGCGGAATCCGTGCCCGAACTCCCGGGTCGCGGTGGCGTAGCGGGCCGAGGCGCCGGATTCGTCGCCGTGGACCTGGGTGATCACCGCGCCGCGGACCATGTCGTCGACGGCGGTGACGATGCGGCCGACGGTCCGTCCCTGGTCCGCCGCGAAGCGCCGTGACCGCCGCGGGATGACCACCAGGCGGAACACGGCCGCCAGGGCGGCGGGCACGAGCGCGACGAGCCCGGCCGGACCGGCGTATCCGGCCAGCAGGGCGAGCGCGGCGAGCGGGGCGATCAGCACGGTCGCGATCTCGCCGGGCAGATGGGCCACCGCGTGGTGCAGCGCCGAGACGTCGCCGTCGAGCCGGGTGCGCAGGCCCTGGGCGCCGAGCCGGGCCAGTGCGGGTGTGGGCAGCCGGGAGACATGGGCCGCCAGGATGCGGCGGAGCCGGTGTTCGAACTCCGCCTCCGCGCCGTGCGCCAGCCAGGACGACAGGGAGTTCAGGGCCCCCGCCGCGACGAGGGCCAGGGCGCCCCACCACACCCATCGGAGGTCCGGGGCGCGGACGAACTCGACGACCGCGGCCAGGAGGGCGACTCCCGACCCGGCGGCGAGCGCCGCGCAGCCGATTCCTGTGACGAGACGTGCGACCGAGCCGTGCAGTGCGCGTCCGATACCGGGTCCCGAAGAAGTAAGCATTACCTTACCGTACATGTATAAATATCTGCACGGTAAGGCTAGGCTTACTTGATGCCGGGGCTGCTCACGTGCGGTGACACGTAATGCGCCGGCGCATCATCCCCGCCGACACGTCGTACCGCCGCACCGGCTGTCCGCACACGCTTTTGACGCGGACACGACCCCCTGTGAAAGAGAGAACCATGCCCCGCGCCTTCCGCCCGTGGACACCGCTGTTCGGTGCTCTGCTCGCCGCCACCATCGCCCTGAGCGGCTGCTCCGCCACCAGGAGCACGGAGAGTTCCGCCGACCCGGACGCCGCGAGCAGGACGGGCAAGGGCTTCCCCGCCACCTTCGTCAACGCCTGGGGCACGGCCACCGTCCCGGCCGCGCCGCGGCGGGTCGTCACCCTCGGCTACGCGGACACCGCCGTCGCGGGCGCCCTGGGCGCGCACATCGTCGGCGCCGTCAAGAGCTATGGCAGCCTCAGCGGGGAGACGAAGGACGAGAACCTCCCCTACACCGAGCCGCTCGACGACGCCGTGACCTGGCTCGACCCGATGAACATCAACACCGAGCGGATAGCGGGACTCAGGCCGGATCTCATCCTGGCGAGCACCGCGTTCACCCTCGACGAGCCCACCTACAAGCGCCTGTCCGCCGTGGCACCCGTCGTCACCTACGAGAAGCAGCTCTACGGGGCGGACGCCACCGAGGAAGCCCTGCGGATCGGGCGGGCCCTCGGTGACGAGCAGGGTGCGCGGAAGGTCCTCGACACCGCCGGCAGAGCCGTGGAGAAGCTCAAGGCCGACCTGCCCGGCCTGGCCGGAAAGACGTACCTGTACGGCCAGGCCCGGGACGGGTTCGCCGTGATGATCACCGAGGAGACCAACGCCACCGCCCGGTTCATGAACCGGCTCGGCCTGACCCCGCTGCCCGCCGTCGCGAACCTGGACGGGAAGGGCTCCGTACCGGGCGCCGTCGACGTCAGCTACGAACGGGCCGCCCTGTACGACCGCGCCGATGTCCTCTTCATGACGTACCAGAGCGGCGCGCTCCAGGAGAAGTTCGAGTCCGACCCCGTCGTGTCCCGGCTCCGGATCGTCAAGTCCGACCGGTACCTGCCGCTGGGAATCGAGGCGGCGACCGCGCTCCAGTCCCCGAACGCCGCCGCCGTGCCCTGGCTCATCGGGGAACTCCGTGCCACCCTCGCCACCGCCGCCTCCGCCCGATGACCGCTTCCGCCCCGCCCGCGCCCCGGTCCCGCTCCCGCGTCCTCGCGTCCGCCGGGGCCGGGTGCGGCATCCTGCTGCTCGTCGTCGCCGCCAGTGTCGCGCTCGGCTCACGGACCGTCGGAGTCCATCAGCTCGTCCAGGGGCTCGCCCACACCGGACCGGCGGACATCATCACCCTGGTCCGGGAGGTCCGGGTGCCGCGTACGGCGGCGGGCCTCGTCGCCGGGGCCGCGCTCGGCGCCGCCGGCATCCTGATCCAGACCCTGACCCGCAACCCGCTCGGCGACCCGGGGCTGCTCGGTGTCAGCAGCGGTTCCGGCTTCGCCGTCACCCTCACCGTCGCCCTCACCGGGTCCACCGGCGTCACCGCGACCGTCTGGTCCGCCTTCGCGGGGGCCGCCGCCGTGACCGTGCTGATCGTTGTCGTCGCCGCGGCCACCGACAACCGCCACCCCGGACAACTGGTCCTCGTCGGGGTCGCGATCGGCGCCGTCCTCTCGGGAATCCAGGCCGCCCTGACCCTGCTCAACCCCCGCACTCTCGACACCATGCGCGCCTGGAGCGCCGGCACCCTGACCGGGATCACGCCCGGCACCACCGCGTTCCTCACGTTCTTCGTCGCCGTCGGGCTGATCGCCGCCCTGACCGTCGCCAGGGGCCTGGACATGGCGGCGATGGGCGAGGACCTGGCGCAGGGCCTCGGCACCCGCACCCATCTCACCCGGGCCGTCGCCATCGCCGCCATCACCCTGCTCGCGGGCTCGGCGACCGCACTGGCCGGGCCCCTCTCGTTCCTCGGACTGATGGTCCCCCACCTGCTGCGGCCTCTGGTCGGCCCCGGCACCCGACGCCTGCTGCTGGGTTCGCTGATCGCCGGCCCCGTACTGCTGCTGACCGCCGACGTGGCCGCTCGGCTCGTCACCCGGCCGGGCGAACTCCCCGTCGGCGTCGTCACCGCCTTTCTCGGAGCACCGCTGCTCCTCCTGCTGCTCCACTCCCGGAAAGGGCGGATCCGGTGAACGGCCCCCCAACCACCGCGCCCACGACCGCTGTCCCCGGCGCACGCCGCTCCCGGGCCAGGCCCCGGCACCGGGCGCCCGCCACCACACTGACGCTGACGCTGTCGGTAGTGGCCGTACTCATCGCCTCGCTGGCAGCGGGCGACATCACCGTCCCCGTACCCGATGTCCTCCACGCCCTCGCCGGGCGGGGGGACCCGCTGACCACCACGGTGGTGCTCACCTGGCGCCTGCCGCGTGCCCTCCTCGCGCCGGCCCTCGGGGCAGCCCTGGGGCTGTCCGGGGCGATCTTCCAGACCCTGACCCGCAACCCGCTCGGCAGCCCCGACGTGATCGGGTTCAGCACCGGCGCCTCGACCGGTGCCCTGGCCGTGCTCCTCACGGGCGCCGCCGGTTACACCCGGACCGCACTCGGCGCTCTCATCGGCGGGCTCGCCACGGCGGCCCTGGTGTACGCGCTCGGCGGCAGGCGATCCACGGCCGGCACCCGGTTCGTCGTCACCGGCATCGCCGTGAGCGCGATCCTCACCTCGGTCAACACCTGGCTGATGTACGGCGCCGATACGGCCGTGGCCGCCCGTGCGGCCCAGTGGACCGCGGGCAGTCTCGACGCGCTCGGCTGGGAACACGCCGTGCCGGCCCTGATGGCCCTCGCGCCGCTCGCCCTGGTCACCCCGTTCCTCGTCCGCACCCTGCGGGTCCTCGAACTCGGCGACGACATGGCCACCGCGCTCGGTGCGCGGGTCGTGCGGGGGCGGCTGCTCCTCGCGACGGTGGGGGTGGCGCTCACGGCCGTCGCCACCTCGGTCGCCGGGCCCCTCGCGTTCGTGGCCCTCGCGGCACCGCAGATCGCCCGGTTTCTGTACCGCCGCACCCCGGGCATCAGTCTGCTCGGGGCCGCCCTGGCCGGTGCCCTTCTGCTGGCCGGGGCCGACTGGGTCGCCGCGCACGCCTTCGCCCCGGTCCAGCTCCCGACCGGAGTCGTCACCGTCAGCGCCGGAGGCGCGTATCTGCTCCGGCTGCTGCTCGGCCCCCGGCGCGGAGGCCGCAAGAGGTGAGCCGCGGGGGCGCGGCCGGGCGGGCACCGCCCGGCCGCGCCCCTCCGGCCCGGCGGCCGCGTACTCGCGCACGCGACTCTGCCCATGGGTCATCACCGCAGGTCAGCGCACCCGGGTGAACGGGACCTGCGCCCGCTGGTACTCAGCGGTTCGCACCACCGTCCGGCCCGGCCCCCGGTCCGGGACGGACGGCGATGCGTCCGGCCCCTCCCCCGTCGGTTCCCAGGCTGCCACGCACAGGGACTCGGCCACGGCGGCCGTATAACGGGCGGCGGTCAGCCAGTAGATGGCGAAGCCGTCGGTGTCCGCGGGCAGGAGGCGGCCGAAGAGGTCGCGATCACGTCGGGCCGCCGAGGCGCACAGGGCGGCGAGGAGTCCGGCGGCCGTGGGGAGGCCCGCGCGGCGGACGCGGCGGGAATCGGCGGTGACGTCGCCGAGCATGCCGAGGGCGGCGCGGCCCGCCGCAACCGTCTGTTCGACCCGGCGCTCCAGGAGGTACAGGGGCGAGTGCGCGCCGGACCCTCCGGGCTGTGGCGGCGCGGGATGCACGGGGGCAGCCGGGTCCGGGAGGTCGGCGCGGCGCAGGCGGTCGAGGCCGAGGTCGACCGTGCCCTCGCCGGTGGGGTGCGAGCAGGCGAGAAGGGTGAGCCGGGGATGGAGGGCGGGCATCAGGCGGCCGATGATCCTCAGCCGTGTCCCCGGCGCCGTGGCCAGCAGCATCAGGTTGTCGCGGTGGGCCAGCGCGGGGTCGTCGTCGGCGACGGCGAGCCGGACGGGAACGCCTCCCTCGCACAGCGCGAGCAGGCAGGTGCCGCCCGGCTCCCGTACCGCGCCGAGGAGTTCGACGTCGAGGAAGAGCAGGTCGCTGCCGCCGCCGACCGGGTCCCCGTAGCGGGAGGTGGACCGCAGGGCGCGGGCGGCCTGTTCGGACGGCGGCGTCTCCCACAGGGCGGCGAGCGGCAGCTCCGTCCATGCCGCGCCCCGGGCGGTGACGGCCTTGACTCCCTTCCCGGCGCCCAGTCTGCCGTCCGGCGAGACGGTCGCCCCCGAGACCGCCAGGCCGGCCCGGCCCAGCTCCCGGTGGGTGAGCGCGGTGTCCCCCAGGCGCACGGCCCGGTCGGCCACCCCCAGGGCACGCCCGACGCCGCCGGGTGCCACGTCGCCGACCGTGCAGAGGCGGCCGTCCGGTCCGGCGACCCAGGTACGGACGCCGCCGTGCCCCGAGTCGGTGACCACGGGTTCGGTGAACAGGCCGTACAGGCGCAGCGAGCCGTCCGGGCTGTACGGGCGGCGCTCGCGGCCCCTGACGGCGGCCAGCTCCGCCCCGGACGCCGTCCCCACTCGGTGTGCGGTGCCCAGGAGTTCGGCCAGGGCCGTGACGAGGTCGGCGGTGCGGTAGGACGGGTCCCCGGCGCGGGCCGCGCGCAGCAGCGTGACGACGGACAGCGCGGCGCCCGCGGCGCGCGGCAGGTGCCGGAGCCGGGCGGTGTGCGCGGCGCGGAGCAGCGCCGACTGGGTGACGGCGCCGGCCCCGTCGACACCGGCCTCCAGCACGGCGGCGCCCGCCGACCACAGGGCGTCGGCCGCGGCACGCTGGGCTGGGCTCGCCCCCTCGGGCGAGGGATCGGAGTCGGGGGCCGTTGCGGAGTCGGGATCGGGGGCCGCCCGGGTGGGCCGGCCGGCGAGCTCCGGCACCGGATCCGCCGCGGGGGCGGCACAGGCGGCGGCCGCGCGATGGGCGCATGCCGGGGCGAGGAGGCAACCGCAGATGATGGCTTCCACCGTCGCCACCACGCCGCCCGGGGCGTGCAGGCGCAACTCGGTCTCGTCGTCGACCGCGATGGTCACCGTGTCCCCGTCGCGGTGCGTCGGGCGGGCGGCGAGCTTCGTGACTGTCGCGTCCAGCCGCTTGCGCAGCCGGGGCGAGAGGTCCTCCACGAGCGTGGCCGTGACCTCCGGCGCGACGGGTGGCAACTGGGCGGCGCTCATGCGGTCTTCTCCCCTATCCAGCGGGCCAGTTCGAGTGGGCTGAGGGCCGCCACGGGCATGCCCGCGGCCACGAGCTGCCCGGCGACGCCCGTCGAGTAGCGGGGCCGGCCGGCGTCGTCGAGACTCGCGCACCCGAGGACGTGGCATCCGGTGTTCACCAGGGCCCGTACCTCGGCCAGCAGTCCGCCGAGCGGCGCGCCCTCCTCGAAGTCGCTGATGACGACGACGAGGGTGCGGGTGGGCACCGCGATCAGGCTGCGGGCCTGCCGCAGCCCGGCGGCGATGTGGGTGCCCCCGCCCACGCTCACCTCCAGCAGGAGGGACAGGGGATCGTGCACATGGCCGGTGAGGTCGACGACCTCCGTGGAGAAAGCCAGGAAATGGGTACTCAGGGTCGGCACCCCGGCGAGCACGGAGGCGGTCAGCGCGGACCAGATCGTGGACGCCTCCATCGATCCGGAGACGTCGGTGACCAGGATCAGGCGCCAGTCGGCCGACCGGCGGCCGCGACTGCGGAACACCGGCTTCTCGGGGATCACCCGGACCGTTCCGTCGGCCGTCCGGCGGGCGGTGGCCAGGTTGGCCCGCAGCGTGCGCGGCAGGTCCAGCCGGCCGCCGGGGCGGCGGGTGGGCCGGGCCAGCATCGTGCCGGTGAGGGCCGGGCGCAGCCGGGTGGCGAGCTGCCGGGTCAGTTCGTCGACCAGGTGGCGGACCAGGGGCCGGAGCGCCGCAAGGCGGGCTTCGGGGAGGCCGCCGGCGTACCGGAGGACCGTCCGGAGCAGTTCCACGGAGGGGGTGGCGGCCGCCGGGTCGAGTTCGGCGAGGACGTCCTGCCGTCCTGTCACGGCCGCGGCGGCGAGGACCTCCTCGCGGACGCCGGGTCCGAACAGTGCGGCCAGTTCCTCGGACCACTCGCGGACACCGGGGAACGACGGTTCCCGGCCGGCGCGCGGTCCTGTGCCGCCACCGCGGCCGGGGCCGGGCAGACCGCCGCGGGATCCCTCGCCGTGTCCCGCGCCGTAGAGCTCGTCCAGAGCGGTCGCCAGGCGGGTCGCGCCGGACGGCAGCTGGTCGGGGCGCCGGCCGAGCACGAGCCGCCACCGGTCGGCGGGCGCGAGGGTCCGCGCGGGCGTGGCCCCGGTGGAGGGTGCGGTGGCCGGCGTGACGGTGGGGCGTGGTGCGGCGGGGTGGCCGGACAGCGGTGGGAGCCGGTCGTCGTGCGCGGGTGGCGGGACGGGCAGGCCGAGGCCGGTCAGGAGCTCGCGGGCCGCGAGGTCGGCGGCCGTTCGGCGGGCCAGCTCGGCCGGATCGTCCGCGTCGAAGGTGTCCACCCGTTCGCCGAGCCGCTCCTCGACGGTGTCCAGCAGCCGGTCCCGGGCGGCCGGGCTCAGGGTGTCGAAGCCACCGCGCAGGGCCGGCAGCCGGGCCAGGAACGCGCTGTCGTCCAGCTCGACGACCCGGTGCAGCAACGGGTCCAGGGCGCCGACGCCGACGGTCAGGAGCGGGCCCGCCACCGTCAGGACGCCGGTGAGGCGGGCGGTGAGCGCGGACCGGGAGGTGCTGTCCACGGCTCCGTCCACCCAGGAGGCGACGCGCCCGCCGAAGGTCTCGGCCTCTTCGTGGCCCGTGAGCACCCTGACCGCTCCGGCGGCCGCGGCGATCAACGGGGTGCCGTCGGCGGCCAGCCGGGCGAGGGCGTCGGTGAGCCGGATGCCGCCGACCCGGTCGGCCCGCTGGGCCAGTTCGAGCAGCGCGCGGGCGTCCTCGGGCTCCTCGGAGCCGGTCAGGCCGTCGACCTGGCGGACCGCGGCCGAGGTCAGGAGTTCGGCCGCGCGCGCGGTGCGGGCGGCACGGGCGGAGGCGGTGGTGTCCGGGGCCGAGGCGTCGTCGGGCGCGGTCAGGCCCGGCAGGTGACCGGCGTCGAGGCGGTCCAGCAGGTCGAGCCCCGCGAGGAGTTCGGGAAGGGTGCCGCTCGCGGGGAGTACGGCCGCCAGTTCCGTCAGCCGTTCGTCGGCCGGGGCGGGGAGCCCGCACTCGGCGGCCTCGGTGAGGCCGCGGACGACCTGGGCGGCCGTCGGGCCGCCCTCCGCGCGCTCGGCCGCGTGCCGCCGGCGCAGTACGCCCTCGGCCGCCTGGGCCGGGGTGACGCCGCGGGCCCCGGCCGCGGTGAGCATCGCGGCCGTCGCCGGGGTCCACCGCACCTGCCAGCGCGTCGTGAGTCCTTCCGTGCCCGCCGCGCCGGTCACCTCCTGCTCCTGCGCGTAAGGGATGCCGCACACCGTCAGCCTGCGCAGCAGCAGTTCGCGGCGCCGGTCCAGGGTGGAGCGCGCGGGGTCGAGCCGGAGGTCGCGCGGTGCCTTCTCGTGCGTGTCCAGCGGGCCGGGGAGGGAGAGCGCCTCGGTCTCGGCCTCGACGGCGGGCCCCAGTCCGCTGCGCGGAGCGGCGGGCGCGGGCCGTCCGGTGCGGGCTCCGACGAGTACGCGTTCGAGGGCTCGGGCGACGGCGCGGCCCGTGCCGTAGGTCTCGCCACGCCCCAGCACCGTCTGCACGGCCTCCAGGAGTTCACCTCGGCCGGGGGCGGGCA
Organism: Streptomyces sp. NBC_00654; assembly: GCF_026341775.1. NCBI lineage: Bacteria > Bacillati > Actinomycetota > Actinomycetes > Kitasatosporales > Streptomycetaceae > Streptomyces > Streptomyces sp. NBC_00654. The sequence goes on along the minus strand of NZ_JAPEOB010000001.1, from coordinate 3,882,056 downwards.
GGTCTCGCAGGCGGGCCAGGTCACCGGCCACCCGGACGACCTCACGGCCGTCCGCCGGGCCGTAGGGGTGGCCCTGTTCGCGCAGGGCGGCGCAGACGCGGACCGCGGTGCGGATCAGCGCCTCGTGCAGCGCGGCCGGGTCCCCGGCGGCGTCCAGGACGGTGTGCTGCCACTCCGGGTCCCGGATGCCGGCCGGGTAGCCGGACCGTGAGTCGAGCAGCGGGTACGTGTACGGGACCAGGGAGACCGTGCACGCCGCCGGCCCGGCAGCGCCGTTCACGTGGCCGTCCGTGTCGGGTGCGGGGTCGCCGGCGGCCCCGGCGGCGGACGGCAGCAGCGCCGGGGTGTGGAAGGCGCCCACCACCACGGCGGGCCGCCGCCCGCTCGCCAGGGCGTCGGTGACATGTCCGCGCATACAAGCCTCGCGCGCCAGGTCCGTGCCGTGCACCCCGCCGCGCGCCTCGGCCTCGTAGCGCAGTGCCCAGCCGGTGAGCAGGGCGGCACGGCGGAGCGCCTCGGGTGTCGAACCGGGCGCGAAGGCCTCCACCAGCCGGTCCCACAGGTCCTCGCCGTCCCGGCCGGTGAGCCGGGACCGGAGCGCGGCGGACAGCCCGTGCCCCTCCCCCGGTACGGGTGCCGAGTCGGCGCCCGGGACGGGGGCGGGGGTGTCCGGACCGCCCCCCGCCCACGCCCGGTCGGCCAGCGGCAGATCGCAGGCCACAGCCGGGATCCCGTTCGCCGCCGCCCAGCGCAGAGCTACCAGTTCGGGTGAGAAGTCCGCGAACGGGTAGAAGGCCGGCCCCCGTTCGCCCGGCGAGCCGGGCCCGGGCCCGTCGGCGGGCACGGCGGCCAGCGCCACCGGGGCCTCGGTCTCCTCGTGGGCGAGCCAGCCCAGCCAGGGCTGGAACTCGGCGGGCAGTTCCACGAGGAGGACGTCGGGGGCCGCCGCGTCCAGCAGTGCCGGGAGGGCGGCCGCCAGCGAAGGCGCGTGGTGGCGCACCCCGATCAGGAACGGCAACCCGGGCCCGCTCGCCGCGAGGGCAGCCACCGCGGATTCCGGGGTGGCCGGCCCTGCCGCCGGGCCCTGCGCCGGGGAAGCGGCCCGCGCACCGGCGGTGTGCGTCACCTCGGCGGTGGACGACACCTCGGCGGTGGGCGACACCTCGGCGGTGGGCCGCGTCTCGGGGGTGGTCGACTCGCTCATCCGTCAGTTCTCCAGCACCGAGCGCAGGTCCCACAGGGCACGCCAGGTGGCCGACCCCTGCTCCGCGCGCCTGCGCACCGGCCCGTCCCAGTACCCGAGCAGCCGTGCCGCGTCGGCGGGGTCGTCCTTCCGGACGACGCCGAGCAGATGGCCGGGCAGGAGGGAGAGCACGTCCCGGTCACCGGGGAAGTAGGCGGCGGACAGGCCCAGGGAGCCCGCGACGGAGACCGCCTCCGCCGTGCTCATCACCGTGGAGGGGCGCTCGACCTCCCAGCCCTCCGCGGAGCGGCCTTCGCGCAGGTCCCGGAAGGCGGTGACCAGGGTTTCGAGGACCGCGTCGTCCACCTGGTAGGCGGCGCCCACGCGTTCGACGGCCGCCCGCGACTGGCGCCGGACGAGCGCGGTCTCGGCGTCCACGTCCCCGATGGGGCCCACGGTCTCGAAGTTGAAGCGCCGCTTCAGCGCGGCGGACATCTCCGAGACGCCCTTGTCCCGCAGGTTGGCGGTGGCGATGAGGGTGAACCCGGGGGCCGCGTGCACCTGGGCGCCCTCGCCGCCCGCGAGTTCGGGGACCGCGATCCGCCGCTCGGAGAGCAGTGACACGAGGGCGTCCTGGACCTCCGGCAGGCAGCGGGTGACCTCCTCGACGCGGGCGACGGCACCCCGGGTCATCGCGGCGAGTACCGGGGAGGGCACCAGGGCCTGCTCGGTGGGACCCTGGGCGAGCAGCAGCGCGTAGTTCCAGCCGTACTTGAGCTGGTCCTCGGTGGTGCCCGCGGTGCCCTGCACGGTGAGCGAGCTGGTCCCGCAGACGGCCGCCGACAGCAGCTCGGAGAGCATGGACTTGGCGGTGCCGGGTTCGCCCACGAGGAGGAGTCCGCGCTCACCGGCAAGGGTGATCACGCACCGTTCGACCAGGGCGCGCTCGCCGACGAACTTCTGCTCGATCACCAGGCGGCGCGGCACCCCGGCTCCGGGCCGGGCGCCCTTCGGCAGGCCCAGTGACTCGCCCGCGCTGCCCATCACAAAGGTGACGACGGCGCGCGGGGTGAGCAGCCAGCCGGGTGGGCGGGGCCCGGAGTCGTGGGCGGCGAGGAAGGCCAGCTCGGTGGCGTACCGGTCCTCGGGCGGTGTGACCTGGCGGTGCTCCCGGCCGGGCGCCGTCGCCCGGTCCGGGACGCCGCCCGTGGTGGTGCTGTCCATGGTGGTCGTGGTGTCGTTCGTCATCGGCGGCGGCCCTTCCGGGTTGCGCGGGTGTCCAGTTCTTCGAAGGCGGGGGCGTCGCCGCCGCGGACCCGTGTCCAGGCGGCTGCGAACAGCGCGGGCACGGGGAGGAGGGGCAGGGTCCGGGTGGACCCGGCCACCGGGTACAGACCTTCCTTCCAGGTCTCCAGCGGCAGTCCGGGGGCGCCGCGTTCGAGCCAGCCGCAGGGGAGGAACAGGGTCCGGCCGGCGCGGGAGCGCTTCGCCTCCACGACGAGGCCGGTGGCGGCGAGTTCCGCCCGGGCCTTCTTGACCCGCGCCGGCTTCCACTCGGTCCAGCGGACGCAGTTGCGGTCCGTCGGGTCGGGCAGGGCGAGCAGCATCAGGTAGAGGGCGGCGGCGTCCGCGCTCAGGCCGAGGGCGTCGACCGCCTCGGCCACCAGGTCCGGCACCGCACGCGCCGGGTCCTGGGCCGGGTGGTGCGGGGAGCCGTCGGGGGCACCCGCCGAGACCAACGCGCCGGTCTCCTCTCCCAGCAGTGTGCGCAGGGCGAGCAGATCTCCGGTGCTGTGACGGCCGACGGTGCCCTCGACGAGACCGAACGCCGGGTCGTCGGGGCCTGCCAGGCAGGCCGGGCGTATCAGCAGCTTCTCGTTGCTGCCGTAGCCGGGGGCGAGGAGCAGCGCCGTGCCGGCCCGGACCAGGCCGTCGGCGCCGGCGCCGCCGGACTCGGGGAGCCCGTGGGCTGCTCGGACCACGGGGCCGATCGAACCCCCCGCCTCGGTCCACTCCAGGCCGAGGTCCAGCACCAGGTCCGGGTCGGCGAGGCGGCCACGCAGGGCCGCGAGCCCTGCGGGCAGGTGCGCCCGCAGGGGGTGCCCGTACGGCAGTGCGTAGGCGAGGGTGCGCAGGGCGGTCAGGGCGGAGGAGACCGCACCGCGTGCGCCCACCCGGCGCAGGCCCGGGCGGCCGGTGCCGTCCTGGACATCGGTGCCGTGGGCGAGCCAGGTCCGGGAGCCCGCGTTGAGGACCAGGTCGACGGCGCCCGAGGTGGTGCCCGACAGGTCGAGGTCCAGTTCCTCGGGGACGCGGACGAGGGAGGCCAGGCGCTCCTGCCAGACCTCGGCGGCGGCCCGGACGTCGGGGCCCGTGGACCACAGCTCGGCCGGGTCCGCGGGCAGCAGTGCTCGGAGCAGGGCATGCCGGTCGTCATGGGGCAGGGCGTCCAGCCCGGCCTGGGCCGCCTCGAAGGCGCGTGTCTTCGCCCCGAGCAGCGCGAGCGCCTCGGCGCCGGGCTCCTCGACGGCTGCCGACAGCAGGGCGGCCGACTGGAGGGGGCCGATTCCGGTGGCCGTGTGGAACGCCTCGGCGGCCTCCGGGCGCCAGGGGGCCGGGCCCTGCTCCCGTACCAGGGCGGTGAGCCGGGTGAGCCGGTCGCGGGCGATGCCCTGCCGGTAGACGTGCTCGTGGTCCAGGGTGAAGCCGGGTACGGGGCCGAAGGCGCCGGTCGGGTCGTGGTCCAGGGCAAGCCATTGTGCCGCGTCGTTCGGCGAGTTCCGGCCGCGGTCGGCGAGGACCACGACGGTGCGGGCGCCCTTGCGCAGCACCTGGCCGAGGCGGTGCACGGCTTCGGGTCGTCCCGGCCCGGTTGCCGTTCCGCCGAACGGCTCGATGAGCACCACCTGCCGGACCGTGCCCGCCGGGTCGGCCAGCGGGCCCGCGGCGAGGGTTTCCAGCAGCACGAGGAGCCCGGCGCGATGCTCGGGGGAGGTGGTCGCCGAGGCGGCCCGGTAGGCCAGTTCGGGCAGCTTGTCGAGGAGGAAGGTCCAGGTCAGAAAGTCGCCGGGCACCGTGTACTCGTCCCGCTGCCAGCCGTCCGCCGAGGTGAACGGGACCTTGGACGGTATGGGTGGGCCGAACGCCGGCTCGCCGCCGAGGACATGGTTGACGGCGAGGATCTTCCGGATCACCGTCCACCGGCGCCCGCCTCCCCACCAGTTGCCGTGCATGCGCTCGTAGCCCCAGGCGGAGGCGTTCCGCAGGGTCGTGTCGTCGCCGTGCTCGGGCTCGTGTTCGAAGAACATGCCCTGGGTGCGCGCGGTGTTCCGGGGGGTGGCCGACTGTGCGGGCTTGGGCGGTTCCACGTAGCGGGTGACGGCGACCGCCTGGTCCACGGCGTTGCGGACGAGCGCGGTGACGCCCGCGAGGAGCCGTGCGTCGGACACCTCGGGCAGCACCCGGGCGACGGCCTCCTGGCTCAGCTCCCGCCACGAGGGCCCGGTGTACTCCTTGACGGCCCGGGACGCCTCCAGGTGCCGGGCGACCGCGGCGGCGACCTCCTCGAACAGCTCCCCCGCCCGGGAGTCCGTCAGGTTCCGCAGGGCGGTGGAGCCCCGCTCGTCCCTCGGGCGCAGGGCGTGCCAGTAGGCGACGGGCGGCACGTAGGGGGTGCCTGCCGCGTCGTTCCCACCGGAGGAGTCGGGGGTGACGGACCACAGGCTGCCACCGGAGCCGTCCGTGTCCGAGGGGTGCGCTTCGACGGAGCGGTGGTGCAGGGCCACCACGGGCCGCGACCCGCCGGGCAGGGTGAGGGCGCCGAGCGGCACCGGGGAGTCGCCGCCGGGCAGCGGATACGGCAGGGCGACCGTGTGACCGTCGGGGGTGCCGGCGGCGATCCGGTGCCCGTCGGCGGGGGCGGCCGTGCCGGGCTCGGTGACCGTGCGGCGGACCCAGCGGCCGAGGACCGTGCCGTCCGTGCCGAAGGGGGTGGTCTCCAGACCGGGCTGGAGGGGCAGCACCTGGCAGTGCTCGGTGAGCAGGCGGGTGCCGTCCTGCACCCCGGAGCGGAGGAAGGCGGGGAGGGACGCGCGGCCGTGCGTACCGCTGACCGGGTCGTATTCCAGCCACACCCGCTGCGTGCCCTGGTGGCCTTCCCGCCAGTGGCCGGTGCCGTCGGAGATGACGGCACGCTGCGGCGGGAGGGAGGTGTCGCCCGCGTGCAGGGTCTTGCCGCCGGTGGCGCGGCCGCCGCCGGGCAGCGGCAGGCAGACCTCGTCCGAGGGGCCGGAGCCGCCCCAGCGGGCGATCTGCTCACCGCCGACGGTGAACACCTCGGCGGGGCGGTGCGACCAGTAGCCGCGCTGCTTGCCGTCCTCCCACCAGATGACCAGCAACTCGCCGTCGACGTAACGGAGGGCGAGCGTCCGCCAGTGGTCGACGGTGGCGGGCAGCCGCAGCGTGTGCTGCAGCAACACGCCTTCCGGTCCGACCACGACGGCCCGTTCGAGAGTGTTCAGGATCAGCGCGGGCCAGGCGCCGGTGACACCGACGCTCTCCCACCGGTTGCGGTGCTGACGCGCGGCGGCCTCGGCGGCCAGTTCGGTGTAGGTCTCGTCGAGCGCGGGCCAGCCCAGTTCGTCGAGGACACCGGTACGCAGGGTGGAGGCGAGCAGCGGCAGGACATCGTGGCCCTCCAGGAGTCGCACGGCCTCCGGGGCTACGTCCGCGATCACGGCGCGGAACAGCGAGAGCCTGTTGAGAGCGGTGTGCAGCCCGGGGAGTCCTCGCGCGGCCGTGTACTGCGCGGCGCGGGCGTTCAGCCACTCCCGCAGGATGCCGGAGAGCACGGGGTGCGCCGCCAGCTTCGCCATACCGGCATCGTCCAGCCGCTGACCGTGTCCGTCGCCGAGGCTGCCGATGTTCCGGCGCAGAAGGGCGCGGAAGACCGGCCGTTCGGCGACGGCGGTGAGGTCCCGCGCGCCGGGCGCGGTGTCGGCGAGCCACGGTCCGAACATGACACCGGGCGACCGCGCGGTGTCCGTGTCCTGGTCGTCCGGCTCGGCGACGGGGACGCCGGAAGCCAGGCAGAGGTCGAGAAGGTCCAGATCGGCGGTGCGCTGCCAGCGGCCCTGGAACAGCTCGACGGGGCGCCCGTCGGCGCGCAGCCGGTCCGCCATCCGGGCGGCCAGGTCGAGGGTCTGCGGGCTGCGGCCCGAGGTGGCCCGGTTGCTCCGGCGGTGTGCCTCCCAGCGGGCGAGCCAGTCCGCCGGGGAGAGCGACTGGGCGGCGGCGTCGGAAGGAGCGTTGCCGGAGGTGTCCGGGAGGGCGGTCAGCAGGTCCTCGGCCCCGGACTCGGCCAGCAACGCGAGCCAGCCGGATTCGTCGTCCGTGTCCCGGCCGCTCTCGCTGAGGGTCTCCGGGAAGAAGCCGAGGAGCCGGGTGCGCACGGCCGCATCCCGTCGAGCGAGGGCGATGAGCGCGGAGCGGTAGGCCGCCCAGAACGAGGCGGGGGCGCGGACGACTCCCGGGGAACCGATCAGATCGGCCACCAGTTCGTGTTCGGCGGCCTCGCGGTCCAGCCCGGCGGCCTTGACCAGCGCGCGCACGTCCTGCGGCAGAGCCGCGTACGGCGGCATGCCTGCCGCGCAGCGCTCGACCAGCAGACGACGGAACTGTGCCCACGCGTCTTCCGGTGCGAGCCGGGCCACCAGGTCCCGCACGTACTGCCGCAGCGCCTTGACGGTCAGTGCGCCGGCGAAGGCGAACTCCAGGAAGACCGCCCGCTGCCGGTCCTCGTCCACGACCAGCCCGTGTACCCGCTCGGCCTCGCGGGCCTTGCCGAAGAAGGAGGCGGCATAGGTGGTGTTCTCGGCCTGGAGGAAGAGGCGTGCCACCTGCTCGTAGTAGGTGGGGAGGAAGTGCGGCACGGCCCGGCCGAGCCGGGTGCCGAGTGCGTCGAAGCCCTCCTTGGCCGCTCCGGCGCGGGTCCTGGCCTGCCGGCCCAGCCGCTCGATGTCCTTGACCAGGGCCAGGGCGTGGTGTCCGTTGGCCGGGTCGTTGACCAGCGCCCAGGCCGGGAAGCCCAGCGTCTCGCGGCGCACCTGGCCCACGACGGGGGCATCGGCCGTCCGGGCCAGCCCGAGGAACTCCAGGGCCAGGTCCTCGGCTTCGCCGAGCGTGCCGGGCACGAGCCGGACCACGGGGCGGTCGCCGAGGGCGGTGTGCGTGTAGGTGCGGGCGGTCAGCGCGTCGGCGTCGTCCCGGTCGGTGGTCCCGGCCGGGAGGATCGTGCCCGCGTCCAGCAGGGCCGCCGCGCGGGCCTCGGCGGCGGGGGTGGAGGTGCTCTCGCCCCGGGCCCGGGCGGGGAGGAGCGCCGTGCCCGCTGCCGTCGTGTTCTCGTCGGTGTTCGTCGTCGTGGTACTCATGCCGCCCGCTCCTCGTTCTCCACGTCGCGGCCGGCGTAGAGCGCCGCCGCCATGCGCATGCCCTCGGACCACGCGACGGGGCCGACCTCGGCGGCCGTCAGCGCGCGCCCCGCGGGTTCGGTCCAGCACAGGGGGCCCGTCTCGGTGCCGTACTCGTCGTAGCCGTCGTGCTCGCCGATCCAGATGCGCGCCTCGGCGGTGGCGCCGTCCTCGACGACCGGGCAGACCGCGTATCCGCCGCGCGACCGGTACCCGAGCTGGGTGACGCGGCTGTGCAGGAAGCGCACTTCCTTGAACACGCCGCCGGCGTAGGTGTCCACGGAGGTGGTGTCCGGGACGAGGTCCGGCGGGCGGCGCCACACCTCGCGGAACAACTGCTCCACGTTCTGGCGTACCCCCAGTTCGACCGCGAACTCACGCAGCTCGTCGAGGTCGTCGAGGAGGACCGGGTGGGGCACGCTGACGACGTCCGGGGTGATCCGGACCGTGTCGCCGTCCAGGTCGACGAGACCGAGACCGCGGTCGGGGTCGACATCGCGCAGGAAACCGGCGACCCCACCGTCCACGCCGGTGACCACCACGTCCCGCAGGGCCGCCTGCCACGCCGGGTCGGGCCAGACCCGCGCGAGCACGGCCGTGGGCACCGGCAACGAACGCACCATCCACTGCTCGACGTCGGTCAGGCACTGGCGTTCGTGCCGCTCCAGCCACTCGGTCAACTGCCGGAGTCCGACGACCGCCGGGTCGTCCTTCAATCTGGCCGGGACGGACTTCAGCCGTCGGCCCTTCCCGTTGCGGCAGACCACTTTGCCCGCCTCCAGAGCGACTTCGTAGTCGCCCGCCGGAACCCACCCCATGCGCTGCTCTCCCGTTGTTCCGGACGGCCGCCCGACCGGCGGCACGCTGATGAAACCCGTCGACGGCAACGCACCGTGACGAGTGGGAGAGACTCTAGGCGCCGCCAGTGACAATGGGGCCGGGCCCCCTCCGCTTCGCCGTACGGGCCGAGCCTCGGAAGGACCGCCCGGCGCTGCCCACCGTCCCGCCGGGGCCCGTGGCTCGGCGGGACGGTGGGCAGGGCCCGAGCGGTCGCCCTTCCGTGGCGGCGGGTGTCCGTGACCGTGGCGGGCATGTCGTTCCCGCGGGCATCCGGATCCCGGAGGGGATGGCCGAGCGGTGGCGGCACCGGATCACCGCCACCGCTGCTGTGTACCGGGGTCAGTTGAGGGTCAGGAAGGAGCCCGCGCCGTTGGCGTATTCGATCCAGGTGGTGGACCGGGCGTCCGCCGGGACGCCGGACCAGGTGGCCGTCAGGTCGGTCGGGGTTCCGGGAGTGACACGGGCATGGCCGGGCGTGACGGTGACCGTGCCGCCGGCCGGGCTGTCCGCGGTGATGTTGTTCACCTGGTAGGTGTACGGGGTGACGCTGTCGCCGCTGGTCTCGTCGACGGCCACCACGGCCAGGAAGATCTTCCCCGCCTTCGGCTGCCGCAGGGAGATGGTGGATGTTCCGTCGCTGTCGGGGTCGGCGAACTGGAGTTCCTGCGGGGCACCGTCGACCAGGGGGCCCCAGACGACGCCGGCGATGTTGCCCGCGGCCACGTCGAAATGGACCGAGATCTGGGAAGCCTTGGTTCCGGCCGGGATGGTCGCCTCGTAGTAGACCTCAGCGGTTCCGGTCAGGGTGCCCTTGGTGGAGGGCGAGGAGACCGGGCCGTGGGCGGTGGCCGTGAGGGTCGTGGTGGCCGGGGTGACGGAGTAGGTGATCTCGCCGTTGGTGCCGGTGCCCTTGATCTCGGCAGGGGCGTGGACGCTCTGGGGGGTGACGGCTATCGGGCTGCGGACGGTGGCCCGGCCGGAGGTCCAGGTGAGGGAACCGGTGTTGAGGACTCCCGAGGGTGCGGTGGTCACGTCGAGCTTGACCGTGAAGGTGCGCTTCTGCCCGGGGTGGCTGAAATGCAGGACGGACGGGGAGACGGTGGCCTTGATACCGGGAAGGTCGACCTTGGCGCGGTAGGTGCCGGCCGAGGTGGCGGTGACGGTGCGGGTGACGGTCTGGGTGCCGAAGAGCTCACCGATCGCGATGGAGGGGTAGTTGAGGTCGCTGGGGTCGATGGCCCTGGTTCCGCTCCGGGTGTCGATGCCGACGCCCTCCAGGTAGGCGAGCCAGTCCCGCTCGGTGGAGTCGTAGACGAGTCCGGGCCGGAGCATGGCCCGGGCGTCGACCTCGCCGGCGCCCTGGGCGAAGACGTCGTCGCTGTTCTCGCCATCGGCGGTCCTGGTGGAGGAGGCGGTGGTCATCATGGCCGACTTGACGCTCATGGGCGACCATGCGGGGTGCTCGGCGAAGTAGAGGGCGGCGAGCCCGGCGATGTGCGGGGCTGCCATGGAGGTGCCGGAGTAGAAGTCGAAGTCGCGGCCCTCGTTGCCGGGCGGCGATACGGCGGCGAGGATGGTGGCGCCGGGCGCGGTGATGTCGGGCTTGAGAAGGTCCCCGTTGCTGATGAGGGAGGGACCGCGGGAGGAGAAGCCGGCGACCTGCGGGTAGGCGGCGCCGTTGCCACCCCGGGTGAGGGTGGCGGTGGCGTTGTCCGTGGCGGCGTAGTCGCGTACGGCGGTGGCGTCGGGACCGTTCAGGTGGACGGTGGGTATGGAGTGCAGGTCGCCGTCGGTGCTCTCGTCGCGGGTGTTCACCAGGACCATGCCGATGCCGCCGGCTCGCTTGACTTCGGCGGATTTGTCGATGCGGGCGTTGGTGCCCCGATCGCAGACGACTGTCTTCCCCGTGGTCCGTGCGGGGTCGAGGGTGCCGGTGACACAGAGGTTGGCATCGGCGGTGTCGGCGTCGGCGGTCTTGACGGCGGCGGCGCGGACGAGAGGTGCGGAGCCGACGGTTTTCTGCACGCTGGTGCTGATGCCGGTGTGGCTCTTTCCGTTGCCGAGGGTCACGGTGCCGGTGTGGGAGGCGATGGTTCCGGCGGCGACGGTGGTGGTCCAGGGGGCGGTGTTGTCGAGGCTGGAGGCCCCGGGGCCGGCGTTGCCCCCGGCGGTGGCGACGAAGACACCGGCGGCGGCGGCGTTGCGGAGCGCGGTCTGGGACGGGTCGTCGTACGCGCTCTCGACTTCGGCGCCGAGGGAGTAGTTGATGACGTCCACGCCGTCGGCGACGGCCTGGTCGATGGCTGCCACGAGATCGCTGGTCAGGCCGCCGTCCTGGGTGCCGTCCTTGCTCTGCCAGAGAGCCTTGTAGACGGCGACGCCGGCGGCGGGGGCGACGCCGGAAACCGTACCGAAGTCCTTGCCGTCGGCGGTGGCGTGGACGCCTGCGTCACCGGCCGCGGTCGACGCGGTGTGGGTGCCGTGGCCTTCGCTGTCGCGGGGGGAGAGGTAGCCGGCCCGGTTGGATGCGGGGACGTGTTGGAGCCAGGCGTCTCCGAAATAACGGGCGCTGATGATCTTCTGGTTGCAGGCGGCGGCGGTGAAGCTCTCGCCGGTCTGGCAGGTGCCGGTGAAGGTGGTGCCGTCGGCCTTGTGCATGACGGTGGTGGTGCCGTTGCGGTAGGGCCGGTAGGGGTCGCCCTTGGTGGGCTTCTTGGTGGGTGTGCCGGTGGGCTTCCGGGCCGTGAGTGCGGGGGCGCGGAAAGAGGCGCTCTCGGGCCAGATCCCGGTGTCGATGACGCCGATGACGACGCCCTTGCCGGCCTTGGCGGTGCCTCCGAGGGCGGCCCACAGACCCTTTCGGCCGGAGAGGCCGAGGAAGTCGGTGGAGTTCTTGTCGTCGGTGGCGTGGTGGAATCGGTCGGGGGCGATACCGGTGACGCCCTTGGTGGCGGCCAGTCGGACAAGCTGGCGGCCGGTGAGCTGGGCGCTGAAGGTGTTGGTGGTGACGGCGTAGTGCTGGCGGACGGTGGCGCCGACCTTCTTGGCCATGTGTTTCTGTTCGTCGACCAGGTGGGTGCGGTAGCGCTTGGCGTCGGTGGTGGTGACGTCGAGTTTCCTGCCCCCGGTGGGCTTGGTGGCGGGGAGGCTGTCGATGCTGCCGTCGTAGGTGACGAGGGGTTGGCCGGCAAGGGTGATCAGGTAGGTGCCGGTAGCCGGAGGCGTGGTACGGCCGGTGGCGGCGGCGGGGGCGGCAAGCGGAAGGCTGAGGGCGGCGAGGGCAGTGGTGAGCAGGGCACTGATGGCGCCGCGTCGGGTGCGGGACGCTCTTCGTGGCTGAGGTGTCACGGTGTTCCTCACAGGTGTCCGGACATACCGGGTGGGCGGGCAGGAGTGCTCGCCCGGCGGATGTGCGGGCCGACGGCTGGGTGGATGAACCGCCGTTCACATGGGGGTTGAGAGGCGATTCGGGAGAAGTGAACGCTGTGCGATCACATGCTGTCCAGATAATCTGTTGGCGTCTTTGGTCCGGTGACCAAACGCGCCACCTGTGAAGGGACGGTCGGCCGGACGTGACTGCTCCTACCTGTCCGGGGACGGCCCGCACATGTGGCAGGGAGGCTGAGTGTGCTGGAAGCAGTGGGCGTGAGCGCGTTCGACGAGGACGTGTACCGGGCGGTGTTGTCAGGACCGCGGAGTACGGTGCGTGATCTCGCGGAGCACGCGGGGGCCGGGGTGGCGCGGACAGGACAGGCGTTGAGGCGTCTCGCCGGTCTGGGGCTGGTGCGGCGGGTGGGGAGGGGCCAGTGGGAGTCGGTGAGTCCGCGGTCCGCGTTGTCGGCGTTGCTGAACCTGCGCCGGTCGGAGGCCGAGACGGTGTTCGCGGGGGTGGAGACGGAGTTCGCCGATCTGCACCGCCTGCACCGGGCAGGGCAACTGGGCTCGGATCCAGGGGCCTTGGTGGAGGTGCTGACGGGCCGGGAGGTGACGGCACGGAAGATCGAGGAGCTGAACCGGTCCGTCACCACGCATCTGTGGACGCTGGACAAGCCGCCGTATCTGGAGCCGGTGGGACAGCCGCATTTCCATGAGCGGGAGACGGCGACGACTCGGGAGTGGGCGGAGCGTGGGGTGGACATCCGAGGCGTGTACTGCCTGGAGTCGATCGAGCCGCCCGGACGGCTGGAGACGCTTCTGGAGCTGGCGGCGCTCGGGGAGCGGTCACGGTTGCTGCCGCATCTTCCCTTCAAGGCCCGGATCGTGGACCGGCGGGTCGCGGTGGTGCCGCTGACGGGGGGAAGCCAGGACTCCATCGTGCTGGTGCATCCGTCAGGTCTGCTGGACGGGCTGATGGAGCTGTTCGAGGCCTACTGGGAGCAGGCCGAGCCGCTGCTCTCCGAGAGGCCGGATTCGGTGGAGGGACCCAGCCAGGAGGAACTGATGCTGCTGCGGTTGCTGCACGCCGGATGCAAGGACAAAGCGATCGCCCGGCAGTTGGGGGTGAGTGTGCGTACAGCGACGCGTCGGGTGGCGGCGTTGATGCGGAGGCTGGATGCGGGAACGCGGTTTCAGGCCGGAGTGAGGGCACGGGAGCGGGGTTGGGTGTGAAGTTCCCCCAAAGGCCTTGCACACGCCTCACCCTGATGGCGCGGCGAGGAACTGACGGGGGGCGGGGAGCCCTTCGGTACAGTGCGACGGCCGGGCCGTACGGCGGGGCCGGCCACTGCCGGAGGCTCAGGAAGCGGGCGGCCGGTGGCCGCCGCGCCCGTTCCTCCGGTCAGCGGCTCACTGCCCCGGCCACCCGGGTGTCCGAGTCGGCGGCGAAGCGGCGCAGGACACTCATGTAGTCCGCCAGGAACTCCTGTGCCCACTGGGCGCGGTACTCCCCTGTGTCCGTCCGCAGTTCGACCAGCGCGCTCCCACCGCTGTCACGGATGTGCACCCGCATCCCGCCCCGGGGCACCTCGTCGCGAGCGATGCGCACGGTGGTCACGGTCAGCCCGTCGGCCTGGAGCTTCCAGGAGGAGCCGCCCGAGGTGAGGTCGAAGTTCACGTACCTCGGTCCGTGCCCCGTCGCGGAGAGGTAGCGGATCCCGTAGTCGTCCGGATGGAGTTCTCTGGCGATCAGGGCGTGGGGCAGCTCCTGGTGCCGGAGGGCGCCGAATATCGTGCGGCTCTCGCTCTGCGCCACTTCCGCGAGCGACTCCTCACCCGAGAAGGTGGTACGCAGCACGCACGGCGTGGCGAAGTAGCCCACGGCGCGCCGCACTTCGCTCTGGGACCGATTGGCCAGCGAACCCATGATCGCGACATCGGACGCCGTCCCGTCGCTCTCGCCGAGTGCGAGCCGGTGGTGCCGTACGGTGACTTTGAGGGCAGCCGCACACACCGCGGTCAGCGTCACACGCTGCCGGCGAACGGTGTGCATCAGCCCCGCGTGCAAGGGCTGGTCCACGGTGATCCGGTCCACCCGCAGCCGGCGCTCCGCGCCGTCCTGGATCGCGGGGTCACGAAGCCTCGAAAGGGGGACGGTGGCGACACCGTCCAGTTTCCGGCGCCAGTAGCTCAGCAGCTTCTCGCGTTCCCGGCCGGCCAGGAAACGGCGCTCCGAGTGGGCGAAGTCCAGGAACTGAAAGGGGAGACGGGGCAGCTCGACGCCGGCGCCCCCGCGTCCGCCCGCCGCGTAGAGGGCGAAGAGGTCCTCGGCGAGAATCCGGCAGGACTCACCGTCCGCGATGACGTGGTCCAGGACGAATCCCACGAGGTGGTGCGCGGGTGCCACGCGGATGCACCGCACACGCAGGAGGGGACCGCTCGCCAGGTCGAAGGGGACGGCGGCGGTCTCGGCGACGAGCCTTCGGGCGGCCTCCCACGACTCCTCCGGCGTGTCCCCCTCGGCGGAGAGGACCGCGAAGTCCAGTTCGTCCGCCGGGCGCAGAGCGATGTCGTAGGAGCCCTCGGGGAAGACGATCCGCACGCTCTCGTGGCGCGACTGCAGCTCGGCCAGGGCCGCTTCCAGCCGGCGGGTGTCGAGTTCCCCCTCGACGGAGCAGCCGAAGACCAGCACATTGCTCTGCTGGCTCACCTTGCGGCCGTGCACCAGGCGTTCCTCCTGTGTGAACGATGCCCTCTGGGTCTGGCGGCGGTCGGCTTCGTACAGCTTCATTCTGAACACAGGGAGGCCTCTCCGCCGGAAAGAGCCGCCGCGAGGTCCCGCGGACCTTCGGTGGCGCCGAGCAGGGCGCGGTGCATCTCCTCCAGCGGGCGGAGGGGGAACCCGTCGGCGCGCCAGTCCTCGTAGCGCACTCCGAAACCCAGGTCGCACCACAACTGGGCGTTGTGGGACTCGTGTTCGCCCGAGGGTTCCAGCAGTACGAGGGGGGTGGCCGACCACAGCGAGTCCAGGAGTGTGCCCCCGCCGGGCTTGCTGACCATGGCGTGTGCCGTACGTGACAGATCGAAGGAGGAGTGATGCGCGCTGCCCCGCGTGTACGTGATGTCCGATGTCGACCGGCCCGGCACGAGGCGGCCGAGCGGGGGGTATCCGTCGTCCAGCCACGGATGCCACGTGGGACTGAGGGCGAAGTGACGGGTCCGGCCGCTGAGGGGATCCGCCTCCTCGGCGGCATGCACGACCAGGTCGATGTCATGCCCTGCGGAGGCGAGTTCGGCGGCCCGGTCACGGTAGGTTCCCATGCCCCACCCGCCCCCGTGCACCAGGAGGCGGGGTTCACGCCGGCCCCAGTCGAGCGGCGGCTCCGCGGTGACCGGGATCGTCCAGGGCAGTGCGGTGTCCGCCCGCGAGGCCAGCCAGACCTCCTCGGTACCCGGGAGAGGGGCTCCCGCCTTCCGGAAGGACGGCGAGGGGACCGAGTCGACATGGCAGAGGATCACGCGCAGCGGCCGGCCGGTCCGTTCCGTGAAGTGCCGGACGAGGTTCAGCCAGAATCCGGAGAGGACGACCACGGTGCGCACTCCGCTCGCCTCCCAGCGGCGCAGCAATTCCTCACGTGCTCCGGCATCGATCGCCGCCGCCGGGTCGGAGGCGATCCGCTGCCCCGCCCGCGCCACGCGGAAATCACGGTGGAACACCTCGCGCGAGGCGGTCACGGCCGCGAGCCGGTCGGGGGGAAGCAGCCGCTCCAGCACCTCGACCACGGCGGGTACGCCTCGCTCCCGCAGCCGGGACGCGAGCAGCAGCCCCGGTACGTGCACGCCCAGGGCGACCCCCGAAGTGAGTACCGCGATCACCGGCGACCGCCGCGCGGTGCCGATTCCACGTCCTCCAGGGCCGATACGAGCTGGGGGGCCACATGGCTCCACGCCCACTCCCGGTCGGCGGGCGCGGCGTCCCGGGGTTCCACCTCCACCAGCATGATCAAGTAGAGGTACGCCCGGTAGAGCGCGAGACGCAGGCGTACCGAATCGTCGAAGACGCTGTCCCCGCCGGCGCCGGCGTAGCCGACGAGGAACTCCTTGTCCTGCTCGATGTCGGCGAAGAGCGCCAGCGAGACGAAGTCGGCCACCGGGTCGCCCCAGAACATCCGCTCGCCGTCGATCAGCCCGCTCAGCCGGACGGCGCCGGGCGGCCCGGAGAGCAGCCTGTTTCCCTGCCACAGGTCGAAGTGGACCAACGCGGGCCGGGTGACGTCGTCCAGTACGCCGGACGCGGCGGCGAACACCTCCCGGATCGCCGCGGTGGAACGCGGGAGCCGCGCGGCGTAACGCTCCGCGTCGTCCAGCACGGCACCGGTCATCGCGGTGAACGCCTCCCGCCACGTGGGCGCCAACGGCCCCAGCGGCTGCGCGGGGTAGCCGAATCCGGGCCCCGTGACGGTGTGCAGGCGGGCCACCAGCCGCCCCAGCTCCTCCCGCAGCCCGGCCTGTTCGCTCTCCTCCAGAGAGCCGGCGACCTCGTGCCAGGGAGTACCGGGGCAGGCTGTCATGATCAGGTAGGGGCCGGTTCCCGTGGTGGAGCCGGTATCGCTGTGGACCACCCGGGGCACGATGCCGTCGCTGTCCACGGTCGCGGCGGACTCGTAGAAGGTGATCTCGCCGGTCAGCAGCCCGCGCTCGTAGGCCAGACCCGCTGTCGACCGCGGTGGGAGTTTCAGCACCCAGTCGCGGCCCCGGTCCAGGGATACTCGCAGGACCGTGTTGTACGTTCCGCCCGTCAGCGGCGTGTACCGGGCCGACTCCCTGCCCCGAACTCCGAGTTCTCCCAGGACGGCGGCGGCCGTCTCGACGGACTTCTCGTGGGACGTGTTCAATTTCGCTCCTCCGTGACGGACCCGGACATCTGTCGTCGTGCTGCCTCATGGATCCGGTCCATGAGCGCGATACGCGGTTCGGCGGCACCGAGTTCGGCGCCCCAGTGCGTTCCCTCCTGCCGCAACAGCGCACGAATGCGTGCGAACTGCTGCGTGTAGTAGGACACCGCGGGGGTTCTGGTCACTGTTCTGCTGCCGTCACGGGCCACTACCGTGATGTTCAGGGAGACAGCCCCGGCGACGGGCAGCAGGACGCCTCGGATCCGGACGGTACCCTCACGGAACACGTACATGTGCTCGGTGGTACGGCTCGTGCCGAAGGAACACTCCAGCGTGGCGCGCCGGCCGCTGGGCAGCGCCAGGGCCGCGGAGAAGCGGCGGTCCACTCCCCCGAAGCCGTCGAAGTCGGAGTGCCCCGTCCCTCGGGCGTCGGTGATGCCCACCGTGTCCTGGAGTGCCTGAAGCCAGTACCCCGCGGAATCGTAGAAGCACCCCCCGCCGAGGTCGGGCCGCCAGCGGTAGCCCGGCCCCGGCTGCACCGCGAAGTCGAACCGGCTGCGCACATCGACGAGTTCACCGAACGTGCCGGACCGCAGCCATTCGCGCACCGTCCGGTGCCAGGGGTGTCCGAGCGTGGGCAACGCCTCCAGCACATGGCCGCCCCCGTGCCGCTGCGCGGCGCCGATCGCCGAGAGCTCCTGCCGCGTCAGGCACAGGGGCTTCTCGACGACCACGTGCTTGCCCGCCCGCGCCGCACGCTCCGCCCATCGCGCGTGTCCCGCGGTGTGCAGGGAGATGTAGACCAGATCGACCGCGGGATCGTCGATCAGGTCCTCGTAGCACGCGTGGACGTGCGGGATCGCGTGGCGGCGGGCGTATTCCCCGGCGCGGTCGGGAGCGGAAGCGGCCACCGCCCGTACGCTGACGTCGTCGTACTCCCGACTGGGGCGGATCATGGTGCGCTCGGCTATCCCGGTCGCCCCGATCAGCCCGATGGCCAGGCTCATACCGGGACACCTCCTCGCTTCACATGGATCCCCGCGCGCCCGGCACTGGCCCGGGTACGTTCCCGGAGCCGCGGGAACTCCTCCGGAGCGCAGAAGGCGGCGCAGAACAGGCGCCCGGACGAGGTGCGGAGCGATCCGCCGACGAGCGGCAGCACACCTGGCCGCGGTCCTCGCGTGTAGAGCAGCCCGTCCTCCGAGAGCGCGCGCAGCAGTCCGTCGATGCCTGCTCCCGGCTCCACGGCGACATCGCTCTGCCACAGGTGGCCGTTCAGTCCGTGGCGGGCCGCCCGCCGGTCGAGGTGCAGACTGAGCAGGCCCAGCGAGCTCCGGGCGTTGACTTCCAGGAGCGGGACCCAGGTGTCGCCCTCCACCAGCATCGAGTCGACACCGACGGGGCCGGAGTAGCCCTCCGCCACCAGGGCCCGGGCCACTTCGTCCAGAACCGCGGTGTAGTCCCCGCGCCGGGCGCGGCGCGTCACCTCGGGCGTCGGCGGCCCCGAGGCGTGGTGGCGGTAGCCGTCGTTGGTCATGCTCCGCAGACCGAAGTGCTCCCAGGTGCCGTCGCATCCGATCTCCAGGTGGCCGGAGAAGTCCGCACGCCGGGCATGGCGCGGCTGGACCACGAACGTGACCCGCAGCCCGCGCTCCTCCTGACGCCGGACGTGTCTGACCAGTCGGGCACCCGCCCGGGGCGTCATGACCTCCACGGTGCCCTGACCGGCGACCCCGTAGGCGTCCTTGACCAGGGCTACGCGCTCTCCGCCGGCCAGTGTGCGGGTGAGCGCGGCCTCCAGTTCCTGCGCGGAGCGCACGGTCCGGCCCGCCCCGGGGAGCCCGAGGCGTTGGGCCAGCGCCGTCGACCACGCTTTGCCGTTGACCCGGGCCACGGTCTCCGCGGGCGGCACGGCGGACGGCCGCCCTGCCCCGGTCAGCAGTCGCCGCGTGGCGGGCAGCACCGCGAAGGGGCGGACGCGCTCGTGCCCGGCCATGGCCCCCACCAGCTCCTGGTCACGCGCGAGCAGCTCCTCGACGGCGGGCTCCTCCGCGACGGCCGTCCCGCCGTCCGCCACCGGGGGTTGCGCGCAGCGGTGCTCGAAGTCGAAGCCTGCCTTCGCCATCGCCTCCCGGTGGGGTGCGGTGAGCGCTCTCCGGGTGATCAGAAGGTCGCCTGGCCCGGTGAAGCCGAAGAGCATCTCGTCCATGCTGCCGATCACGGGGTCCGCCCCCGAGGACGCCAGCCGGGGGAGCTCCGCCAGGTCGGGCGGGCGCCAGTGCCCTTCGGCCCCGAAAGTGCCGAAGTGGACAGCGGTGGTCACGTCCGCGCTTCCCGGGGCTCGGCTCCTTCTTCGCCGCCGGCCAGCGGCTGGACGGTCTCGGCGCTGAACTGCCGGACCGAGCGAAGTGTCTGGAGGCTGAGGCTCTCGTACTCCAACTCGATGTCGAACTCCTCCTCGACCCTCAGCAGGAATTCGATGGCCTGCAGGGAGTCGAGCCCCAGGTCCTGGACGATGTCCGCTTCAATGGATATCTCGTGGGCCTCGAATTTTCCCTTGAAGATATCGACGAGGACCTTCTTGACGCGCGTTTCGATGTCGGATTCCGGCACCATGGTTCACACCCCGTTCAGATAGAGGAGAATGCACTTCGAGCACACCGGCATCATGCCGGTCTCGGCGAGGATCGAACGGACCCGCCGGAATTTTTCGCTCTGCCAGAGCTCGATCACGGGGGTGTCATACAGATTCCCGACCACGAACTCCGGAAAGAACTTGCAGGAGCTGACGTTTCCGTCGGCATGGACCTCCATGCGGTTGGTGACGGCCAGGCAGCGCTTGCGCTGCTGAGCCGGCTGCGAGGTACCCCGGATGAACGACTCGACCTCGCTCTCCTCCAGCTGCGGCTGGTAGCGGACACGTGGCCCCCACACCCGGTCCGCGAGCCGCGTCATCGAGTCCCGCAGCACCGGAAGCAGTTCTTCGGGCAGCCGGTAGGTGTACGAGTGCCAGGTCGGCTGCGCGGTTCCGGTGTCGGGCTCCAGCCAGGCGAAGTGCTCGGCGTACACCTCGTCCATGGAGTGCGCCACTTCCGGGCTGATGTACCAGGGGAACTGGAAGTAGACGGTGTTGACGCCGACCTCCTCGGCCCACTCCATGAACTCGTACATGCGGTCCACGGTGGCCTCGGACACCATGCAGGAGACGGACACCTCGCCCTGGAACTCGCCCTTGCGCTTCAGGTCGAGCATCGCCTGGATGTTGCGCACGGTCCGCCCGAACGTGCCCTTGCCCCGCAGCGTTTCGTGGTCGGCTCCCAGCCCGTCCAGACTGACCAGGAGGTTCAGATGGCGGCCGATCCTCAGCAGGTCGTCCATCTTGCGCTCGAAGAGCAGGCCGTTGGTGCACATGTTGACCGTTCGCGGGTAGCGCTCGACGAGCCGGGACACCTCGTCGAACCGGCTGTGCATCAGCGGTTCGCCGCCCCACAGGAACAGCTTTCCCCGGACCTGCGCCGTCGCCGAGAGCACATCCTCGACGACACCGGTGTCCAGCTCCGTCCGCTGCTTGGCGACGTCCCAGTCACGGAAGAAGCCCTGGTCGTTCCACTGGTAGCAGTGGGTGCACCGCAGGTTGCAGCGGTAGGTGAGCTGGAGGCTGACCTCGCGCGGCACCTCGGAGGCATAGGAGAGATCGGTACGCATCCGGGCCCGTGACTTGGACCGGATCGACACGGTGTGCTTGATGTCGGCGAATTCTTTGTCGGTGAGCGTGCGACGTGTCTGCGGATACACGGAACCCCTAGAGTCGGTGGGAATCAACGGACGGTTCTGTGCCGCTGGTGACCGGTTCGGCGGGTGCGAGCCGACGCAGGCGGACAACGGCGGGTACGAGCAGGAGCGCCAGGCCTCCCAGCAGGAGGACGGCGGTTGAAGTCAGCAGTACGGCCGAGGCGCCGATTCCCGCCGCGACGGGACCGGCCAGGGCACGTCCCGCCGGCACCAGCCCCATCGAGCCGAGGACCTCGTAGGAGTGGATGCGGCTGAGCACATGCGGCGGGGAGTGGGACTGGACGGTGGTCGCCCACATCACGGCCCAGAAGGCGTTCGCCGTACCGCCCATGAAGAAGAAGAGAGCCAGCAGGGACAGGGGCGCCCCGAAGGCGATTCCCGCGGGCAGTGGTGCGAAAGCCATCAGGCTCAGTACACCGACCTTCAGCGGCCTGGCCGGCTTGGACCACCAGGCGATCACTCCGCCGGCAATGGCCCCGAGACTGAAGGTCGAGATCAGCAAACCATAAGTGCCCGCCCCGAATCTCTCAATCAGCAGAACTGCTTTGAGCACGTCGAACGGACCGAATACCAGCAGGCCGAACAGCGCGAAAACACCCACGGTCGACCACAGCCACGGACGTCCCGCGAACTCGTGCCAGCCGATCTTCAGTTCGCGTCGTACGTCGGGCCGTCCCACCGGCCTCCGGACGGCCGCCAGGCGAATGCGCCACAGCAGCACGGCGCTGGCCGCGAACGAGAGTGCGTCGAGCGCGATCACCACGGAGGCCGAGGCGGCCATGATGACGAATCCGGCCCCCGCGGGCGCCGCCAGGGAGACGACGGACTCCGCCGCCCGCAGGGCGGCGTTGGCCGGCTGGGTGTCCCCCTGAACCACCTGTTTCAGCAGACTTCCCGCTCCGGGCTGAAAGAGCGCCTGGGCCACTCCCGTACAGAGGACGATCACCAGGATCTGCCACAGTGCCGGTCTTCCGGTGAGGAAGAGCAGGGCGAGGACGGCCTGCAGAGCGAACCTCGTCAAGTCCGCGATCACCATGGGAGATCGGGGCTGGAAGTGATCCAGCAGCACTCCGCCGACGAGCATCAGCGCCACGACCGGGACCATGGAGGCGCCGAGCACCAGGCCCACGGCCGAGGTGCTGAAGTCCTGCTCGACCATGACCGCCGTGAGCCCGATGGGGAACACCGCGTCACCGGCCCGGGAGAACGACCGCGCGAGGATGAACCGCCTCAGGTTCGGGTCCCTCAGTAACAACGGCCTCACCATGTACCGACTCCTTCCTCACTCCGACACCTATGGCTGGGACGGACCGACGCATCGGCGGACGCACGGCCGGCGTCCCTGCCCGCGGCGGTCGCGGAAGAACTCCACGGCCGCGATCGGACCCAGTTCGTGGTGCCGGGCCCTGTCCGGTCACCGACGGGTCACTTCACACGGCACTCCTCCTCCCCGGACGGATCGTCGAGCAGGCCGAGCAGGTAGCGGCCGTATCCGCTGTGCAGCAGCGGACGGCTCAACTCGCGCAGTTCCCCGTCCCCGATGAGGCCGCGGCGCCAGGCCGCCTCCTCCACGCAGCCGATCTTCAGTCCCTGGCGTTCCTCGATCACCCGCACGTATTCCGACGCCTGCACCATGGCGGAGAACGTCCCGGTGTCCAGCCACGCCGTACCCCGGTCCAGGACGGTCACCGTCAGTTCGCCCTCGCGCAGGTAGGCGCTGTTGATGGCACTGATCTCAAGCTCACCGCGATCGCTCGGTACGAGGTCGCGAGCGAACTTCACCGCCTTGTGGTCGTAGAAATAGAGTCCGGGCACCGCGTATCTGGATTTCGGTACGAGCGGTTTCTCCTCGATCGAGACCGCCATTCCTTTCTCATCGAATTCGACGACCCCGTACGCCGTCGGGTCAGCAACGGGGTAGGCGAAGATCCGGCCGCCCTCCGGATCGGTGTGCTCGCACAGCCCGTTCTCCAGGCTCCCGCCGTGAAATATGTTGTCGCCGAGGATGAGTGCGACCGGTTCGTCCTCAAGGAAATCCGCACCGAGCAGAAGCCCCTGAGCGATTCCTTTCGGCTCTTCCTGCACCATATAGTCCAGCTGTATGCCGAGATGGGATCCGTCACCGAGCAGCCGCTGGAAGCCGGGGAGGTCGTAAGGGGTGGCGACAAGCAGGATCTCCCTCATTCCCGCCATGATGAGCGTGGTCAGCGGATAGTAGACCATGGGTTTATCGAACACCGGCAGAAGTTGCTTGGAGACGGAATGGGTGACCGGCCACAGCCGAGATCCGGTGCCTCCCGCCAAGATGATGCCGCGCATTACAGGACAAAGACCAGGACATACTCGGACATAGGTTTTCCCTTTCCGTTATGGGTGCCTGGCATTCGGTCTGCGACACGGAGAAGGACGAGACAGCGGCCCGGCGTTCCGGCACCGCGGTCAGTCGGCGATCGCCTTGTAGGCAGCCGTCAGAAATCCGAGGTAGACCGGCAGACGCTCCCACTCCGTCCTCTGGAGAATGAGCACCGCCGTCATGTCCTCGGCAGGGTCGTTGATCCAGTAACTGCCGTATTTTCCGTACCATCCGTAACTGCCGGCGGACGGTCCGAAGCGTGCGCGCCGGGTGCGGACCGACATCCCGAAGCCCCAGCCGTACTCCTTGAAGAACCGCTCCGGCGTGAAGCTGGAGACCGCCTTCTGCTCCGGCGTGAGGTGATCACTCGTCATGAGCGCCACCGACGGCCTCGACAGGATCCGCTCGCCGTGGAGCAGCGCCGAGGCGAAGGTGAGGAATTCCTCCGGGGTCGAGACCAGCCCGCTGGCAGGTGCCTTGAACGTCGGCGGCCGCCGCCAGCGTCCGTCGGGGCCGTCCTCGACCACGAGTTCGCCGGTGGCTTCGTCGGGTTCGTACGCGGTCGCCAGCCTTCCGGCGTTCTCGCGGCCCACGCGGAAGCCGGTGTCCTTCATTCCGAGCGGCTCGCAGATCCGTTCGCGCACGACGTCCTCAAGGGACTTTCCGGTGGCGCGGGCGATGAGCACGCCGGTGACGAGGGGTCCGGTGTTGTAGATGAAGCGCTTACCCGGCTGACAGACGAGCGGCAGCGCGCCGAGCCTGCGGATCCACTCGTCCGGCGACGGTCCGGGCTCGCCCGTGCTCCGCCCGCGTTCGAGCGCATCCAGCGCGTCGGCGATGGGCACCGTTCCCGGCTCGGCGATGATCGTGCCGGTACCGAGGCGGCAGGTGAGCAGATCCCTGAGAGTGATCGGGCGGTCCGCCGGGACGGTGTCGTTCAGCGGCCCGTTCGGATCGGCGAGCACGGTCATGCCCGCCAGCTCCGGGAGGAGTGTGTCGACCGGGTCGTCGAGGCGGAGCACGCGGTCCTCGACGAGCGTCATCGCGCAGGCCGCGATGACCGGCTTCGTCATCGACGCGATGCGGAAGACCGTGTCGGCCGCCATCGGTGTCCGCGACCCCGCACCCTCGAAGGCGAGCGTGCCCGCTGCCTCGATGTGGACCTCACCGTGGCGGGCGAGCACCGCGACCGCCCCCGGGCCGTGACCGACCTCGACATGGCGTTCGAGCACCTCTCGGACTCGGGCCAGCCCTCTTTGCGAGAAGCCGCCTGCGGTCACTGTCCCCACCTCGTTCTCTCTGTGTCCGCACGCTGTCCGGTGCGGGTCCGCACGGTGAACGCGGCGGCTCCCGGGTTGCGAGCGGAATGCGATGACTGCACGGCCGGTGCCGTCCGGTTCGGGGAGACCCCAGTGGATGTGCGGCTACCGGCGGGGCACGAAGTCGACGACGTCTCCCGCGCGTTCACCACCCGACAGCTGACCGTCCCGGTCGGTGCGGATGTAGGCCCGATGAAGCCACCGGTCCTTGCCGTCCCAACGCGCGGTGAACGGCCTGCGCGCATGCGCGGTGCGGAAGTTGTCGATGATCAGCAGGGCGCCCGGGACGAGCTGCACCTCTTCGGCCACGTCGTCCAGAGCCTGGGACAGGGCGTCGAGGGCTGCCTTGTCGGCCGGCTCCTCGGCCGTGAGGATCGACCGGTCGTAGCCGAGGTACGGATCGTTCACGTCCCCGTGCAACGGCCTGACGACGGCGGTGAGTTCCGGGTCCTCGACATGGTCGCGGAAGGTCACTCCGACGGGACGGGGCAGCTCACGGTCGAACAGCTGGTTCTTCTCCGCGTCAGTGAGCCGCGGCAGGGCCCTGCGGATCGAGCTGATGACGGTCGCCGCCCTGCGCTCGTGGTCGGCGCGCGAGCAGGAGAGGATGATGTAGTTCGGCTGGAGGGCGTGATGGTTCAGGTCCGAGTGGAACTCCAGCTGGGTCTCGGTGGTCCCTCCCGACAGGGGATGGGCATCGGGCGTCGGGTACAGCTCGTGGAGGACCGAGCGGGAACGGCGGTTCCCGTATCCCTGGTCGTAGCCGGTGAGCAGCCCCAGCCGTCCCCCGACGAGGGCGAGCATCGCCTCCATGTTCAACAGCCGGCGATCCTCCGGCGTGGGGGTGGACGTGGGAGTGGGAGGCAGCTCCGCTTCCGGCTCGACGGGCAGGCCCGTCAGAAGCAGATAGCCGTCATGGTTGCCATGGGCGTTGAACTGGTCCAGCCCCTTGGACAGTTCCTCCGGCAGGCTCCCCGACAGCTGCCTCGCGGTATCCAGAAAGGCGTACAGATCCGCGCGCGGAACCTCCGGGAGCGCCGAGGCGATACCGAGCAGCTGCTCCCTGAACGGAGCGCAGTCAAGGATCGGAGAGGTCATGATACGTATCTCCCTTGCATGAAATGGAATGTGCGCGGGCGTCCTGACGGAGCCGGGGTATCGCGTTCGCGTGAACCCTGCCCCTCACGCCGGGGATCAGGGAAGGTCTGCGAAATAGTGCGGGGGCCCGTATTGTTCGCGGACCCGCAGACTCCCCTTGCCGTCCCGGTGGGTGCCGGACCGTGCGTTGCCGAACTCCTTGACCAGGGCGTGCACCGCGGCCTCACGTCCTCCCAGGAACGTGAATTCACTGACACCGAGACGCAGGAGCGGGCCGGGCACACCGGGGAGATCCACCTGGACGTTCACCCGGATACCCTGGTCGTAGAGCGACCGTGAGAAACCGTCGGTCCGTGCGGCGTTCCCGATCCTCACCCACACCTGGTGTGTGCTGGTGGCATGGCCGTCGTCGTCCATGACCACGTCGAAGCCGTCCGCTCCCAGCAGTTTGCTGAAGAGCCGTGCGTTGCCGATCAATTGCTCCGCATATGCCTGACCGAAGTGCAGAAACTCCGAGGCGGCAAGACCCAGCGCAAGGGTCTCGGCGAAGTGGTGACTGCTGAGCATCTTGAACTGCGCGTCCCGCAGTCTGCGGCGCATGTCGTCCGACCGCGTGAACAGGACTCCCTTGTGGGGACCCGGGAAGGATTTATGGGTGGACCCTCCCATCGTGTCGGCGCCGGCATCGAGCGGGTTCTCCAGGGCTCCCCCGAGGACGAGCCCCAGCGTGTGACTGCAGTCGACATGCAGGAGTGTTCGCGGGGAGTGCGCCGCGATGAGATCGGCGACGCGGGACACCTGCAACTCGTGGCGGCTGTTCTGAAGGTCCAGATAGACCAGTTCCGGTTCCAGTTCGCGCAGGGTCCGCTCCAGCCGGGCCTCGTCGACCCGGCCTTGCGCGACAGGCACCGTAGCCGAGGCGAAGCCGAGCCGGAGCGCCAGATCCGCGGTGGCGTAGTGACCGCCGGACGCGGCGTCGACCGAGACAACCGTTCCGCCGGGCTCACCGCCCAGGCCGGCCATGGCGATCGTCATGGCCGACATCCCGGAAATGGGCCGCACATTGACGTACGGGGCCCGGCCCAGCCGGGACAGGCTGCGAACGGCCAGTTCCGTCTCGAGCCCGGCCGCCGCCTGGCCGCCCCGGAACTGCCAGAAGTCCGGGTCCAGCTCGTCGTTGAAGAAGTAGCGGTTGTAGTAGTCGCTGCTGAGCGGCATGCTGGCCAGCGGTGACATCTTGTTCTCGCTCGGCACGAGATTGACAGCGGATTCAGCACTCTTCTCGTGGCAGCGAAATTCGCGGATCGCGTTGCGAAGTTCCGAGATATCCGCCATCTTGGGTTCCCATTCTTCCGTGCAGATTTCTGCTGACACCGCCGTCCGCCCCTTCATGGAAAAGAGCGGGTGACCGATCGGCCTGAACCGTTTCCCGTGGACCTCGTGCCGTAGCCGTCGTCGCGCGCCCGCCGAGGATTACGGGAAGGCTCCCTCGGCGTTCCGCCCTCGGTTCAGCTCTCCGGCCGGGGTGGGCGGCCGTACACCGCCCTGACCAGGAGGCGTCGATGCCGTGGACTGTCCTGGTACGAGGTACGGCCGTGTGAGACCCGGTCGTTGCGGAATATCAGGGCTTCCCCGCGAGCCAGCCTCACCGCGGTGCGGTACCGGGGATCCTGAGCCGCCTCCCGAAGGAACTCAAGACCGCGCCCCAGGCTGCCGGCCGGGCCGACGGAATGATTCCACGCGCATGTGTCGTTGTCCGTGAATCGCGTGATGACGGTGCCGTCGGGCTCAATGGCGAAGACGGGTCCGATCGCGCTGGCCTCGACGCCGGGGATCGTGGCCCGCCGCTCCAGCGCACAGGGATCCAGGAGCGCGGACGCCGCTTCGGCGTCGGATTCGCGCAACGTGTCGAACGCCGCCACGGCATTGAAGATCACCGTTTCCCCGCCCGCGTGTGCAGCGCGCACACAGTAGAGGATCGAGGTCTTGAGCTTTCCGATCTCGTCCGCCAGACCGTCCGCGTGCAACGCCTGGCCATCGGTCGTACTGAAACCGGGATGCTGATCCGCTGGATTTCGCTGTACCTCGTGATAGAGATTCGCGTACTGTTCGGCATTCTCGCGACGATACAGAGCGGGAACCACTGGATCACCCAGTCCGAGCGAGGAAGAAAGCCTCTTCAAGCAGATTTCAGGACCGTCCGCAAAGTCTTCCATGGTGGCGACGGCAAATCCATTGCACTCCAGATCATTCACCAGCGATATGACCGCGCCGGGAGCAGAGAATTCGATCCTGCGCCCGATGTTCTGGCTACGGTAGTCTGCTTGGGCCTGCTTCAACGGATCTCACCTTCCGGAAATAGAGTTCCAAAGCGGCGGCGATGGACACCATGCGGCGTTCCGCTTCCTGCCTCACGGCGCTGCCTCGAACAGCCGGGGGAACGGGTGGCAGATCACCGTGTGCCGAGGCCACCGGAAGCAGTGCCGGTCGAAGCGATGGCCGAGCATCCCTCTCGCCTGTCACGGGCCGCTGAAACACCAGTCCGTCGTGCTCTGTTTCAGCCCTGCGCGGGGCATGGTTCCCGTACAGCGGAAGACACACCCCTCCTTGCCGCTGTTCGCGCCCGGGTCACCACCCGCACGGCCGCAATTTCCCGGAGCCCGAGGAACTCCACGTACAATTCGGCGGTCTGACGACTCCTCAGCACCTTGCTCTCCCAGGTGATTCGCTGCGGAGAATTGATGTCCAATCATTCTCCCGGATGCGGTACCGCTCGTGCTCGCTGGAATACAAAGCGATACTCCTGGCCGAGCCGCCACCGTGTCTAGTGGCCCATCGACCATGGAGCATCAGCCACGTCTCCCGGCGACGGCGATTTGGGCAGCGTCCGGTCAACGGCCCCGTCCGGCATTCAGCGGTGACGCGGCTCCGCAGCCGTCTCCACTCGCTTGCGCGACGTCAACACGCCTGTGGATACGGGGACTTCGGGACCGCCCCCGCACCGGCCCGACCGCGGCACCCTGTCCGGGACCGGACAGGGTGCCGGCCAATCCGGCGAAGTAAGAGCTCAGGGCCGCGGTCCGCCGCGGGGCCCCGTGCGTACGGCCGGTGCGCAGGCGTACACGGGATCCACTCGATTCACTGGACCACCCCGATGGCCCAGCAATGAGATACCGGCCTCGTCTCGGGTCCCGGAGCGAGCAGATTCAGGAAGACGTCCGTACTCGGTTCGGCGAAATGCCGCGCGATCTCCCGCACCTTGCCGGACGCCGTCGCCTTCTCCCATGCCTCGGTCGGGCCGACTCCCCAGGGCCACTCCGGAACGATGTCATCCATGATGATCTTCGCACCCTTTCGGCACATGCGGACAAGGTTCTCGATGTCGGACCGGGCCTCGTCCAGGCTGTGCCCGCCGTCCACGAAAACCAAATCGAAGGCAGCGTCCGGATGGAACTCCCGATAGGTCGGCAGCGTCCTTCCCGAATCCCCGATCACAAGTTCATGACGCCCGGGAAATTCTTCGTCCACAAATTCCTTGGCGCGCGGAACGCATTCATGGAACCCAATATCGAAGGATGTCACGGTAGCCCTCTTGTTCGCCCCGAGGAAAGCAAAGCTCGAGAGACCCGCGTGGAAACCCACTTCGGCGATCCGCTCAATGCTTTCGTCCTCGGCCATGTGCATGAGGTCAGCGATCTGGTGCACGGACGACGATCCCTCGTGTATCCGGATCCCGTTCGACTGCAACCGAGAATGCATCGACCGCACAATATTGCTGGCCGCAGTTTCCAATTCCGACTTCATCGGTCATCTCCTCCAGGTGTTTCAAGGGCCGACTCGTGCTGTGTGCGGGAATGCACAGATTCACCGTCGAGGGCCGTGCCGCACCGGGTGATCACTGCCCCCGGCCGGCCGCACGGCCAACCGCCGTCATTCCGCCGCGGCCTGCCCGGCATCGCGGGGTCCAGCGCCCGGCGACCGGAAGATGCCGTCGATCATCAGCATCTGACCGGTCGCGTCGTCACCGCTGTGGTTCTGCTCCAGGGCGACCACCGAGAAGCCCCGTCCGGTCAGGAAGTTCAGCACCTCGTCGAACGGCGGTGCGCCGCGGTGCATGTCGACCAGCGACAGTTCGATTTCGAGCAGCGCCACGCGGTCCAGGAGCGGACCCGCACCCTTGAGTACGGACAGTTCGGCGCCCTCCACGTCCAGCTTCAGGTACACCCGCTTCCCGTCGCAGCCCAACTCGTGCCACAGCGAGCGCAACGAGCGCATCGGGACCAGTTCCGTGCCGGTCTCGATGTCGCCGGGCCAGACACGGCGGTGAAGATCGGTCCGCCGGAAGACCGATGAGCCGAGCGACGTACGCGTCAGGTGCAACAGGGCCTGGCCGTCCTCCGGTCCGAGCGCCGCGTTGTGGCAGTGCCAGTCGTCGTCCGACCGGGCGGCCTCGGACAGCACGTCGAACGTCGCGGACGCCGGCTCGAAGGAGATCACGCTCCCGCGGAAGCCGCACTGCCGCATCCACTTCGCGTACTGACCGCAGTTCGCACCGCCGTCGATGACCACATCGATGTCGCGGAGCAGGAGGCGTCGCCGTTCCTCCGAGGTCATCAGATTCCTGCTGTACGGCGGGAGATCCTTCACAGCCTGTGGTGCCGGACGTTCCATGAAAGCCTCGCAATCAGCGTGAGGATGGGTGGGTGCGTACCGCCGTGGAGCGGGCGGCGCCCGCGGCGCCCGCGGCGCCCGCGGCTCCTGCTCCTGCTCCTGGCGGTCGGCCCCCGGGGACGGGTACCGCTTCGCGCGGGGCCGGTCATCTGCCGACGGCCGAGTATTCCGACAGGGCATCTCGGCAACGAGACATGAAGGTGTCGACCATGGATTTCTCGTGCAGATGACGGTCATAGAGCCAGCTCACCCTCAGACCCTCGTCGCGGAACTGAGCTCTCACATTCAGCTCAGGGGTCCCGGTATGCGTCGAGTACGCTTCCGCGGACGGTAGCTGAAGGCGTTGGAGTGCTCGGTTGTTCCGCTTCTTCGAGGCCTGTCCGAAATAATTGAAGTGGACCTGTGGGCCCCAGCCTTTTTCGTCGATGTGCCGGCGCATGCGGTCCGGGTGCCCGGCCCATCGGAGAAGGCCGAAGCTGATGCCACTGTTGGGGATACAGCGGATGGCATCGCGTACCTGTTGTATGTACGTCGCAGCGTCGCATTCGCCTCTGCGGGGCAGTACCACTGCACCGCAGGTGGCCAGCCAGCCTACCGTGTTGAAGACTCTGGGTGGCATGAGATGACGCCTGACGGCCGTTTCGGGGTCATTGTCCCCGCTCGCCGAACCATACGTTATCGCTCTGCCGTTGTGGACGATCTTTATGCACAGATCTCGCCCGGTCAGGGATGTGACGGAATCCGCGACAGCAGCGAGGAGCAGCTCCTGTTCGGTGACCTCCAGGATCTTTGGTATTTCGTAGGCGAGGCGTGTCGCCGTATCGGCCGGAATGTCGATGTCTTGACTGCACACCTGCCGGACGGAGTCCGTGTGGTAGCTCGGGAACCTGGTCGGTATCCGGGTGAGATCCTCCCACGGCAGATTGACCCAATGGTTGAGTTCACCTTCGAGTTCATCGGACCTTGAGAATTCTTGAATCCTGTTCGCATATTCTTCAAAAGGAACCGCGTTGGCCGTGAAGTGCTTCCCGGAGGAACGCAGTTTGCACGCCGCTTCAAAATCGCGCTCCAGCAACGAGAGGGAGATCCCGTCCGCCACGAGGTGGTGAGCCGCTACCACGAGATAGGGGGATTCATCCGCTCCGGGGTCGACTATGGCGAACCGGGCGAGTGTTCCGGAATCCACGTCGACCATACGGCCGACCTCCGCCGCTATCTGTGTCGCCACGGTGCGGAGCTGATCACGGGGAATCGTACTCGCGTCGAAAGAGCGAAACGGTACCGCATCCGATCGGTCCACGATCCGTTGATGCCATCCGTCATGGCGGCGCTCGAACTGTGCACGCAGAGAGGAATGTGCGTTCCAGATATCACGAATGGCGCCCTCCAGCATTGGGCAGTCGACCTCGTCGGGCATTTTGTAGAGTCGCGTCAGCGTCCAGAGGTTCGGATTCCATAGCTCCGGATGGATGACATCCAGGAACCAGGCTTGTTCGGAGGTCAGAGGTACTTCCAAGGCCTTCTCTCCATGCTCGCTCTTGTCGCGCCGGGAACGGATCGGTCCCTTGCCGCAGTACTCGCTCGTCGAATCAGTGGAAGTGTGGCTCCCCTCGCCGCCGCAAACGCCCGGAGGAGCAGCTCAATGGCCGCTGCTCGAGTAGTGTTTTATCTGACTCCGCCACAGCCTGTACGCGAGGAGGAGGAGAACCGGTCCCGCCACTGGCGCCCCGAAGGCGATCCAGGGACTGACGTGCAGTCCGCCGGAGTGCCCCAGCAGCACTCCGGCGGGCAGATAGGCGACAAAGGCCAGCGGCACGATGAAGGTGAGGGCGAACTGCGTCGCCGTGGGAAAGATCCTCATCGGGTAGCCGCCGAAGTTGTTGAAGACACTGTCAATGAGCATGCGCAGGGACTGCGTGGACAGGGCGCGAAAGGACAGCGAAGCAATGGCGAGTTGCAGTGCCCCTTCGATCATGGCGCCGCCGGCCACGGCCAGGAGCAGATAGACCACGCCGAGAACCGACCAGCTCATGGGGAGCCGCGATGCGGCGGCGCCGAGGACCACGACACCGGTCGCGAGATCACCGAGGTGCTCCAGCTGGAACCGCTGGGTGAGCAACTGGACCAGTGGACCGCCGGGACGGATCAGATAGCGGTCGAAAACCCCCGTACGCAAGGCCGTGTCAATGCGGTACACCTGGCTGCACGGCACCAGCCACAGCCCGTGGGACACCAGCCGCATGCCGTACAGAAAGGCGATCTCGGCCATGGACCAGCCGGCGATGGCACCGAATCGCTCGACGACCAGCCACACGAAGACCAGCCCGACGCTCTGGAAAGCCGCTCCGCCGGCGAAGGTGAGGAGGAGGTTGCTGCGGTACTGCACCTGGGCCCGGACGGCCGCACCCATCAACAGCGCGTAGGCCCGCCACCATGGGACGGGCAGGTTCGCGACGACCGGCCGCGATCGATGACATACGGGCGAAGCCCCGTCCTTTCCGGCCACTCCCATGCTCACCCTCCCTGGACGACGACTTGCCGCACGGCCCGGAGCCATACGAAACGCAGCACCAGCCACAGAACGGCGACCCAGGCGCACTGGACGCCCAGGGCCGTCAGCGTCTCGCCCGGACCGCTGAGTTGGCCGAGGTACAGGGACAGCGGGGTGTGGATGGTGGCGTGGAACGGCATCCATTGCACGAGCGCCGCAAGCCGGTCCGGCATGAACCACAGCGGCACCAGAGTCCCGGAGAGCAGCTGGGACACCATGCGATAGATGAAGAAGATTCCACCGATCTCCATCGTCCAGAACGCCACCATGCTCACGGTCTCGGACAACAGGACGGTGATCAGATAGGCAGGGACCAGACTGAGCGCATATGCACATGCCGCGCCTGCCGAGGCCGGCGGCTGCATTCCGCCGATCAGTAGCGCGAACGGCAGGGCTATCACCGCGAACGGCACCATGGCGAAAGTGGTTCCGACTTGGGAGAAGAACATCTGTGCGGTGAAGCTGACCGGACGCACCAGGTCGATGACGACATTGCCCTGTCGAATACGATCGGGAATGATCGAGAGTCTCGACGGATTGAAGAGCCAGTATTGGAGCATGGCGAGTGTCGCATAAGCGATCTGGGTGGAAAGGGTGATCCGGCTTCCGTCGGTTCCGGCAGCGGATCCCGATTCCGGGAAGACCGCCGTCCATACCAGCTTGAGCAGATAGATCTGTGTGAGAATCCCGATGAGACCGAACAGGAAGTCCGCACGGTAGATCAGCTGTGTGCGGATCTGAACCTTTATTATTCCGGCGTAGGCGATGCCTTCCTGACGCCAGGTCAGGGGAGGCAGGGCCAGGCCGTGCACGCTGTCCTGCTTGCGACCGGACCGGTTGCCCGGTCGCGGTACCGGGGAAGGAAATTCGAAGCGTGGGTTGTTCATTCGACCCGTTCCTGATTCAAGGGGGAGGACTGCGCCGTCCGCGGGCACCCTCAGATCGATGTGTGGACCTCAGGCAGCGTTTCTTCCGGTGATCCCGGCTGCCGCGAGGACGGCGCGACGCGTCAGCACCCGTGCCAGGTGGGCCCGGTACTCGGACGGAGCGCTCGGGCAGGACATCGGCGAGGTGCCCCGCGCCGCCGTCCCGGCGGCCCGCGCCACGGCGTCCTCCGTGGCATCCGCACCGGCCAGCGCCGCCTCGGCCGCGGACGCCCGGAGCGGGGTGGCACCCATATTGGCCAGCCCGATACGCGCCTCGACGATGCTCCCGCTCTCGCGTCGCACCGCCGCTGCCACACCGACCCATGTGGTGGCCTGCGCCGAGGGCCGGAACTTCTCGTAGTGGAAGCCCCAGCCCTCCCCCAGTACCGGCACCCGTATCCCGACGAGCAGTTCGTCGGCCGCCAGCGCGGTGACCATGCGGTCGACGAAGAAGTCGGCGGCCGGGACGGCACGCCGCCCTCGCGGGCCCTGCGAAACCATCACGGCGTTCAGCGCCAGCATCACCGGGGGCAGGTCCCCGGCCGGATCGCCATGGGCCGCGGACCCGCCGACGGTTCCCCGGTGCCGGACGGCGGGGTCACCGACCGTCTCCGTCGCCATGACCAGCAACGGGGCACGGCGACGGACCGACTCGTCGTGGATGACGTCGTGGTGGGTGGTCATGGCGCCGATGACGAGCGAGCCCGCCTCCTCCCGTACACCGCGAAGCCGCGGCACCCGGTTGACGTCGATGACCAACCGCGGCGAGGCGGCTCGCCGTCGCAGCATCGGCAGCAGGCTCTGGCCGCCGGCCAGCACCTTCGCCTCCTCGCCGCACTCGGCCAGCAGACGGACGGCCTCGTCGGCGCTCGTCGGGCAGGCGTAGTCGAACGCCGCGGGAATCATGCCGCACCTCCTGGATCCTGCGGGTCCCGCGTCCGGTCCGGGACGGCGGGACCACACCGCGGGCCG
Organism: Streptomyces sp. NBC_00654; assembly: GCF_026341775.1. Classification (NCBI taxonomy): domain Bacteria; kingdom Bacillati; phylum Actinomycetota; class Actinomycetes; order Kitasatosporales; family Streptomycetaceae; genus Streptomyces; species Streptomyces sp. NBC_00654. The sequence continues at coordinate 3,847,614 of NZ_JAPEOB010000001.1, read as the reverse complement.
GCCCCGGCGGAGGTGCCGGGCTCCGTGGTGCTCATCGTCACGTCCGTTCACCGCCCGCCGCCGGTGCTGGCACGGACTCCCGGGCGGCAGCCGCGGCGAGCACCGCCTCGACGATGTTCTGGTAGCCGGTGCACCGGCAGAGGTTGCCCCTCAGCGAGTTCCGGACCTCCTGGGGACTCGGGTCGGGGTTGTCCCGCAGCAGATCGCGGGCCGCCATGATCATCCCCGGGGTGCAGTAACCGCACTGCAGGGCGTGCCGCTCGTGGAACGACCGCTGGAGCGGATGCCACTCGCCGTCCCGTGCGAGCCCCTGGAGGGTCGTCACCTCACCGCCGTCCGCCTGGACCGCCAGGACGGAGCAGCTCTTGACGCTCGCCCCGTCCAGGTCGACGGTGCACGCACCGCAGTTCCCGGTGTCACAGCCGTTCTGGGTGCCGGTCAGGCCCAGCCGGTCCCGCAGGTAGTGGACGAGGAGGAGCCTGGGTTCCACCTCGTCCTCGTACGTCGTGCCGTCCACGTTCACCGAGATGCGATTCATGTCTTCCTTTTGAGAACGGACGGGCGACGCCGGTGGGCGCGTGACGAGCACCGGTCGTCGTGCGGGGGCCGACGGGGACGGTGAGGACCGGTTCCGTGGTCGCACGGACCCGTCGGCCGGGGGTCCGTTCGCCGTTCAACGTCGGGACCGGCGCTCGGTGCCCGCTTCCCCGATCGCCGCCCAGACACGGTCCGGTGTCATCGGCATGTCGATGTGCCGGACCCCGAGATGGGCGACGGCGTCGATGACGGCGTTCTGCACCGCGGGAATCGAACCGATCGTGCCCGCTTCGCCGATCCCCTTGACACCGAGGGGGTTCACATCCGTGGGGGTCTCGCCGGCTTCCAGCTCGAAGTCGGGCAGATCTGCGGCGGCGACGGCCCCGTAGTCGGCGAGCGTCGCGTGGAGCGGGTTGCCGTCCGCGTCGTAGCGCACCTCCTCGAACAGCACCTGGGCGATCCCCTGCGCGATGCCTCCGTGGCGCTGGCCCTCCGCGAGCACCGGGTTGAGTACCGGCCCCGCGTCGTCCACGGTCATGTGCCGGAGCACCGTGACCATCCCCGTCTCGGTGTCGACCTCGACGACCGAGAGGTGCGCGCCGAACGGAAACGTCGGCCGCTCCGAGGCGAACTCGGCATCGGCGCGGATGCTCCCCGCTCCGGTGTGCCCGACGACCTGGTCCCAGGTCAGGGATCGGCCGGGGTCTCCTGCCACGTGCCACGTGCCGGAAGCCACGTCGAGGGTGACGTCGCTCTCGCGGACCGCGAGCAGGCCGGCGGCGTGCCAGCGGGCCTGGTTCCGGACGTCGGCGGCGGCCTGGTGGACCGCGGAGCCGCCGAGTTGCAGGGACCGGCTGGAGTAGGTGCCGACGGCCTTGGGGATCAGGTCGGTGTCCCCGTGCACGACGGTGATCCGGTCCACCGGAATCCCGAGCTCGGCCTCGACCAGCATCGACCAGGCGGTGCCGTGGCCCTGACCCTGCGTCGAACTGCCGGTCAGGACCGTCGCGTGTCCCCGGCCGTCCACGGTCACCCTGGCGGTCTCACCACCGCCGCCGGTCATCTCCACGTAGACGGAGATGCCGATGCCGAGCGCGTTCACGCACCCCTTGTCCCTGCGCGCGGCCTGCTCGGCCCTGAGCCGGGGGTACGCCGCGGCACCGAGGAGCCTGTCGAGGGCCGCCCCGTACTCACCCGAGTCGTAGAGGGCCCCGGTTCCGGTCCGGAAGGGGAACGCGTCCGCGGCGATGACATTGCGGCGGCGGACCTCGGCCGGATCCATGCCGATCTCGGCGGCGAACAGGTCCACCGCCCGCTCGATGGCGGCCGTCGCCTCCGGACGGCCCGCGCCGCGGTACTTGTTGACGGGGGTCCCGTTCGTGACGACGACCCGGTAGCCGGTCTGCACCTGCGGGATGTCGTACACACCGGGAGCCATCGTGCAGGTCACGGGGGCGAGCGTGCTGGTGCGCGGGTAGGCGCCGGCGTCCTGGACGACGTCGAGGCGGTACGCCGTGATCGTGCCGTCGCGTCGGCCACCGATCCTGACGCGGTTGAGCTGGGCGCGGCCCTGGGTCATGGCGACGAGGTTCTCGGCGCGGCTCTCCGCCCACCGAACGGCGGTGCCCGACCTCCACGCGGCCCAGGCGACGACGATCGCATCCCGGTCGATGCCGATCTTCGCGCCGAACCCGCCGCCGACATCGGGGACGATCACCCGGATCGCCTCGGCCGGGATGCCCAGGGACTCGGCCAGGGTGCTCCGGCAGCGCTGGGCGTTCTGGCTGCTGTGCCACACGGTGAGCCTCGTGCCGTCGAAGACAGCCGCGGTGGCGCGGCCCTCCATGGGGACGCAGGCCACGCGTTGGTTGACGATCTCCCGCTCGACGACCACGTCCGCTCCGTCGAAGACGGTGTCGTCGTAGGTGTCGCGGTCCCGTTGGTCGGCGAGGTTGGATCCGGCCTCCTCGAACAGGAGGGTGCCGTCGTGGAGTGCCTGGGCAGGGCCCACGACCGCGGGGAGCCGCCGGTACTCCACGTCGACGAGATCCGCGGCGTCCTGGCCGTCGTACCGCGCCTCGGTGAGCACGACCGCGACCGGCTCCCCCACGAACCGGACCTTTTCCCCGGCGAGCAGGGGCTCGGCGAAGAACCCGCCGCTGTGCGCCGGACGCCCGAACGGCCGCGGTGCGGGGAGGCCGGTCAGGTCCGCGGCCGTGTAGACGGCCACCACCCTGGGATGGGCCCGTGCCCGGGACGTGTCGATGCGGGTGATCACCGCATGCGCGACGGGGGAACGTACGAAGGTCACGTACGCCGCTCCGCGGAGCCCGGGTACCCGCAGATCGTCCACGTAGACGCCGCCCGAGGTGAGCAGCCGCTGGTCCTCCACCCGGTTCACGCGGGTGCCGAAGGCGCTCATGGCGCGGTGTCGGGGTTCCTGGTGGTGCGCAGAGCACGGCACGCCACCGGCAGTTCGATCCTTCGGTCCCCCGACAGGCCCAGTTCGTCGCGCGCGTACCGGGCCACCTGCTCGTCCACGGCCTGCCGGGCCTCCGCCGGCAACGCGATCGCGCCGGCGTCGGTGCCCAGGAGCCCGACGATCTCCTCGGCGGTGACGGGCATCGACCAGGTCATGCGCATTTCGACGAGAGGGCTGAACAGTGTCCCGGCCGGCGGGTCCGGGACGTCGCGTCCCGGCGCCTGCGCCGCGGCATCCCCACCGCTCTCACGGGCCCGCAGCGCACGGGTGAACCGGTCGAGTTCGGCGACCCAGGGGACGGAGACGTCGCGGTGGTTCCACAGGACGCCGAACGTACCGCCGCCCCGGAGCACGCGCGCGATCTCCGGCATGGCGCGCCGCGGGTCCATCCAGTGCCAGGCCATGGCTATCAGCAATGCGTCGGCCCGGCCGTCGGGCAACGGCATCCGTTCGGCGGTTCCCGGCAGGATCCGCACCTGCGGACAGTTGCCGGCGAGGGTCTCGCGCATCCGCGGGTCGGGCTCGACGGCGACGACGTGCTCCGCGCGGCCCACCAGCCGCCGGGTCAGCGCCCCGGTGCCGGCGCCGAGATCGACCGCCGTCCCGCACCCGTCCGGGAGGAGCCAGTCCAGGGCCTCCGGCGGCGCGCTGGGCCGGTACCGGTCGTAACGATCGACGATCTCACCGAAGGACAGTGCTCGCGTTCCGCTGTCGGCAATGCCCATGACGTTCTCAGCTCCCCTGTCTCTCAATCCGGACGTGCCGCGTTCTTGTCGACCTTCGCCCGGACGGCTTCCTGCAGATCGAGGCCGGCCATCTCGGCGACGCTCGTCACGTAGAGGACGACGTCGGCGAGTTCCTCCCCGAAAAGATCCGTCCCCTTCCGCCATGAGGTGAAGGCCGCGGCCACCTTTTCCTGGAGCATGCAGAACTCCAGGGGCAAGTCGGTGGTGTTGTAACCCTTCAGCACCTTGTTGTCCCATGCGATTCGCTGCAGAGAATTGATGTCCAAGTATTTCTCCCGGAGAGCGGACCTGCTCGTGCTCGTTGGAATACGAAGCGATACTCCTGCCGGGCAGTCACCTTGTCTAGTGGCCCATCGACCGTGGAGCATCGGCCACGTCACCCCGACGACGGTGAATGGGTAGTGTCTGATCACTGGCCCTGTCCCGCATTCGATGCGGACGCGGTGCCGGTCAGTACTCGTGTGCGAGATGTCAACGAGCTTGTTGATACGGTGACTTCGGGGCGGGATCCCCCTGGCAGCAGAGGAAGTGGCCGATGGGAGGGAAGGAATCCCGCCGCTCGACGGGGCACCGGAGGCTCGGGGGCCGCGTCCGTGCCGCGGACGGCGTCGGGGCCTGTGCACGGCCACCGGAGGCGCGTACCGCGGCCGGCCGACGGGCGGCGGCCTTTGTCCGGCCTCCGGCGCCGCGCACCCCTGAGGAACGCGGCGAATAGCGCCACCCGCCCTCGTGCACTATCGCTCTCCGACCGCTGCTAGCTTTTCTATGCATGCCGATGAAATGATGGGAAGCTCCTCGATGGAAGAGTTGAAATTCGAGCAGGATCTGGTGCGCGCGCTGCTGCGGGATCAGCACCCGGATATCGCAGACCTCGAACTGCGTGACGTCAACGGAGGCTGGGATAATCAGCAGTTCCGTCTCGGGGAGGAACTGGCGGTGCGCATGCCGCGCACCGAGCGGGCACCGGCTCTGCTGCGCATGGAGCAGACGTGGCTTCCGGCGCTGGCCGAGCGCCTTCCGCTGCCGACGCCCGTCCCGGTGCGCATCGGCGAACCGTCTCCCCTCTTCGAGCACACCTGGACCGTCGCGCGCTGGGTCCACGGCGAGCCGGCCGACTACGCGCCGATCACCCGCGTCGAGGCCGCCGAGGTCCTCGCGGGTTTCCTGCGGACGCTGCATCAGCAGGCACCGGCCGACGCGCCGGCCAACCCGTCACGCGGCATCCCCCTGGCCGGACTGCCGCCCATCGACGACGTGTTCGAGGTCATCGCGGGCCACGAGGACGCCGACGCCGCGCGGGCGGTATGGGAGAAGGCCGTGGCGGCACCCGCCTGGCAGGGTGCGCCGCTCTGGCTGCACGGTGACCTGCATCCGGCAAACGTGGTCGTCCAGGACGGAACGCTCGCCGGAGTGATCGACTTCGGCGAACTGTGCGCAGGCGATCCGGCGACCGATCTGTCGGCCGCCTGGATCCTGTTGCCCGCCGGTGCGGCGCGCCGGTTCTTCGACGCCTACGAGCGCGCCGACGAAGCCACGGTCACCCGGGCCCGGGGCTGGGCCGTCCTGCGCGCCCTCAACCTGATCGCGATCGGACGCAATGGCAGGCTCGGTCTGCCCGGGGGCAAGCCGACCTGGGAACCGGCGGGCTACGCGACGCTCGAACGGGTCCTGGCGGCGGACTGACGGCGCGGCTTCACACCGGGAACGCTCCGGCGCCGCCCACGATCCCGGCGCACGCTGTGCACCGCACCGCCCGTGAGCGCCGCGACGTGGGGCACGACGAGAGGACGGCGGCCTCCGGCGTTCGCACGGAGGTGGCCGGCCGCACCCGCCTCCGCACACGACGGCCGGAAGCTCCCGCAACGTCGCACCCGCGCCGCCGACGCCGGGATGAGTCACCCCTCGCCGGGAATCGCGCCCGGGGCGCGAGGGCAGCGGAGTCCGTCCGCCTCCCGGAGGTGTACGGGCTCGGTCGGCGGAGAGCACGCGTGCGAATCCCCCGCCGCTGCGGGAGTCCCCCGTCGTCAGGGCTACGGGGCACTCCAACAGTACGGACCGGGCCCGTGCGCCCCACGGCCGAGGGCATCCGGCTGAACCTCCGGGCCCGGCCCGCCCGAGTGCCCCGGCCCATGCCGCGCTTGGCACGGAGCCGGGCCGGACCGGCCGACCGCGCTCACCGCGGCACGGGAGGAAGCCGGTTCGCTCGCACAGGAGTTCACCGGTGCGGCACCGAGGCTCGTCGGCGCCGAGGCCGACGGACCCGTCAGGGAGCCGGCCCGTCCACCCCTGTTTCACCGATGACCTGTCCTGCCATTCGGGTCGCCTGCGACCCCCGAGGAATCTGGAGGCCCAGTGCCCGAGCGAACGATCGTCGTGGACGCCGGTTCGTACTCCCTGTCGGACAGGTCCATCGCCGGCGCGGGACAGCGTCTGGCCGAGATCACCCAGGTCCTCAGCCGGCACTTCCGCGTGTTCGTGGTCGCTCCGCCCGCGGCGGATCCCGTCGATCTGGGTGAGGCCGAGCTCGTCGGGACCGGCCCGGACGCGGACCGGGCCATCGCGGCGGCGAAGGCCGTTCTGTTCTTCGACACCGCCGACCGGGACCGGCTCGAACTCGCCGTCGCCCGGCGCAAGCTGATCGTCGGTGAGTGCCGTGCGCCGATCGAGCAGATGGACTTCCCCTCACTCCTGGCGCACAGCGACCCGACCGGCGAGTACCAGCGCTATCTGGCCACGTATCAGCGGCAGATACAGGTCAGCCACCACTTCCTCTGCAGATCTCCGTCCGAGCGCACCGCGCTGCTCACGGTGCTCTGCGCCTTCGGAAGGCTCAGGCCGGCCGACATCATCCGCTCGCGGACGCTGGACCATCTGGTCAGCACCGTGCCGGTCGGGTTCAGCAGCGGCAGCATGCGGCTGGCCGACACGGCCGGTGCGCGCCCCATGGCGGACTTCCTCTGGACGGGCGGGATGTGGGCGTTCTACGATCCGCTGATGCTTGTGCAGGCCATGCGTCTGCTGCGCGAGCGAGGCGTGGACGCGACCGCGGCGTTCCTGTACGCAAAGCCGATCGAGGACACCCGAGCCACCATCGGGCGCGTACGACAGGCCATCGACGAACTGGGGCTCAGCAGCAGTGTGCTGTTGAACGTGGACCCGCCGGCCCTCTCCGAGCGGGACCAGTACGTCAAGGCGGCGAAGGCATACGTCTGCATCACCAAGCCCGGTGCGGAGAACGAGACCGCCACGCGCCTTCGCCTGCGTGACACCTGGCTGCACGGCATTCCGAGCATCGTGGACGCCTTCGGCACGTCGGGCGAGGTGGTCGCCCGCGAAGGGCTGGGCATCGCGCTGCATCGGCCGGACGCCGCGACCCTGGCCGACGCGCTGCAACAGGTGGCCGGCGGCGAAGTCCCCGCTCCGGGCCGACGGCTGGAGCGTCTGTACGACACCACACTGGGCGGCTTCGTGTCCTGGCTCGACGCCGAACTGGCCTCGGGATGACGGACGGCGGATCCGCGCCGCGGCGGCACGCGGCGCGGGCGCCGGATCCCGGGGCACCTCGCCCACCCGACCTGATGAATCACTGCGACAAGGAGCCAGAGCATGGAGTACGGGGATCTCGGCGTCTCTCCCATAGTGAGCGCCCAGGCGAACTCGACACCGCTGGGCGGATGCACCCTCAGCCCCGGTGTGATCGCGGCGATGAGCGACGCGGCCAAGTATCACGTCGACATGGACAGGCTGGCGCGGGCCGCCGGTGCGTACCTGGCGGAGGCCACCGGCAGCGAGGACGCCTGGCCGGTTCTCGGCGCCGCCGCCGGTATGGCGGTGTGCGTGGCAGCCTGCGTCGCCGGCACCGACCTGCCACGCATCCAGCGGCTGCCGGACGCCGGCGGGCAGCCGGCCGACGTCGTGCTGCAGAAGGGCCATTCCATCAGCTATGGCGGGGCTCCGATCAGCCAGATGATCGCGCTCGGCGGCGGCCGGACGGTCGAGGTGGGGTCCGTCAACGAGACGCTTCCCGCCCACGTCGCCGGAGCCGTGGGCCCGCGGACCGCGGCTCTGGTGTACGTGACTTCACACACGCACGCCGTCCATCGCAGGCAGGTACCGCTCGCCGACCTGGTCGCGATCGGCCGGGAGCACGGCGTGCCGGTGATCGTCGACGCCGCGGGTGAGGAGGACATCAGCCGCTGGCCGGCCAGCGGCGCCGACCTGGTGATCTACAGCGGTCCCAAGGCGCTGGGCGCTCCGACCTCCGGATTCGTGTGCGGGCGGGCCGATCTGATCGAGGCCTGCCGGGCGCAGTACGCGGGCATCGCCCGGCCGATGAAGGTGGGCAAGGAGAACCTGATGGGGTTGCTCCAGGCGGTGAAGGAGTTCACGGCGACGACGCCGCAGGAGCGGGCCGCGGCGCAGTTCGCCAGGATGAGCAAGGTCGCCGCCCGGCTGGACGGGCTGCCGGGCCTCTCCGCGACGGTCATCGCGGACGAATCGGGGCGGGCCATCCACCGGGTGCTGCTGACCGTCGACCCGGCCGGGGCCGGACGGGATGCCCGGACCCTCGCCAGGGAAGCGGCGCAGGGCACCCCCGCCGTCCATCTCCGCGACTTCAAGATGCACCAGGGCCGGCTCGAAGTGGATCCGCGCGCACTCGACGAGGACGGCGAGGAGACGGTGGTGGCCCGCCTGACCGGCCTGCTGACGGGCGACGCCGGATGAACGGGGGTGCGGCGGCGCCGCGTATCGCGGTCATCGGCGCCGGCTTCCTGGGCAACGCCCTGGCGCGTGGGGCATCCCGTCGTGACCTCGCGGTCACGGTGATCGGCCGGTCCGATCCCTATGGGCTCGGTGACAGCGCCTCCCCCTCCGGTGTCGTGTTCGTGCCCGGCGACGGGGCGGAGCGACTCGCGGAGGTGCTCCGCTCCGGCGTGGACGTGGTCGTCATCGCCGCCGGCGGTCACTTCCCGGTGCCCTCCGGCAGCGAGCCGGCCGCAGATGTGATCGGAACCCTGTCGCTCGTCATCCCCGTCTGCGAGCTGGTCCGCGCCGAGAGCCCCGGGACGGCGGTGGTGCTCCTCTCGTCCGCCGGCGCCGTCTACGCCATGGGGACGGAACGCAAACGGGAGTCGGAGACCGCCGAGCCCACGTCGCCGTACGGGATGTCACGGATGATCGCCGAGCAGTACCTGGCGTACTACGGCAGAGTGCACGGGCTGCGGACGTGCGCGCTCCGGTGCAGCAACATCTACGGACGCCTCCTGCCGCGGACGCGGGGGCAGAACGTCGTCTCGGCGGCGTTCTGGAGCGCCCTCACCTCGACACCGTTCCCGCTGCACGGTGGTGGACGGCAGATCAGGGATTTCCTCCATGTGGACGACTTCGTGCGGGCGACCCTGGATCTGCTCACCGGACATCAGCAGCTGCCGCGCGTCGTCAACGTGGGCACCGGCGTCGGGCACTCGGTGGCCGACGTGGTCAGCGCGGTCGAGACGGCGACGGACTCCGTCGTGCCGATCGTCCCCGGTGCCGCCGCCATCACGGACCGGGGCCGGCTCGTGGTGGACACGGCGCTGCTGCGGTCACTGATCGGCTTCGAGCCGCTCGGCCTGGCCGCCGGGGTGGCGCTCATGGCCCGTGAAGCGGAAGAGGAGGCAGCGGCGTGACACCCGAGGCATGCGGGGCCGAGGACTTCCTCGCGTCGGCGATGGTGCCGGGTTCCCCCCTCACCCCTGATGCGAGTGCCTTCCTCGAAGAAAGGCACCGGTCCGCTACGTACGAGGTGGAGCGGGTGCCGCTGGCCGCCCTCCCGCAATGGCGGCTGGGCGAGCGGCTCGGGCATGTGTCGGGCCGGTTCTTCGGGGTCGAGGGACTGTCCGTACGTACGGACTTCGGGCCTGTTCCGCAGTGGTGCCAGCCGATCATCGTCCAGCCCGAGATCGGCATCCTGGGAATCCTCGCCAAGCGTTTCGACGGTGTGCTGCATTTCCTCATGCAGGCGAAGATGGAGCCCGGCAACAGCGCGTTCGTCCAGTACGCGGCGACGGTCCAGGCGACACCGAGCAACTACCAGCGTGTGCACGGCGGCAGGTCCACCCCGTACTTGGACTACTTCATGGAGGGCACGCGACGCCGTGTGCTCTTCGACCAGCTGCTGTCCGAGCATGCCTCCTGGTACCTGTTCAAGAGGAACCGGAACATGATCGTCGAAGTGCGTGAGGACGAGGAGGTGCCGGTCGAGGAGGATTTCGCCTGGCTCACCCTGGGGCAGCTGCGCGATCAGCTCGGACTCGGCAATCGCGTCAACATGAACGCCCGTACGGTACTTTCCGGAATCTCCTACGGAGTTCCCGGGAGCGGCCGGCCTTCTCCGGAGTCGCTGTCCGGCGGGTTCCGCTCCGCCGTGCTGGAGTCGCACCGGACGCCGGGCCCGGCCGCCGACCTCTCCGGTGTCTCGACCTGGCTCATCGACCAGAAGGCGAGGTTCAGCCTCGACGCCAGACGGATCGGTCTGCGGGAGATGGACGGGTGGATCTGCGACGACGACAGCATCCGCCATCGCGACGGCCGCCATTTCGAGATCATCGGCGTGTCGGTCAGGGCGACCAGCCGTGAGGTCGGCGCGTGGTGGCAGCCGATGCTCGAACCGTGCGCCGGCAATGTCGTGGCCCTGATCTGCCAGCGGCGTGCCGGGGTGCTGCGGTTCCTCGCCCAGGCCATGGTGCAGCCGGGTCTGACGGACCGGCTCGAACTCGGACCGTCGATACAGTTCGTCCCCGGCGCGTACCGCGGGCCGCAGGACCACCCGCTGCTGACCGAGTATCTCGAAGCACCTGAGTCCTGGATCCGGCTGCGGACCGTCCAGTCGGAGGACGGCGGCCGCTTCTCCCGGGCGGACACCCTGCACGTCGTGATCCAGCTTCCCGAGGATCACGAGATCGAGGTCCCGGGCAACTACCGGTGGATGACCCTCGGTCTGCTCAACCGCATGAACCGGCTCGGGTACCACCTCAACGTCGAGGTGCGAAGCCTGGCCGCATGTCTTCTGTGACGGCCGGCGCACCCGGAGCGGGCGGACCGGTGCCCGGACGGCGTCGCGCCCAGGAATTCCCGCCTGCCGGGCCCCGGCGGCCGTATGTCCCGCAACCGCGGGAGACCCGCGTCGGATGCCCGTCCGGAGGCGGCATCCGACTCCCCGACCGAGAGCCGTGAGAGTGAGATGGACTTCCTCCTGATAGGCATGTCTAGGTTCGCGCGGCGCCGCGTTCTGCCGGCCGCGGCGGCCACGAGCGGAATCGATTCCATCGGCATCGCCAGCGCGCACGCCGACGCCGAATCGGTCGGACAGCTCGCGAAGCCGGGACGCTTCCACCGCGACTGGCGGGCGGCGTTGGACACCGCCCGCCCCGGCCTGGTCTACGTGTCGCTGGTGAACAGCGAGCACGCGGCAGCGGTGCGTCACGCCCTGAAGGCCGGTCACCACGTCATCGTCGACAAACCCGGCCTGCTGGACGCGGACACGGCCCACGAGATGGTGTCGCTGGCCCGGTCCTCGTCCCTGGTTCTCGCGGAGGCGGTGTGTTACAGCTTCCATCCCGTGTACGCGGAGGTCAGGTCGATCGCCGAGCGTCTCGGCGGAACCACCCAAGCGGTCGCGGTCTTCACGCCGCCGGTTCCGCGGGACGACTTCCGCTACGACCGCTCCCGGGGAGGCGGTGCCTTCCTCGATACCGGCCCCTATATGGCGTCCCTGGGCAGGGTGCTCTGGCAGGCCGAACCCGAGCAGGTGAACGTGCTGGTGAGCCGGCGCACCGAGGACGGCCTGGAGACCGCGTACAGCGTGCTGGCGGGCTATCCGGGCGGCAGGACGGCCATCGGGCACTTCGGATTCACGACCGTCTACCAGAACACGCTGCGGCTGCTGGGCGGTGGCTGCGCCATCGACTTCGAGCGCCCGTTCTCGCTGCCCCCGGAGATGCGGGGAAGTGTTCAAGTCAGCACCGGGGAGCGGCAATACGTCCATCGGGTGGCCCGTGCCGACAGCATGCGGCTCTTCCTGACCCGGGTTCTGGAGGCCGTGCGGACGGGATCGCGGGAGTTCGACGCCCCGCTGCTGAGCGACGCCCGGACACTCGGCAGCATCATCGCAGCCGGGTCGTCCGCCGAACCCGCCCCCCGACCGTTCAGCGTCGGCCCGTGACCAGCCAGGGAGCAGCAACATGAGAGCGCTCGAAACGCGGATGGCGGTCGGCATATGAGAATCCTGGTCACCGGCGCCGCCGGGTTCATCGGATCGAACTACGTGCGGGAACTGCTGGGCGGCAGTTACGCGGGATACGAAACCGCCCGCGTCACAGCACTGGACTGCCTCACCTACGCCGGCAACCTGGCCAACCTGCCCACCGGCCACCCGCGTCTGGAGGTCGTACGAGCTGACGTCCGCTCCAGGGACGCACTGCTCGATGTGCTCCCGGGGCACGACGCGGTCGTGCACTTCGCCGCCGAATCGCATGTGGACCGGTCCGTGGCCGATGCCGCGCCCTTCTTCAGCACCAACGTGCTGGGGACGCAGAATCTGCTGGACTGCTGCCTGGCCACAGGGGTTTCGCGAGTGGTGCACATCTCGACGGACGAGGTCTACGGCTCCATCGCCGAGGGTTCCTGGGACGAGGCACAGCCGCTGCTGCCCAACTCGCCCTACGCCGCCTCGAAGGCCGCCTCGGACCTGGTGGCCAGGAGCTACTGGCGGACCCACGGGATGGACATCAGCATCACCCGCTGCGCGAACAACTACGGCCCCTACCAGAACGCGGAGAAGGCCATCCCGCGCTTCGTCACCAGTCTGCTGGACGGGGGCACCGTTCCGCTCTACGGCGACGGGAGGAACGTACGGGAGTGGCTGCATGTGGCGGATCACTGCCGGGCTGTGCAACTGGTCCTGGAGAAGGGGCGCGCCGGCGGAATCTACAACGTCAGCGGCGAAACGGAGTTGACGAACCTTCAGCTCGTCGGCCATCTCCTGGAGCTGTTCGATGTCGGCCCGGAGCGGATCCGGTGGGTCACGGACCGCAAGGGGCACGACCTGCGCTACTCACTGGACGACGGCCTGATCCGCAGGGAACTGGGTTACCGGCCGCAGGTGGACTTCCGTCAGGGACTCGCAGAGGTCGTGGAGTGGTACCGGGGCCACCGGGACTGGTGGGAGCCGGGGAAGCACTCCGAATAGAGGGCCACGCGCGGTACGGGCCACTACCGAGGATTCTCCCGTGCATGCGTGGTGGTCGGGCAGCCGGAGACCGTTTCCGGTCTCCGGCTGCCCGACCACCACGCGAGGCCTCAGAGGCCGAGAGCTCTCCGAACAGATCCGGGCCAGTTGCCCAGCTCGGGCCCGTACTGGCAGAAGAAGGAATAAGCAAACCGTTCCAGACCGAAACCCACACACGCGGAACTCGCGGTAGTGCCATCAGCCAACGTGATCTTGAACGCCTCTCCGAAGAGCGTGCCATGCGCATTGAATGACGCCACGGAAACAGTGCGCCCCTCTTCAACAGGAAGCCGCAATTCGTACTTGAGTCCGCTCAGCCGCTGTGCGAGCATCCGCCGGGGGTTCCGTCCGTCCCCGAAGAACGGGTCGTTGGCTCCTTCGACATGGCCGGGAAGACCCAATTCGTCGATGAGCTCGCACGACGCTTCGAGGAAGGACTGCCGAAGGTCGGTGACCTCTTTGCCCTCACCGAAGAAGACCATCTCCCGAATGGTGAAGTCCCACAGCCGCTCCACGGAGCGACTGTACCGCGACTCGTGACGGAACGACTTTCCGCGCGAAGTCACCGCGGTTCCGCCGGAATCCAGTCTTTCCCCATGGAATTGCTGATAGGTGTGGAAGCACATGGTCGGCGGCAGGCAGTACCCGGAATGCTCGCCATGTCTGGCCAGGAGGGCGCCGACGTCTTCCGCACCTTCATCCCCGACCACAAACTCACTGTACGTATCCACATCGGCATGGAGACGATGCGCAGACATGAGGAACTGGGGAAACGATTCGAGATAGCCGCCACGCTGAAGAGTCTCTGTGGAAATGAGCGTGGGGTACAGGTGCTCCCTTGCGCCGAATCTTCCGACGGCAAGGCTGCGGATCCGTTCGTCAAGAGCATGGAGCGTGGCGGTGAAGAGCCCACTGGAGGCAATCAGCCCCTGCCCCATCTCCTGGACCAGGCCGAGCGCAAGGAGCTGATCATAGACATCACCATCAGCGACCCTCTCGGAATGGGGCGAGCTCCAGACACGCTCCGCGTGGGTGATCCGCTGGGGAAGAACATCTCGATCATTGATGAGGTTCACCTTGCGTGCGAGATCTGCCGTTTCGACCTCGCCGGCAGTGGTCACCTCCACGGCAACCACTCGCTGTTCCTTCTCGATGAGCCGGAATGATTCGATGTCCGACGACGCATAATAGATGCGCTTCGCAAGTTCGTCGCCGTGCGAGAGCGGCAGCGGAGAATCGAGCCGCAATTGGTGTGTACGCATAACCTCTGCCTTCACTGGATCAAGCCCACGCCGTGATCCATCATCGACGAGAGCGCCGGAACCCATGCACAGACCGTCGATCGTGTGATGGCGGATCACGGATCCGGAGATCGACGGACCGACATTCTCGTGGATCGATCCTTCCCCTAGGCCTTACGCAGCTGTTCGATCGTCGACCACAGAGAATGAGGTGATTCGACGGTCTTGATCGTGAGCCCCTCGGCGGGGACTGTCACATCGAATGCTCCCTCAAGATCCAGCAGCAATCCGACGGCATTGAGAGAATCAAGGCCCAGACTGATCAGATCGGCATCGGGAAGGAGTCTGTCGCCATCGCCGAGGTGCGGCAGATATGAGCGAACGAGATTTTCGAACTCTTCGGGCCAATCAGCGTCCATGATCTTCCTCATTTTTGGGTATGCCGCGACACGGAGAGCTCCACCGTCCGGACCTCTTCAGCGTCGTCGCGTCGTCGAGAAAAGCTCAAAGCCGTACAGGCACTTCATCCGAGCGCCGCTCTTCCGGTGGCCTGATTCAGGCCACCTCTCCAGGGGGCCCGACTCAGGGGCGACGCAGCGGTGCCGGGGCCATCCAGCCCCCTGTGCGAGTCGGCAGGGGCGCGTGCGCCGGATCAAACGGAGCCCACAAGCCTTCGCGATCACGGCTGCTCCCGACGCGACCGATCACGGAAACCATGGGCGCGGCCATCGCTGACGACGGCATCCACGAGGCCGCGGCACGGCTGCGGGGAACAGCGGGGACCGCCTGGACTTTCGGCGGTCCCCGACGGTCACGCTGCGGTGCGCACCAGCAGGAATCCCCGCCGCTACCCGGCCGCGCGCGGTACCGCGTCACGGACTGCGCCGCTCGTACGCCGCCCGGGAATCCACCGGTCACCGAGACAGGCCGAGGAGACCATGCGCGTCAGGCCTCCGCAGGAACGGACAGACCCGTCCGACGCTCGAACAGCACGGCCGACAAGCTCCCGAGGACAAGGCAGAGAGACGCAGAGGGACGGGGCATTCGAGCCAACGTCAAAGTCCCGCGCCGAAGGGCGAATCTCCCCGCGGCGCCATGTGAGCTCCTCCGAATCGAGTGGGAGCACCGGTACACCTGTGGCCGGCGGAACCATGCGGCCCGGCAGGGCAGGGAACTCCCGTACCGGCATTCGTCACGACGAATCCTTCGCTCCACACCGACGAGGCAAGCGCCCTGCTCACAGCAGCCCTCGCCCCGATACGAGGTGGCCCCGGCCAACGCTGCGAACCTTCACGCCTTCACGCCGAACGGCTTTACCTGGCAGGAACCCGCGGAAAGACGCTCCGAATCCGCCCGCACTCGATCCGTTCCTGCCGGATTCCAGCCACTACCCGCACCCGATTCGCCGTACGACTTCCTACGGTGAACCCTGGGCTCCCACGAGCGCCCCGAGAAAACCACTCGGACCACTTCACGAGCGCTCCTGAGCAGTCGCCTCAAATCTTGCCTCTGCGGCAATCACAGCGGCTTCGACCCGCGAACCCACCCTGAGTTTCAGGAGAATGCGAGCAACATGCTCCCTGGAAGTTCTTTCCGATATTCCCAGTACGGTACCAATTTTTCGATTCGTCATGCCCTTGGTCACGAGATGCAACACCTCGAGCTCACGCTTGCTCAGAGGATCCAAAGCCGCCGAGGGCTTAATCGACTGTTCGCTCGTGCTCCCTGGTTCATCCCGGAAAGCCATGACACTCCTCAACTAACACACCTCGACAGCATCAAACATCCGCATTAGGACACAAGGGGCAAGTTTCGCTCGCCGCTGCCGCGTAAGCGCTTACAAAGCTAATAGATCACGGAACGGCTGTCTACGTCATCCACCTGCGGCCCGGAGAATCGGACCCGTCGACGAGTCCGATTTGCTGCGCTATAGCAGGCAATTGGTTCGGGGGTTCCCGGGCGACCCCGCCCGCACATCGTGTGTGTCCGCCCATGACCCGCCGGAGAGTCTCGGCGCGGTTCCACAGCTCGTCCGCCGGTCAGACGCACGCGAAAGGGCCACGGCCACCTTGTGCCCGTCCCGCGCGGACAACGCATCGTGGTGCAGGCGCGGACGCCTTCCGCCGGGAATCCAAGCCCACGGCTGCCCTGGCCGGGTATCGTGCCCGCGGAGACGCACCGGGACGATCGGCGCTCCCGGTACGGGATCAGTTCACGGCGACCGATACCTTCACGGGTGACGACGGACGCGGTGATCTGTTCGTTCACAGTGCGATCCGGGACCGAGCGGACCGGAATGTCACCGCGCATCAGTTCCCGGGCCGACGCCGGCCGAGTCGTACCCGTCGCATACGAGGCGGCGGTTCACCTCGCCCTCCCGTTGGACCGCCTCACCAAACCGACAGCGCCGATCACTTCTCTCACCAGGCGTTACTTCCATAACCGGGAGTCGCACCGTTGACCGTCGCCATCCTGGTCGCCCAGACTATTGATCATGTCGATCATTCGGGTAGCCGGGCTGGTGAAGGAGTTTCGCGGGCCCAAACGGTTCACTGGAGCATTTGGCGGAATACGGACCCTGTTGACGCGGGAGTACGTGAGTAAACTCGCCGTCGACGGCGTCGGGTTCACCATCGATGAGGGCGAGGTGGTCGGCTACCTCGGACCGAATGGCGCCGGGAAGTCCACAACCATCAAGATTCTCACGGGAGTTCTGCATCCCACGGCCGGCCACGTCGAGGTCGCCGGTGTCGTGCCGTGGCGCGACCGGGAGCGCAACGCTCGCAATATCGGCGTCGTCTTCGGCCAGCGCAGTCAGTTGTGGTGGGACCTGCCGTTGCGGGACTCGCTCGATCTGATCGGCAAGTTGTACGGGGTCGAACGTTCCCGTCATCGTGCCAACACCGCACGCTTCACCGAACTGCTCGACCTCGGCCCCTTCCTCGACACCCCCGTGCGCCAGCTGTCCCTGGGACAGCGGATGCTCGGCGATCTCGCCGCCGCCATGCTGCCGGAACCTCGCATCCTCTACCTGGACGAGCCGACCATCGGTCTGGATGTCGTCGCCAAGGAACGCATTCGCGAGTTCATCAGCGTCCTCAATCACGACGAGGGTGTCACGGCGATCCTGACCACGCACGACCTGGACGATGTCGAGCAGTTGTGCCGTCGCATTGTGCTCATCGATGACGGAAAGGTCCTCTACGACGGCGATGTGAACACGCTCAAGACCCGCTACGCCCCACACCGGCAGCTGGTGGTGCAACTGGCCGAAAACCATCAGTGGCAAGGGATCGCATTGGACGGCGTGCTTCAGGACCCGCCCGACGCCAGGACCGACTCGGTCACCCTGCGCTTCGACCCGGAGCAGAACCAGGTCTCCGACCTGATCAGCGCGGTCCTGGCCAGGCACACGGTCACCGACCTGTCCATCATCGAACCCGAGCTGGAAGGCGTGGTCCGCACGATCTATTCAGCCCGCGAGGCTCATGCGGGCTGAGCAGGGTCGGGGACCGGCGCGGGGGCTTGACCCTCCGTTTCCGGCCCCCGTCGGTTCACACCGTGCGTGCGGTTCTCCCGCACACGGCTTTCCGGCATCGTTCACCGACCGGCATGCACCGTCGCCCTGTGCTCGTTCCCGGTAAGGCGGTGGACCCCGAGCCGGACGATCCATCCGACGTCGCGCTGCGCCTGGGTGAGCTCGTGGCGGCGGCTTCTGATGTTGCTGATGAACACCCCGGCCCGCCGGCCGTCACCGGGCCGGGGCACCTTCCAGGATCGTGAGTACGGGACCGCCCGCGATACCGAGGGCGACCGAGGCCGCTGCCGCTGTGCAGGCCAGAAGCGCCGCAGGCCGCACCGGCGTGCGGGTCTTGGCCGGTGCGCCGTAGGACACGGCGGGGCGAATCCACCGCAGGTAGTAGAAGAGGGAGGCCACCGTGTTCACTGCGGCGACGACCGCGAGCCACGCGAATCCGCCGTCGACGGCCGCGGTGAAGACCTCGAGCTTGCCCAGGAAGACCGCGGTGGGTGGGGTGCCGACGAGGCCCAGGAGGCAGACGATCAGGCTGAGCACCAGTGCTGGGTGTCGGCGAAGCAGACCGCGGTAGTCATCCAGGGTGTGGGCGTGCGGGAGTGCGCATACGACGGCGAAGGCTCCGAGGTTGGTCACGGCGTAGGCGGCCAGGTAATAGAGGAGAGCGGGCTGCGCCTGCTCGCTGCCGCCGGTCGCGGCGATCGGCATCAGCAGGTACCCCACCTGGCTGATCGTCGAGTACGCGAGCAGTCGCTTGACGTCGGTCTGGAAGAAGGCGCCGAAGTTCCCGAGGGTCATGGACAGGGCGGCGAGCACGGCGATCAGCTCGGGCCAGGGCACGTCCGTGCCTGCGAGCGGTACGGCGACCAGGCGGTAGAGCGCGGCGAGCGCGCCGGCTTTGGGGAGCGTGGCGAGGAAGGCCGCGACAGGTGGTGCGCTTCCCTGGACGGCATCGGGCACCCAGAAGTGTCCTGGCACTCCCCCGGCCTTGAACAGAAGGCCCCCGAGCAGACCCACCAGACCGACTGCCACCAGCGCTTCCGGCGCGGCCGGAAGCGCCTCCGCGAGAGCCGGATACGCGGTGGCCCGCCCGGCCGCGTACATGAGGGTGATCCCGGCGAGAAGCACGACGCCGAGCAGCGCTCCGACCACGTAGTACTTCAGAGCCGCCTCGGTGCCGGGTCCGTCCTTGCGGAAGCCGGCCAGGGTGTAGGCGGGAATGCTCGCGAGGAGGTAGGCGGCGGCGAGCAACAGCAGGTCCTGGGCTCCCGCGAGCATCAGCGTTCCGAGCGCGGCGAGCTGGACGAGGACGTAGAACTCGCTCTCCCGAGCGTCCCCGCGAAATGGGGCGAAGCCCAGGGCCAGGACGACGAGCGTTCCGGCGAGGACGACGATACGAACCGTCGAGGTCACCGGGTCGACCGCGAACGCCCCGTCGAACGCCGTCATGGACTCGCCCGTGGCGGCGACCGCCGCCGCGACGATGCCCGTCGCACACGCGGCTGCCGCCACGACGGCGACGATCCATTGACGGTGCCGGGGCAGCCATCCTCCGAGGAGCAGTCCGAACACCGCCGAGGCACCGAGAAGGACTTCGGGCAGCAGATCCAGTGGGTTCTCGTTCATCACGGTCGTCCCCGTCATCCCGTTCATCGGGCGAGCAGCTCCAGCACACCGCGGGAGGCGGGTTCGATGATGTCGAGCAGGAAACGGGGGGTGAGGCCAAGGACGACGGCGAGGACGAGCAACGGCACGATGGCGACGCCTTCGTGGGCTCGGAGGTCGGGGAAGGGCCGGGCGGCACCGGGAGCCTCCGGTAGTCGCAGCGGCCCCATGAACATGCGTTGCAGGGCTCGTAGCAGCAGCGCGGCGGTGAGCAGGATGCCAAGGACCGCGAGGCCGGTCGCCACCGGACGGGGGCCGAGGCTGCCTGCGAGGATCTGGAACTCGGCGATGAAGCCGGAGAAGCCGGGCAGGCCGAGCGAGGCGAAGACCGCCACGCCCATGAGGGCCGCGAACAGAGGGGCCCGGACGGCGACACCGGAGTACGCGTCCATGTCGTACGTACGGCCGCGCTCGTAGAGCACACCGGCGAGGAGGAACAGTGCTCCGGTCAGCAGTCCGTGGCTCACCATCTGGTACGTCGCGCCGGTGACGGCGAGTCGGCGCGCGTCGGCGGTATCCGTTCCGGCGGTGGCGGCGGCGCCGATGGCGAGGATGATGTAGCCCATGTGGTTGACGGACGTGTAGGCGATCATGCGCTTGAACTGGGTTTGGGCGAGCGCCACCAGCGCACCGTAGAGCACGGAGATCAGGCCGACGACGACGAAGACCGGTGCGTACGAACGCCACGCCTCGGGCAGCAGGGGCATCGCGATGCGCAGGAACCCGTAGGTGCCCATCTTGAGCAGGACACCGGCGAGGATGGCCGAGCCTTCGGCGGGGGCCTCGGTGTGGGCGGGGGGCAGCCAGGTGTGAAAGGGCACGGTGGGTGTTTTGACAGCCAGTCCGACGCCGACGGCGAGCAGGACCAGACCGCCGTACAGCGAGCGTCCGGCGAGGGGGTTCTGCCGGGCCAGCTCCACCATGTCGAAGGTGTGCGGTGCGGCGGCGAGGTAGAGCCCGATGAACCCGAGAAGGAGGGCGAGCGAGCCGGTGAAGGTGTAGAGGAAGAACTTCATGGCCGCGCGCGGGGCGCCCGCGTGGCCCCACCCGGCGATGATGAAGTACATCGCCACGATCGACAGGTCGAAGAAGACGAAGAACAGGATCAGGTCGAGCGCCACGAAGAGGCCGAGGCACGTGCTTTCCAGGAAGAGGAAGAGCACGACGAACTCCCGTACGCGATGGGTCTGCCGCAGGGCGTGGACGGCGCAGGCGAGGAACAGGACGCCGGTCAGCGCGAGCAGCGGCAGCGACAGTCCGTCCACACCGATGTGGTAGCCGATTCCGGCACTGGGGATCCAGCGGACGTTCGCCTCGTACTGGATTCCCTCCCCGGTGCGGTAGCCCGCCCATACAGCCAGGGCGAGGGCGAGCACGGTCGCGGAAGCACCCGCCCATGTGCCGAGGAGGACGAGGCGGGGCGTGCTGCGCGGGAGGCACAGCAGCAGGGCGGCTACCGCGGTGGGAAGCAGGACGATGGCCGTGAGCACGGCGGTCACCTCACGAGGACGACGACGACGGCAAGGACGGTGAAGGCCGCGACGGCCTGAGCGAGGTACTGGTGCAATTGCCCGGTCTGCGGGCGGCGCGCCAGCCGCCCCAGCGCCCTGCCCGTGGCGGCGACCCCTTCGGCCGCGCCGTCCACCGCTGTTTCCACCCTCCGGTCGACCGCGTCGGCGAAGCGCAGGGTGCCGCGCGCGAGGTCGTCGACCCCGCGGTCGAGAACCCGGTCGTCGAAGGCGGCGAGTGCCTCGGCGAGGCGTCGCACCGGGCGTACGAGCAGGGTGTGGGCCGCTGCTTCCAGGCCCAGCCAGTCCGGCGCCCGTCGCGCGGCGCGCTGCGGCACGGGGCTGCGGCGATCCCCCCATGCCCACACCGCGGCGGATGTCACGAGGGAGATCAGGCCACTGAGAACGAACTCCCAGGCATGCGGAGCCGCTTCCCCCTCTGCGCCGAGAGTGCGGGTCAGGGCTTCGCGTACCGGGGGCAGCACGAGGAGGGACAGGGTCATCGCGGCGAACGCCAGGGCGGCGAGAGGGATGCTCGTGGTGGTGGGGAGCGGGACGGAGCGGCCGACCGGCGACGGTGCGGGCTGCCATACGTACCAGAGCGCCTTGATGCTGTAGACGGCCGAGACGACGGCTGCCGCGAGAGCCGCCGCGCAGAGTGCGGGACCCGCTTCGAGCACTCCGGCGAGGAGCACGTCCTTCGCGGCCCACAGGGAGAACGGTGGTACGCCGGCCAGGGCGAGC
The DNA here is from genome assembly GCF_026341775.1 of Streptomyces sp. NBC_00654. NCBI lineage: Bacteria > Bacillati > Actinomycetota > Actinomycetes > Kitasatosporales > Streptomycetaceae > Streptomyces > Streptomyces sp. NBC_00654. The sequence continues at coordinate 3,825,888 of NZ_JAPEOB010000001.1, read as the reverse complement.
GCGGCCACCGTGAACGCGGCGCCGGCGACGGGCTCGCGGCGGGCAGCCCCGCGCAGTTCCGGCAGGCTCTTGGTGCCGAGCCGGGTGAGCCAGAATCCGGTGACGAGGAAGGCGAGGCTCTTCGCGGCCGCGTGGGCGATCAGCTGGAGGGTGCCGCCGACGGTCGATCCGACGCCTGCCGCGAGCACCATGAATCCGATCTGTGCGCAACTCGACGCGGCGAGCAGTTGTTTGAGGTCTCGCTGTGCGACGGCGACGAGCCCGAGGGCCAGGGCGGTGACGGCTCCGGTCCAGGCCACGACGTCGTCGCCCCAGCCTGACGCGGTGAGCAGCGGTTCCATCCTGATCAGGAGGTAGGCCCCGGCGACGACCATCGTGGCGGAGTGCAGCAGCGCGGAGACGGGGCTGGGGCCCTGCATCGCTTTGGACAGCCAGAAGCTGAAGGGCAGTTGGGCCGACTTGCCCGCGGCCGCCACGATCACTCCGGCGGCCAGCAGGTGGAGCCAGGGGCCCGTCACCCCGGGAAGCGCGTCGAGTGCCAGGCCCTGTCCTCCGGCCAGGGCCGCGCCGGCGGCGAGGTAGAGACCGAGGTCGGCCGCGCGGGTGGTGAGGAACGCCGTACCGGCCGCTGCCACGCGGACCGGGTCGTTCCACCAGTAGCCGATCAGGGCCCAGGAGGCCGCCCCCATGACCTCCCAGCCCATCAGCAGGGCGGGCAGGGTGGTGGCGGTGACGGTGACGAGCATCGCCCCGCCGAAGATCAGCATGAGGCCGAAGAACCGGCTTCGTGCCTGCTCGGGTCCGATGTCCGCGACGCTGAAGAGCAGCACCGCCGCGGTCACCGCCGTGACGGTCACCACCATCAGCCCGGACAGCCCGTCCACGGCCAGGCCGAAGCCCGCTCCCTCCAGCAACGGAACCGTGACGGAGGGCTGTTGGAAGGCGGCGAGCACGGCCAGGCCGAGGCCGACGGCGGCTGCCGCGACCGCGATGCCCGGGGCCGGGCGGTCGGTGGGGCGACCGCCGATGGCCAGCAGCGTGCCCGCGGCCAGTGGGACTGCGGCCAGCGCCCACAGCAGGGCGCTCACCCCTTCAACTCCGCTGCTTCGTCCGTCATGTCGACCTCCCGGGCGCGGAAGAGTGCCGTGACGATGGCGAAGCCGATGGCCATCTCCACGGCCATGACGGTGACGGCGAGCACGATCAGCACCTGTCCGTCCGTCGAGGCGGGCGCCACGTAGTGCCAGAGGGCCGCGGCTGCGAGGATGATCCCGCCCAGCATGAGTTCGAGCCCCATCATCAGCATGACGATGGACTGCTGGGTCAACGCCCCGAACAGTCCGACGCTGAACAGCGCCACCGCCACCACCAGGAACAGTTCCAACGTCATCGGCCGATCCCTCCTCGTACGGGATCATCGGCGTGCCGGGCACGCAGGTCGTCGCCGAGCCGGTCGTAGCGCCCGCGGCGGGTGGAGAGCACCACGGTGGCGACGATGGTGGTGAACAGCGCGAACCCGAGTGTCATCATGGTGAGCATGTGCGGCCCCATCAGCGACTGCCCCAGGGCCATGGTCGGGTCGCCGTCCGCTCTGCCGGCCCGCTCCGGCCAGGGGGCAAGAACGATGCCGACGACCAGAAGCACGAAGACGCCCGCGCAGAGAGCGGCCCCGCCTCGCTTGTTGTGCAGCATGGACATCGGCATCAGACCGGCCGGGTTCATCATGAACATCACCATGAAGACGGCCATGATGGCCATCTCGATGGTCATCATCAGCACGATGACGACCCCGAGGTAGTCGAGCCCGAGCAGGATGGCCAAGCCCCCCACACACAGCAGTGACAGCAGCAGCGAGTATGTCGCCCGGGCCATGGAATCGAACCGGAACACCATGCCCCCGGCTGCCACGGCGAGCACACCGAGCGTCCAGAAGATGACGTCGTCGAGCATCTGTGGCTTCCCCTAGCGATCGAGTACGACGACGGCGGCGAACAGTGCCTGCAGCAGCGTCAGCGGGACGAGCACCATCCAGACGAACTCCATGTAGCGGTCCATGCGCAGCACGGGCACCAGACGCCGTCCCCCGATGAGCAGGACCAGCACGGCAGCCGTCTTCAGCAGGGTCCAGGCCCAGGGAGGCAACAGCGGCCCCTGACCGCCGCCGAGGAACAACGGCACGCTGAACGATGCCGTGACGACCAGCAGCAGCCACCGGCCGCCCAGCAGAAGCAGCCGGTCCGCGCCGCTGTACTCCACGACCGCACCGCCCGCGGCGTCACGCCCCACCGGATGGCCGAACGGTCCCCAGAACGCCATGGCCAGGGCACTGAGCAGATAGACGAGGAACGCGGCCGGCATCCACACCACGAACCACAGGCCCTGCTGGGCCGCCACCACGTCGCCGACCCGCAGCGACTCCGCCCCGAGCGCGGCAGTGGTCAGCGCGAACATGTGCGGCAGCTCGTACGCCAGCCCCTGCGCGAGGAACCGGTAGCCGCCGATCAGCGACAGCGCCGAGTTCGGCCCCCAGCCGGCGAGCCAGATCGCCGCCCATGCGAGCGCCTCCATGGCGTTGAACCACACGATGCCGGCGACCGGATCGGTCACCGCACGGAACCCCCACGGCAGGACCGCCGCAGCAAGCACGGCGGCGACCGGCACCAGTCCGATACCGACCCGCCCGAGCACGATGTCCGCCACGTCGGTACGACGACGCTGTTGGCCCAGGAGCCGGAGCGCCTCGCCGAGCGGTGCCGGCAGGTCGCGCAGGGCCGCGGCAGGGCCGCGTCGGGATGCGGCGGTGACGGCGGCGTCCAGTCCAGCGGCGGCGACGGCCGCCGCGACCAGCGCGAAGGGCATCAGGACGACACCCCACAGCGGCGCCGTATCAGCCATGGGCGACTCCCGCGTACACGAGCTCGTCGAGATCCGGGTCCAGGCTTGCCACGATCAGCCGGGCACAGGCGTATTCCGCCCCCCGGAGGAGGACGGGAAGGACGTCGAGCAGAGCCTGCGACGGAGGCGTTGCACCGCCGATCCGTCCACGGGGCCCCTCCGCCCCGTCCGTTGCCAGGGGCCGGGTGTCGTTCATGCCGCCCAGCGCTCGCTCGATCTCATCGAGCCACACACACAGACGCGCGTGCACATCACCGTCCGCGGCAAGCGCCGGACCGGTGATACCCAAGTCCCGCGCCCGCGCGGCGGGCAGCTCACCGAGGCCGGCCGTCAGCCGTCGGAGGGTGCGCGATGCCCGGATCCGCCGCGTCAACCGCCGTACACTCCTTGCCACTTCCCCGGGGGCGACGTCCGCCAGGACCGCGTCCCGCAGACGGCGCGCCCGCGCCGCAGGGTCCGGCCACCCCGCGACGGCCAGGAAACGCCCGAGACTGTCCAGATGCGCAGCGCAACGCCGCCGATCAGCAGCCCCGCACGGCACCGTCTCGCCGCCCGCAGCAAGCAGCCACGGCGCGCTCCAGAACGGACACCGGTGCACGGCAACCCCGGTGCCCGGCGACCGCACCTCGGCCTCCTGGACCACGTCGCCCTGTAGCGCCACACCGATGACCAGTCCCGCCGGCCAGTCCGGAAGCGCCGGCCCCAGGTTCAGGTACAGCCGGTCCAGCCTCAAACCATCGCGGTCGTCCGCCCGTTCCGCGATCGGCAGACCGGCGACAACGCCACCATGATGGCCCGCATGCCCGTAGTGGCCCCCGTGACCGCTGTGACCGGCGTGACTGGACTGATCACCATCCGCGCCGTGATCCGGTGCCCCTTCATGGCCCGTGTGCCCTGCATGAGGTTCACCGGGCGCCGCCGCACCCACGGGACCCATTTCCGGTGCCGCCCGGACCAGAAGCTCGCTCACCTCATCCAGGGCACCAGGACCGTTCACGGCGTCGGCCACCACCGCGTACGCCTTCGGCTGCGGCACACAGCGCCATGTCTCCCCCAGCCACGCGAGCTGATCGCCACCCGGGTCTCCTGCCACCACCAGGGCAGACGCGCCGGCCGGCCCGTCTGCCGACGGCCAACCCCGGCTTCGCAGCTCGGCCTCCACGGCCAACCGCTCCGCCGTGGCGCCGGGAAGGGTTACCAGAAACACAGGAGGGCGCCTCGCGACGAACCTGCGCAGGGCGCGGCTCAGGTCCATCGCAGTGCTCCCTCGCGCCAGGCGTAGGTGACGGCGGCGAAGAGGATTCCGAGGAAGACGAACATCTCGATGACCGCAGGAGCACCCATCTCGCTCACCACCCTGACCCAGGGGTACATGAACAGCATCTCCATGTCGAAGGCCAGAAAGATCATCGTGATCGGGTACCACCGGACGTGGAAGCGGGAGAAGGCGTGCTGGTCCGGTTCGAGGCCCCCGGCGAAGGGGGCTGAGGGCACCGTTTCAGCCTTGGCCGCCAGCAGGGAGTTCAGCCCGTAGAGCCCGACGGCCCCTGTGACGACCAGCCCGAGAAGTACCAGTACCGGCTCCCAGACACTCATCTGCGCCACCATATGCAGCTTGATCACTTTTCACCCGAAAAGACACGAACGCTCAGCAACCCATGCGAGTTGCCCGCGGGGCCGCCCCACCGTCAACACCGCCGCCGAGCCGGACAACGCACCGCTCCCCGGGACCGTCGTGGACGAGTGGTTCCGCAGCCGCGCCTGACGTGCGTCCCGCGTACGGAGACCCGGCCGCGAGAAGGGGCCTTGACCCAGGTCCGGGGCAGTCAGCGCCTTTCGCCGGTGATGGCCTCCGTCGCCCGGGAGGGCGCTCGCGCGCAGGGTGCGGCAGGCGGCATGGCCGACCGGCACCCTTCCCGCCACAGCCCGGCGATGCTCGCCCTGCCGCAGGTATGCGCGGTGCAGCTCTTGCCGACCATCGTTCTCAGCCGCGACGGCACGTAGGATGATCGATCATATATCTGGAGCGATGCCCCCGGGAGAGAACCATGCACCAGCCTGTCACTGTGGTCACCGGCGGTAGCCGAGGCATCGGTGCCGCGATCTGCGAACGTCTCGCCGCCGATGGCCATGACATCGTCGTGGGGTACCGCTCGGACGACTCGTCCGCCGAGACCGTCGCTTCCGCGGTCCGTGCCGCGGGACGCCGATGTCTGACCGTCCGGCTGAGTACGGCGGACGAGAACGATGTCGACCGGCTCTTCGATCTGGCTGCGCAGCACCTGGGGGTCGTGACCGGCCTGGTCAACAATGCCGGAATCAGCGGCCCCAACGGGCGGCTGGCCGACGCGGACGCGGAAGGGATGCGCCAGGCTCTGGAAGTCAATGTGCTGGGCTATCTCCTGTGCGCGCGTCGCGCGGTGCGGGACATGTCCCGCACCGGCGGTGGCGCGATCGTCAACATCTCCTCGGCCGCTGCCACGATCGGCAGCCCCGGTCAGTACGTGCACTACGCCGCGGCGAAGGCGGCGGTCGACGCGATGACCGTGGGGCTGTCCAAGGAAGTCGCCACGGACGGCATTCGCGTCAACTGCGTCGCACCCGGCACCATCTGGACGGAGTTCCACGCCGATCCCGAGCGGCCCGCAAAGGTGGCCGCCAACATTCCGATGGGCCGGGCGGGACGGCCCGAGGAGATCGCCGGCGCCGTCTCCTGGCTCCTGTCCGATGACGCCGCCTACGCCACGGGCGCGACCCTGCGTGTCGCCGGCGGCATGTAAGGGCTGTCCCGTAATCCCTGGCGGATCAGCGCGCGGCGTCGGATGCGGTGCACCGCAAGGCGGAGGGACGCCCGCATACCGGATGTATGCGGGCGTTCCGGCAACGCGGCGAGGTGCCGTAGCTGTCGCCGCGCGCCCGCCAGGGATTACGGGACAGCCCTTGGGCGACGATCCGCCCCTCCCCGGGGCCTGCGACTCGGAAACAGGCGGCACGTCGGCCGACTGCCGCGCCCGGGTCCCGCCGCCCGTGGTCTCCTGCCGACGTCAGGCGATCTGCGCAGCGATGGTGTGGAAGGGCCGTCCGTCGAGCGTCCAGTGCGGGTCGGGCGTGATGCCCAGGGCGGCGTAGACGTGGGCGGCGACATCGGCGTGGCGGAGGCTGTCCGGTGCGGTGGAGGGGGCGATGCCGGGACCGGCCGCGGCGATCCAGGCGGTGCGCTCCAGTGCGCTGCGCCCTCCGTGGCCGCCTTCGTCGCGGTGCCCGTGGTCGGTCACCGCGACAATGGTCCACTCCTCGCAACGGGCGTCGGGACGTTCGCGTACGGCGGTGAGGAGTTGTCCGAGCCGTCGGTCGGCGGCCTCGATCGCGCTCCGGTACCCGGAACCGCAGCCGAGGTAGTGGGCGGTCTCGTCGACGGCGCCGAGGTAGACGAAGGACGCGTCCAGGTCTTCGCCGGAGCCGAGAACCCGTACCGCTTCGTCGGTCACGCTCTGGTCGCACTCCTCCCAGGCCTGCGGGGTGTCCTCGCGCGGGGCGATGTAGGCGAGCCTGCTCGGGGCCGCGAAGACCGGGCCGCCCTGGCGGGCCAGGAACAGGGGTTCCCAACCGCCGGCCGCGAAGGTGCGCCGCCCGTGATCGGCGGCCAGCCGGGTGGTGAAGTCGGGGAACACCCCGATCCGGTTTCCGCTGAAGTTGTTGCCCCAGACCCCGTGCTTGGCCACGCCGGCACCGGTGACGATCGTGGTCCAGCAGGGGCCCGACATGGTCGGTGTGTCGTCGTCGATGTGGACGGGCGCGAGGAAGCCGGAGTCCGCGAGTTCGTCGAGGTGGGGAGTGTCCAGCAAGGGCAGGAGGTCGAGGCGGACGCCGTCGATGCCGACGACCAGAACACGGGGTGTGGGCATGTTCTCGGTTCCTTCATGATTCGGATGTGGAAGGGGAGACGGAGCGTCAGACGGTCCGGCGCAGCCGGATCAGGCGGCTGGCGTAGTCGCCGGCGGGCAGCCGCAGGTCGATCCCCCGCCCGGTCAGGACGGTGCCGCTGTGAACGATGTCCTCGTCGATGTCGAGGTAGTCGGCCGCGGGGTCCAGGGCCGGCAGGGCGAGCCGGGGGGCCGGGTGACCGAAGCGGGTCGCCGGGCGCCAGGCAAGGATGGCGTGTTCGGTGTCGTCCTGGGACGAGTAGTGCACGGCTGCCACTCCGCCGGGACCGTGGAGGCGGTGCTGGCGGCCGTGCTGGACCAGGGGGCGGATCCGCTTGTAGCTGTCGACGAGCGCGGTGGCCTCGTCGAGCTCCTCCTCGGACCAGGCGGTGAGGTCCCCGCCGAGGCCGAGCGCTCCGGCCATGGCGACATGGAAGCGGAACCGGAGGGGCGTGGTGCGGCCGGTGGCGACGTTGGGGTTGTCGGTCACCCAGGCGGCCATGGCCTGGGCGGGGAAGAGCTGGCTGAAGCCGTGCTGGATGCCGATCCGGTCGACGGGGTCGGTGTTGTCGGATGTCCAGGCCTGGTCGGTGCGGGCAAGGATGCCGAGGTCGGCCCGTCCGCCGCCGCCCGCGCATGCCTCGATCCGAAGGCCGGGGTGATCGGCGCGGAGGCGGTCCATGATCCGGTAGACGGCGCGGGTGTGGTCGATCCACAGCCGGTCGGGGTCCGGACAGCCGGCCCAGCCGGCTTCGGTGACCACCCGGTTGGCGTCCCACTTGAGCCAGTCGATGTCGTGGTCGCGCACCAACCGGTCCAGGGTCCGATGGGCCCAGGCCTCGACTTCGGGGCGGGCGAAGTTCAGCATGAGCTGGTTGCGCTGTTCGGTGGCTTCCCGGGTCACCGCGTGGACCACCCAGTCGGGATGTGCACGGTAGAGGTCGCTGTCGCGGTTGACCATCTCCGGCTCGACCCACAGTCCGAACGCCATGCCCAGGCGGTGCACTTCGTCGGCCAGCGGGCGCAGCCCGTCGGGGAACGCCTCGGGCCGGGGTGTCCAGTCGCCGAGGCCCGCCCGGTCGCTGGTCCGGCCGCCGAACCAGCCGTCGTCGAGGACGAAGAGTTCGGCTCCCAGACGTGCGGCCAGCCGGGCCAGGCGCAGCTGGCCGGGCTGGCCGACGTCGAAGCCGGTGGCTTCCCACGAGTTGTAGACGACGGGCCGGTCGCGGTCGGGATCGGGCAGGACGGTGGTGCGGATATGGGTGTGCCAGGCCCGGCTGGCGGCGCCGAAGCCGTCGCGGACGTAGAGGCCGGCGAAGACGGGCGTGTGCAGGCTCTGTCCGGGCCGCAGGGTCCAGCTGAGTCCTTCGTGGCCGAAGCCGCCGGTCCAGGTGGTCCGGCCGACCGGGTCGCGGTGCACGGTGATGCGCCAACTTCCGCTCCAGGCAAGGGCGGTGCTCCAGACCTCGCCGTGTTCCTCGTCGGCGGTGCCGTCGTCGAGGGCGAGCCAGGGGCTGGCGTGGTGGCTGGTGACACCACGGCGGCTGGTGAGCACGGTCTCGGCGACCGGGAGGCGGTCACGGTTCAGCTGGAACTCGCTGTTCCAGCCGCCCACAAGGTGGCTGAGCCGGTAGTCGGGCAGTGCCGGCAGCGTCCAGGAGGCCGAGTCCAGCCGTTCGACGGCGATCGGGCCCGAGTCGTCGGCTCCGGTGTGGGTGAGTTCCGCCCAGCGCTCGATGACGTCACTGCCGGGGCGGACGCGATAGCACAGCACCGCGGCCAACGGGTAGCTCCGGTCGGCCAGATGGAGGCGGAGCTCTCCGTCCCGGACCGTGTGACCGGTAAAGGTCCACTGGGCGCCGCGGGTGCCGTCGGCGAACCGTACCTGGAGTCCGGCCGGCCCGAACCGCGCACCGGTCTGCGGAGCCAGTTCGTCCGGCGCGGGGTCCGACTCGAAGCTGCTCGCGGCGGGTGAGGCGGCCGCGAGCAGCTCGGCGAGGGAGTCGGCGTCGGTCTTTGCCCCCCAGTGCAGATGCCGGGGGCTGCCGTCCGCACCGATACGCACGGCGTAGACGCTGTTCCGGGTGTGGAGGACCGCCAGCCCGCGGGCGGCGTCGAAGGAAACGGATGAGGGCGTGGGAGGCACGGATGATCCCGAGGGGTGTCGAGCGTCGGTGAGGACCGGACGGCCGGGCATGGCGAACAACGGGGGAAGTGCCCGGAGTTGGGCCAGAGCGTAGGACCACCCTGGCGGGAAAATCAATACTGGACGAAGTTATTTATTTGCTTTAGGTTGCCGTCGTGTTTCCAAACCACTCGCGGCCACTGGTGAGCGCACCGGCCGAAACTGCCATCCTCGCCCTGCTGTTGGCCGAGAGCCCGCTCAGCCGGGTGGAGCTGGCCCGCCGGACGGGTCTGTCCTCGACCGCCGTTACCAAGGCCGCGCGACCACTCATCGACGACGGCTACCTGCACGAGCTCCCCCCGGAGCGCACCGCTCCAGGGGCCGGGCGCCCCGTGAACCCGCTGGCCGTCACTCCCGACCGGGAGTTCTTCGTCGGTGTGAAGATCAGTGCCGACACCCTCTTCGGCGCGGTCTGCGACCTGCGGGCGAACATGCGCACCACCGCCAGTCGGCCATTGGGCGACCGCGACCCGGCCGCCGTGTGTGAGCTGCTGGCCGACCTCGTCACCGAACTTCTCGACGTGAAACCCGAGTACCGGGCCCGCACTCGGCACCTGGGCATCGCGGTCTCCGGCGACGTGGACCGCCCCTGCGGGCGTGTCCGCTACTCCGTGCTCCCCAGCTGGCGCGACGTGCCGCTGGCCGAGACCGTCGCCGCGGCGACCGGCCTGACCGTCACCGTGGAGAACGACGTCAAGGCCATCACCGCCGCCGAGCACTGGTTCGGCGAGGGCATCGGTACCGAGTACTTCGCACTGGTCACCATCGGAGCGGGGATCGGCTCCGGGATCGTCATCAACGGTGAGCTGGTCGCCGGCGCGTACGGCGTCGCCGGCGAGATGGGGCACATCAGCATCGACCCGGCCGGGCCGCGGTGCCACTGCGGCCAGGTCGGTTGCGTCGAGGCCATCGCCTCCACCGACGCCGTCCTCACGGCCATCCGCCGCGCCACCGATCGCCCTGACCTGGACTTCGACGGCGCGGTTCAGCTAGCCCGTGGTGGAGACCCCACCGCACAGGGCGCCTTCGCGAGGGCGGGCCACGCCATCGGCGTCGGCATCGCCACGCTGGTGAACCTCGTGGGTCCCGAGCGCGTCGTCGTCACCGGCGAGGGTCTCGACACCTTCGACCTCTTCGGAATGCACATCAGGGACGCCTACGCCGCGCACTGCTTCAAAGCAGCGGCGAAATGCCCGCTGACTCTGCGTCCCCTCCCCTGGGAGGAGTGGGCACGCGGCGCCGCCGTCGTCGGCATCCAGTCCCTCTTCCCCTGACCGATCGTCACTATGCCGTTCGCCACCCCGTGTTGCCGGCACAGCCGATGTCCATCACCGTCTGCCAACTGTGAATGCCGGACACCGGCTGGGCCTGTCACCAACACGTACGCCCAACCCTCTCTCAACCCGAAGGATCGAAGTGAGCGCACAGAAGGCCAAGCTTAGCCGCAGAGGATTCCTCGGGGGATCCATTCTGTTCGTCGCCGGAGCGGCTGTCGGCTGCAGTACCGACCCGACCGGCGGTAACTCCGCCGGGGCGAAGACCACCCTGAACGTCTGGTCCCACGCCTACGGCGAGGCCGGCACCCAGCAGGCCCTCACGCGTTACGCAGCCGCGTTCACCAAGGCCAACCCGGACATCGCGGTCAAGGTCACCTGGACCCCGGGCGACTACCGCAGCAAGCTCAACGCGACCCTGCTCACCGACTCCGCCCCGGACGTCTTCGAGATAGGCGACTTCAGTGAGAGCCTCGCCCGGCGCGGCCAGATAGCCGCGCTGGACGACATCTACGGCAGCGCCAAGTCCGACTTCAACCCGGGCGCCCGCGAGATGGTGACCGTCGACGGCAAGCTCTACGGCGTCAAGACGCTCGACGACGTCATGATGCTCTACTTCCGCAAGAGCGTGCTGTCCAAGGCCGGCATCACCCCGCCCGACAGCTTCGACGCGCTCGCCGACGCGGCCAGGGCCCTGACCTCCAAGAAGACCAAGGGCCTGTTCCTCGGCCAGGACGGCCTCGGCGACAGCGCCATCCTGGCCGTGTTCTCCAACGGCGGCGACCTCGTCACCGACGGCAGGGCGGCCTTCGGCTCCCCCCAGGCCGCCGAGGCCGTGGCCGGGCTCAAGCGCCTTCACGACGACCGGTCCCTGCTGCTCGGTTTCACCACCGACTGGTGGGATCCCGCCGCCCTCACCCAGAACGTCGTCCCGATGCAGTGGGGCGGCCTCTGGTCGATGCCCGCCGTCAAGGCCGCGCTCGGCGACGACTTCGGCGTCCTGCCCTGGCCCGCCTTCAAGACCGGCGGCAAGCCTGCGGTGCGCGTCGGCGGCTGGAGCACCTGCGTCAACGCCAAGGGCAAGAACGTGGACGCGGCCAAGAAGTTCGTCCAGTGGCTCTGGATCGAACAGACCGACCTCCAGACGGACTGGTCGCAGAACTACGGCCTCCACATCCCGCCGCGCACGTCCGTCGCCGCCTCCGCCGACAAGCTCACCCAGGGGCCCGCCAAGGAGACCGTCGAGCTGGCCGCCAGGTACGGCAGGAACAACCCCAGCACCTGGAACAGCGCCGTGAGCTCCCTCTTCACCGCGGCCGCGGCGAAGGTGGTCAGCGGACAGGGCGATGCCGCCGAGCTCCTGGCCGACGCGGCCAAGAAGGCCCAGAGCGAGATAGACAAGCAGCGCGCGTGATGACGTCCACACCTGTGCCCACGCTTGACCATGAGCGTGTCGGGCGCCCCGCGGCCGAGCCGCGGGGCACCGCCCCCATCCGTCCCTCCCGCCCGGACCGGCGTGCCTGGGGAGCGTTCGCGCTGCTCGCCGGACCCCTGCTGATCGGCCTGGGCCTCTTCAAGTACGTCGCCATCGGCTGGAGCTTTCTGCTCAGCCTCAGTGAGGCCCGCGGCACCATCGCCCTGGGACACTGGGTCGGCCTGGACAACTACCAGACGCTGCTCTCCGATGCGGTGTTCCGCAAGTCGCTCGTCCAGATCCTGCTGTTCACGGTGTTCATCGTGCCGGTGACGTTCGCCGCCTCGCTGGGGCTGGCGCTGCTGGTGCACCGAATCCGGCGCGGCCGGGCCGTGCTGCGCACCGCCTTCCTGATCCCGGCCGCCGTCTCCTACGTGGCAGCCGCCCTGCTGTGGAAGATGTGTCTGTTCAACGGGCTGCCGGGCGGCATCGCCAACACGATCGGCGGATGGTTCGGCATGGATGCCGTTCCATGGCTGCAGACCACCTCACCGCCGCTGTACTGGGTCGTGCTCGTCACGCTCCGCCTCTGGCTCCAGGTCGGCTTCTACATGGTGCTGTTCCTGGCCGGGCTCCAGGCCATCCCCAAGGAGGTGTACGAGGCCGCCGCCCTCGACGGCGCCACCGGCCTGCGCCTGTTGCGCAGGATCACCCTTCCCATGCTGCGCAACACCTCGGTGGCCGTCCTGATGCTGCAGTTCATCGCCGCCTTCCAGGCGTTCGACGAGTTCTACAACCTGTTCAACAGCGGGCTGTCCGGGTCGGCCGCGGCCCCGGTCCGAACCCCTCTGGGCTACCTCTACGACACCGCGATGGGCGCCCAGAACTACGGCCTCGGGTCGGCAGGAGCCTTCGTGCTCACCGCCCTCATCGTCGGTGTGACCCTGCTCCAGGGCCGGCTCACCGGCTTCGGCAAGGGTGAGGAGTGAGCGACATGACCGCTACCCGACAACTGCCGAAGATCATGCGCCGGTCCGTGCGCGGGGTGCTGGCCGGCCTGCTGACTGCTGTGTTCCTGGCGCCCTTCTACCTGATGCTGCGCAACGCGCTGATGGATACGCAGGGTCTGACGTCACCGCACTGGACCTGGTGGCCGTCGACGATGCGCTGGGAGAACTTCACCTCGCTCTTCAGCGATCCCACCCTGCACATGGGCCAGGCCCTCGGCAACTCGTTGCTCATCGCCGCGATCACCGCCCCGGTGTCGACGCTCCTCGCCTCGGCCGCCGGGTACGCCCTCGCACGGATCCCGGTACCCGGACGCGGTGTGCTGCTCGCCCTGGTGGTGGCCACGCTGATGATCCCCGGCTCGGTGACGTTCGTCCCCACCTTTGTCGTCGTGGGCTCCATGGGCGGGGTCAACACGCTGTGGGGAATCATCGCACCCGGGCTGTTCAACCCCTTCGCCGTCCTGCTCTTCCGCAACTTCTATCTCCAGTTCCCCAGCGAGATCGAGGAGGCCGGACGCCTGGACGGGCTCGGCTGGCTCGGCCTCTACCGCCGCATCGCGTTGCCGTCGTCCGGAGCGATGCTCGCCTCGCTCGGCGCGCTCGCCTTCATCGACAGCTGGAACGCCTTCCTGTGGCCGCTGGTCATCGGTCAGGACCCGTCCACATGGACGGCCCAGATCGCCCTGTCGACATTCCTCACCTCACAGACCATCAACCTGCCCGGACTGTTCGCCGGGGCCGTCGTGACCATCGCCCCACTGGTGGCCATGTTCCTGGTCGCCCAGCGCTACATCGTCGAAGGCATCGCCACCAGCGGTCTCAAGGGCTGAGCCGCACCTGACTCCGGACCACCGGTCCGGGCCGCTCCATCCGAAGGTCCAACCCCGACCCCACCCTTGGAGGGACATTCATGAGATCCGCCAGGCCGGCTCCCGCCGTCAGGACATTCTTCTCCCGAATCCTGCCTGCGACGGCAGCAACGATCACCCTCCTTCTCGCGGGAACCTCCGGTTCTGTCGCAGCGCCTCCCGCCGCCGCCCCCACCCCCACCGTCGTTCCCCTGACCGGACCGCAGTTGGCGGCCTCGTGGACCGCTCCGCTGAGCACCCGCGGGCGGTACATCGTCGACGCCAACGGCAACCGCTTCAAGCTGAAGGCCGGCAACTGGGCCGGAGCCCAGGGCACATGGGAGGGCAGCGGCGACATCAACGACCCCGCGAACCACCAGGCGGACCAGATGTCGCACAACCTCCCGCTGGGACTGGACCGCGCGCCGATCGCGCAGATCACGGCCGACTTCCACGCGCTCGGGCTGAACACCATCCGGCTGCCGTTCGCCAACGCGATGATGCGCGACACCACGGTGGTGCCGGACTCCGCGGTCGCGGCCAACCCGCAGCTGAAGGGCAAGACCCCGCTGCAGGTGTTCGACGCGGTGGTGGCGGCCCTGACCGCCGACGGATTCGCGGTCATCCTCAACAACCACACCACCACCTACCGCTTCTGCTGCGGTCTGGACGGCAACGAACGATGGAACAGCGGCCAGTCCGCCGAGCAGTGGCACGAGGACTGGGTCTCCCTGGTGAACCGCTACAAGGGGAACCAGCGGGTGGTCGGCGCCGACCTGCGCAACGAGATCCGGCGTGACACCTGGCACGACCCGAACTGGGGCTGGGGCGACGAGCGCGACGTCTACGCGGCCTTCGAACTGGCGGGCACCCGCATCCTGAAGGCCAACCCCGACATGCTCGTCATCATGGAGGGCATCAACTGGTACGGCATCCCGGTGGACGGTCTCGACTACGGCAGGCCGATGCTGACCCCGGTCCGTGAGCTCTCCAACACCCTGACCACTTCGGGGAAACTGGTGTACGCCGCGCACTTCTACGGGTACACCGGGCCGAACTACACGGGCGCGGACAGCGGCCCCGGCCACACCAACGACTGGCCGTACGAGGACTTCCCGCTCGACAAGCTGAAGCAACTGGTGCACGAGGAGGCCCTGTTCGTCACCCAGTCCGGGCAGCACTTCACCGCCCCCGTCTGGATCAGTGAGTTCGGTGCCGGCGGACGCGGGTCCACCGACACCAAGGAGCAGACCTGGTTCGGCAATTTCACCGACATCCTGGTCGAGAACGACACCGACTTCGCCATCTGGCCACTGGTCGGCTGGACCGGCGCCGACGGCGCACCGCAGGACACCTGGGCCCTGACCTCCTACGACACCGCGGGCAAACGACAGAGCCTCGGCGACCCCGGTGACTGGCGGACCGCCGACTGGAACAAACTGGTCAACGCGCGGGGCGTCACCGGCCCGGTCGCCCAGGTCGACCACTGGAACATGCTCAACCTCGACTTCCGGGACCACAACGCCTCCTCCCGGATGCTCGCCCAGGGCGACTGGAGCCCCGGCTACCGCAAGGGCAACTGCCCCGACAGCCAGCGTCTGACCGGTCTCGGACGCAGCGACAAGCGCGGTCTGTGCACCGACGCGAACCAGCCCGCCAAGGGGGGCGCCGACTGGGTGGCCGTCCATGACGACCGCTACGTCACCCACGGCGACTGGGCCGAGGGCTACAACAAGCTCCAGTGCCCCGACAACACCTTCGCCGTCGGCTACAGCGTCAGCGGCAACGCCATGGCCGGGCTGCTCTGCGCTCCTTCCGCCTCGCCGCTGCCGCAGAGCGGCCGCAACGTCTGGTTCGACAAGGGCGACAACCGCCCCGCCACGGGCGGGTCGGTCGGCAGCGACTGGGCCCCCGGCCACTACAAGGGGCAGTGCACCGACCAGGAGTACATCGCCGGTGTCGCCTTCACCTGGAAGTGGAACCACGGCGGCGTACCCGACGCGCTGCTCTGCCGTCCGCTGAACTGACCCGCCCCACCCATCAGTCCCCTCAGCAAGGAGCACCACGGCCATGCCACGACTCGAGGTTGCCGCAGACGGCTTCCGTCTCGACGACCGACCGCTGCGGATCATCTCCGGCGGGCTGCACTACTTCCGGATCCATCCGGAGCAGTGGGCCGACCGGCTCCGCAAGGCACGCCTGATGGGGCTGAACACGATCGAGACCTACGTCCCCTGGAACCTCCACTCACCCCGTCCGGGTGAGTTCCGGCTGGACGGAGGTCTCGATCTCCGCCGGTTCCTCGATCTGGCCGCCGCCGAGGACCTGCACGTACTGCTCCGCCCCGGCCCCTACATCTGCGCCGAATGGGAGGGCGGTGGCCTGCCCAGCTGGCTGCTCACCGACGAGGACATCGAACTGCGCAGCCGCGACCCGCGCTACCTGAAGGCGGTGGACGACTACCTCGGAGCCCTGTTGCCGCCCCTCCTCCCTCACCTCTCCACGCGTGGCGGCCCGGTCCTCGCCGTGCAACTGGAGAACGAGTACGGCGCGTACGGCGACGACTCCGGCTACCTGGAGGATCTGGCGGAGCTGCTGCACCGGCACGGAGTCGACGTACCGCTGTTCACCTGCGACCAGCCCGCCGACCTGGAGCGTGGCGGCCTCGACGGCGTCCTGCGTACCGTCAATCTCGGCAGCCGGGTGGACGCCGGGCTCGCGGCACTGCGTACACAGCAGCCGTCCGGGCCGCTGATGTGCAGCGAGTTCTGGATCGGCTGGTTCGACCGCTGGGGCGGAACCCATGTCACCCGCGGCACGGCCGACGCCGCGGCGGACCTCGACCGGCTGCTCGCGGCCGGTGCCTCGGTCAACATCTACATGTTCCACGGCGGCACCAACTTCGGTTTCACCAACGGCGCCAACGACAAGGGCACGTACCGCGCCACCGCCACGTCGTACGACTACGACGCGCCCCTGGACGAGGCCGGCGACCCCGCCCCCAAATACGCCGCCTTCCGCGAGGTCATCGCCCGGTACGCGCCCGTCCCCGAGGAACCGGTACCCGCGCCCGCGCCCAAGCTCTCCCCGACCACCGCCGAACTCACCGCATGCGCAGGTCTTCTGGACCAGCGCGAGCGGCTCGGCGGCGCCGTGCGCGCCGACCGCCCGCAGAGCATGGAACAGCTCGGTCAGTCCTTCGGATTCGTCCTGTACGAGACGTCGCTCCCGGCGGCGGGGCCGACCGTCCTGCGCATCGCCGAGGTGCACGACCGTGCCCAGGTCTTCGTCGACGGCCAGCCGGTCGGAGTCCTGGAACGTGAGAACCATGAGCACAGCCTCGCCTTCCACGCCCCCCGGTTCGGCGCGCGGTTGGCCGTGCTGGTGGAGAACCAGGGCCGGGTCAACTACGGGCAGGGCATGCACGACCGCAAGGGACTGCTCGGCGAGGTCTCCGTCAACGCGACCTCCCTGGAGGGCTGGTACAGCAGGCCGCTGCCCCTCGACGATCCGGGCCTGCTGTCCTTCACCGCATTCGATCCCGCCTCGCCCCCGGTCGGCCCCGCGTTCCACCGCGGACACCTGGACATCGAGCAGCCGGCCGACGGTTTCATCGCCCTGGACGGCTGGACCAAGGGCCACGTCTGGATCAATGGCTTCGCGCTCGGCCGGTACTGGTCCCGCGGACCGCAGACCACCCTCTACGTCCCCGCACCGATCCTGAAGGCCGGCCGGAACGAGATCACGGTCCTCGAACTGCACAGCTCCACCACCCGCACGGTGGAGCTGCGGGGCACCCCCGCTCTCGGTCCCGTCGAGGACTGAGGTCCGTGGCACCGGTCGGTACACCTCGGCCGGTGGACCGACCGGCCGCACCGACCCGACGACGGAGGAATCCATGCACAGCAAGCGGCGCCTCACCGAACAGCGGCTCGACCGGGTGCTGAACCAGCGCATCCGGCCCGCGGTCCACGCGCGTACCGTCCCGGTCGAGATCGCGGTCTGGAACGTGCCGGGCGAACCGGTCCCCGTGTCCGACGGCCTGGCCGCACCGTACGAACCCGTGGCGCTCGGGCACCGGTGGGGGCCGCCCTGGTCCACGAGCTGGTTCAGGATCAGCGGCAGGGTTCCGGAGGAGTGGGCCGGCCTGCGGGTCGAGGCGGTCATCGACCTCGGCTTCGACGCCACCGGCGCGGGCTTCTCCGCCGAGGGCCTGGTCCACCGGGCGGACGGCAGCGTGGTGAAAGCCCTCAACCCCCGCAACGCCTGTATTCCGGTCGCCGATCCGGCGGTCGGCGGGGAGGATTTCACCTACTACGTCGAGGCCGCCGCCAATCCCAACCTGGTCGATGACCACGTCCCGTCCCGGACCGGGGACCGGCCCTCCTGGCTGACGGGAGCCGCATCCGAGAGCGCACCCCAGTACCGGCTGCTCCGGCTGGAGCTGGCGGTCCTCGACACGCAGGTGTCGGAACTCGTGCACGACCTGGACGTCCTCGGGGGGCTCATGCGCGAACTGCCCGAGGCCGAGCCGCGCCGCTGGCAGCTCCTGCACACCATCGAGCGGGCTCTGGACGCGGTCGACCTGCAGGACATCGGCGGCAGCGCCCCCGCCGCCCGCGAGGTGCTGCGCCCGGCGTTCGCCGCCCCCGCGGCCTCCGGCGCCCACCGGATGTCCGCCGTCGGACACGCCCACATCGACACCGCCTGGCTGTGGCCGCTTCGTGAGACCGTCCGCAAGGTCGCCAGGACCCTCTCCAACGTCACCCATCTCATGGACGACCACCCGGGGTTCCTCTTCGCCATGTCCCAGGCCCAGCAATTGGCCTGGCTCAAGGAGCACCGCCCCGAGGTCTACAGCCGGGTGCGGGAGAAGGCGGACAAGGGCCAGTTCCTCCCCGTCGGCAGTCTGTGGGTGGAACCCGACACCAACATCACCGGCGGCGAGTCCCTCGCCCGGCAGCTGATCCACGGAAAGCGCTTCTACCTCGACGAGTTCGGCGTCGAGACCGAGGAGATGTGGCTGCCCGACACCTTCGGCTACAACGCGGCCATGCCGCAGCTGATGAAACTGGCCGGGGTCCGGTGGTTCCTCACCCAGAAGATCTCCTGGAACACCACCAACAAGTTCCCGCACCACACCTTCTGGTGGGAGGGCATCGACGGCACCAGGATCTTCAGCCACTTCCCGCCGGTCGACACCTACAACGCCGAGATCACCGGCGCCGAACTCGCCCACGCCGTCGGCAATTTCCAGGACAGGGAGGCGGCCAACAGCTCGCTGCTCCCGTTCGGCTACGGTGACGGCGGCGGCGGCCCCACCCGGGAGATGCTGGCGCGGGCCGAGCGTCTCGGCGATCTGGAGGGCTCGGCCAGGGTCGTCATCGAGAGCCCCTCGGACTTCTTCGAGCGGGCACACGCCGAATACCCCGACGCGCCG
The DNA here is from genome assembly GCF_026341775.1 of Streptomyces sp. NBC_00654. Lineage (NCBI taxonomy): Bacteria > Bacillati > Actinomycetota > Actinomycetes > Kitasatosporales > Streptomycetaceae > Streptomyces > Streptomyces sp. NBC_00654. The sequence continues at coordinate 3,806,899 of NZ_JAPEOB010000001.1, read as the reverse complement.
GTGTGGCAGGGAGAGCTGTACCTGGAATTCCACCGCGGCACGCTGACCAGCCAGTTGAGGACCAAGCAGGGCAACCGGCGCAGTGAGCACATGCTGCGGGAAGCCGAGCTGTGGTCGGCGACCGCCGCCGTGCGCACCGGATTCGCGTACCCGTACCAGGCTCTGGACCGGTTGTGGAAGACGGTCCTGCTGCACCAGTTCCACGACATCCTGCCCGGCTCCTCCATCGCCTGGGTGCACCGGGAGGCGGAAGAGACCTATGCCGCCGTCACCGCCGAGCTGCGCACGATCACGGACGCCGCCCAGCGTGCCCTGGCCGGCGAGGGCGATCTGCCCGTGGTCTTCAACGCCGCTCCGTTCGCCCGCGACGGTGTCCCCGCCCTCGGCGCCACGATCCGGACCGGTGCGACGGGCCGGCCCGTCGCACCGGTCCCCTGCGGGGACGGTTTCGTGCTGGACAACGGCCTGGTACGAGTCCGGGTCGACGCCCGGGGCCTGGTGACCTCGGCGTACGACATCGCGGCCGGGCGCGAGGCACTGGCCCCGGGCGCCCCCGCCAACCTCCTCCAACTGCACCAGGACTTCCCCAACGAGTACGACGCCTGGGACATCGACGTGTTCTACCGCAACACCGTTCGCCATCTCCTCGACGCCGATTCGGTCGGGGCGGAGGAGGGCGGTGTCCGGATCGTGCGGACCTTCGGCGACTCCCGCGTCGAACAACTGGTCTCCGTTTCCGAAGGCTCCCGACGTCTGGACATCGACACCGAGATCGACTGGCACGAGAGGGAGAAGCTGCTCAAGGCCGCCTTCCCGCTCGATGTGCGGGCCGACCACTCCAGTGCGGAGATCCCCTTCGGACACGTCCGGCGTCCCACCCACACCAACACCAGCTGGGACGCGGCCAAGTTCGAGGTCTGCGCCCACCGCTTCCTGCATCTCGGCGAACGGGGGTGGGGCGCGGCCGTGGTCAACGATTCGACCTATGGGCACGAGATCACTCGGGACGTCCGTGCCGACGGCGGAACCACCACCACCCTCAGGCTCTCCCTGCTCCGCGCTCCCCGCTTCCCCGACCCGGATGCCGACCAGGGCCACCACCACCTGCGCTACGGATTCGTCATCGGCGCCGACATCGCCGACGCCGTCCGCGAGGGCTACACGTTCAACCAGCCGGAGCGGAGCCTCCCCGGCTCGGCCGGGGTCCAGCCGCTCGTCACCACGGACAACCGGGCCGTCGTCATCGAGACGGTCAAACTTGCCGACGATCGTTCCGGCGACATCGTCGTACGCCTCTACGAGGCCCACGGTGGACGTGCCCGAACCCTCCTGACCACCGCCTTCCCACTGGCGTCAGCGACCGGAACCGATCTCCTGGAGCGCGAACTCGACCCGCGTGAGTGCGTGGACGCCGTACAGGTGGTCGATCGAGGGGTGCGCCTGGCCCTCCGCCCGTTCCAGATCCTCACTCTCCGGCTGAGGCCCCTGACGGGTGCTTGAGCACCAGTGGTCTTCGTAACACCCCAGCTCAGGGGATGCGGTGGCCTTCAGGATTCGCGAGAGCCCTCAGTACCGGTGGCACCTTGGATCCCCGGGCCACCGGCCCGCAGGTGATCAGTCGCCCCACGCCCGAGAAGGTAGGACCGCCGTGCCCGCACTCCCCGCCGCCGTCCTGTTCGACATGGACGGCACACTGGTCGACACCGAGCGGCTCTGGCTCCAGGCCACCGCCGAACTCGCCGCCGGCCTCGGCCATACCCTCATCGAGGAGGACCTGCCCGAGGTGCTCGGGCGCGCCGTCGACCACACCGCAGACCATCTGCACCGCGTGACCCGGACCGGCCTCGCCGCGGCTGCCTTGGCCGAACTCCTCACCGACGCGTTCAGCAGCAAGGTGGCCGCCGAGGTCGTCCCCCGGCCCGGCGCACTGGCGCTCCTCGCCGAACTGCACGAAGCCGCCGTGCCGACCGCGCTGGTCTCGGCCTCCCCCCGCCGGGTAGTGGACCTTGTCCTCGGCCACCTCGGCCATGGCTTCTTCCACGTCACCCTCGCCGCCGAGGACACCGAACGCACCAAGCCCGACCCTGCTCCCTACCTGGCCGCCGCCGCTCGACTCGGGCTGGACCCTTCGGTCTGCGTGGCCGTCGAGGACACTCCGACCGGGGTCGCCTCCGCGCTCGCCGCCGGATGCTCGGTGGTGGCGGTTCCCTCGACCGTGCCGATCGCCGAGGCCGACCGGATCACCCTGCTGGACAGCCTCGAACAGGCCGACCTGGCACTGCTCTCCGCGCTGACCGTACCGATGCCGACGACGTAGACCGCCCCTTTCAGCCGCTGCCGAAGAGGTGGCTGGTGGAACGGACGTTCGCCTGGCTGATGCACTCACGCCGCCCGGTCCGCGACCACGAGGTCCGCACCGACACCTCCGAGGCGATGATCCGGTGGTCGATGAGCATGGTCATGAGCCGCCGGCTCGCCCGGCGAGCACCCTGAACATCCCCGGGCGTTCCTCGGCAGCCCCATCACCGACGGCGTCCGGCACCTCCGCCAAGAGACGACACGGCACCCCGTCTCTGCCACCGAGGCACCAGCACTATGCCTGACCAGCGAAAACGCATCCGTCACTATCGGAAGGACAACAGCTTCCCACGGCAGATGGCACACAGTCGGGACAGGGCGGTGAAGCACTTGTCACAGGGCGACATGGCGAGTGGGATGCGGCGGCCGTCGGCGATGGGCGGGTGAGGGACGTCGTCACCCTGGACGAGCAGGCACCGCCCACCCGCTCCGTGCACCGTCCATTGGCTCCAGCGCTTGGCCCGGGAGCGGACCGGACCCGTACAGATTTCGATGGTGAGGCATGAATAGCTTCATCATCTTCCATTCACCGTGTGCGACTGCCAGCATCGGCGCACCGCACCCGTGAGGGAGAAATCTGATGAATCATTCCCGTTCTCTGCGCTGTCTGGCAGCCCTGGCCGTGGTGGTCCTCTCGGCCACCGCCTGCGGGCGCTCCGGCCAGGGCGACGCCCCGTCCGGGGCCGAGTCGCAGGCCGCCTCCGGCCGGACCGCGGCCGAGCTTCTGCCGGCCGAGTACCGGCAGAAGGGTGTGCTCCGGGTAGCCACCGCGGTCGGCTATCCGCCGATGGAGATGTACGAGCCCGGCACCACCCGGCTCACCGGTGTCGACCCCGACCTGGCCAAGGCCATTGCCGGGCGGCTCAAGCTGAAGCTCGAACTCACCAACGCCGCCTTCGACGGGCTGATCCCGGGACTGGAGTCCGGACGGTTCGACCTGGTCATGTCGTCCATGACCGACAGCGCCCAGCGGCGCCAGGCGGTCGACTTCGTCGACTACTTCCGCACCGGCGGCGTCATCATGACGAAGCAGGGCAACCCGCAGGACATCAAGTCGCTCGCGGACCTCTGCGGAAAGACCGTCGTCCTCGCCAAGGGCAGCTCCAACCTCCACATCGGCGAGGAACAGAACGCCAAATGCCAGGAGAAGATGCGGATCTCGCAGAGCGAGGACGCACCGACCGGGCTGCTGCAACTGGACAGTGGGCGCGCGGTCGCGACCATCGTCGACTATCCCGTCGCCAAGATGTTCACGAAGAAGAGCAGCTCGTACGAGGTCCTGCCGGAGCAGTACGGCACCGCGCCCTGGGGCATCGCGTCCGCGAAGAGCCAGAGCGGACTGCGCGACGCCGTCCGCGAGGCCCTGCAGGAACTCATCGACAACGGCGGCTACAAGAAGATCCTCGACACCTGGGGAGTCGGCGACAGCGCCGTACCCGAGGCCACCGTCAACGACGGGCAGTGAGAACGGAAATGAACCACCAGAAAATACCCGGTATCGCTCCCGGCGGGAAGCCGGAAGTCTTCCCCGCCGACGGGACGCCGCAGGAGGACGACCTCTCCCTCCAGGTGACCAAACGGCCTCGCCCCGGGCGCTGGCTCGCGGTTCTCGCCGCCGCGCTGTTCGCCGTGTGGCTCGCCTACACCATCATCGTCAACCCCAATCTTCACTGGGACATCGTCGCCAAGTACCAGTTCGACGGCGTGATTCTCAAAGGCCTCGGGGTGACCATTCAGCTCACCCTCATCTCGATGATCCTCGGCATCGCCATCGGGATCGTCGTCGCGGTGATGCAACTGTCCGACAGTCCGGTCCTGCGTCTCACCGCCGGTGCCTACACCTGGTTCTTCCGGGGCACCCCGCTGCTGGTCCAGCTCATCTTCTGGTTCAACCTGGCCCTGCTGTTCCCGGTGATCAGCATCGGAATCCCGTTCGACGGCCCCAAACTCATCAGCTGGCAGTCCAACCAGGTCATCACCGGATTCGTGGCCGCCCTTCTCGGTCTCTCCATCAACGAGGGCGCCTACATGGCAGAGATCGTGCGAGCCGGCATCCAGAGCGTGGATCCCGGCCAGCGCGAGGCGGGCGCCTCCATCGGGATGTCGAACCGCCGGATCCTGTCCCGGATCATCCTTCCGCAGGCGATGCGGGTCATCATTCCGCCGTTCGGCAACCAGTTCATCTCCATGCTCAAGACGACCTCGCTGGTCTCGGTCATCGCCGGAGCCGATCTGATGACCGTGTCCCAGCACCTCTACCTCGCCAACTTCGAAGTGGTCGCGCTGCTCCTGGTGGCCTCGATCTGGTACCTCGTGCTCACCACCATCGCCACCATCGGCCAGCACGCCGTCGAGCGTCGCTACAGCCCCGGCGCCGCTCCCGTGCTGCGGAGCAGGATCCTGGCCAATCTCCTGCCCGGACGCACCAAGAAAGGAGCAGCGGCATGAACGACGTGATCCTCAGGGCCCGCGGGGTACGCAAGAGGTTCGGTGACACCGAGGTGCTTCAGGGCATCGACCTGGACGTCAGCAGCGGTGAAGTGCTCTGTGTCATCGGCCCCTCCGGGTCCGGGAAGTCCACACTGCTGCGCTGCTTCAACCATCTTGAGCGGATCGACGCGGGGCGGGTGTGGATGGACGGTGAACTGGTCGGCTACGAACAGCACGGCCCGTCCGGGCGGGTGCTGCGCGAGCGGCGTGCCCGGGACGTCCGGCGGCAACGCGAGCGGATCGGCATGGTGTTCCAGCGTTTCCACCTGTTCCCGCACCGCACAGCGGTGCAGAACGTGATGGAGGGTCCGGTCGCCGTCAAGGGCCGGCCCCGTGCACAGGCCGAGAAGCAGGCCCGCAAGCTGCTGGCCGACGTCGGTCTCGCGGACCGGGCGGACCACTATCCGGAGCAGCTGTCCGGCGGGCAGCAGCAGCGGGTGGCGATCGCCCGCGCCCTGGCCATGGAACCAGTCCTCATGCTCTTCGACGAACCGACCTCCGCCCTCGATCCCGAACTCGTCGGCGAGGTGCTCGGCGTCATGCGCGACCTGGCCCGAAGCGGTATGACGATGGTCGTGGTCACCCATGAGATGGGCTTCGCCCGCGAGGTCGCCGACCGGGTCCTGTTCATGGACCGGGGGGCCGTCGTCGAGGCCGGGAGCCCGGACGTGTTGTTCACCGACCCGCGGCACGACCGTACGCGGGCCTTCCTGTCGACGGTGCTGTGATGGGCCGCCCCCTCGATCTGCTGCTGCGCGGCGGCACGCTCGTCGACGGAACCGGCGCACCCGCCCGGGAAGCGGACATCGCGGTGGTGGACGGGCGGATCGCCGTACTCCCCGCCGGCGCCCCTGCCCCGGCCGCCGAGACCCTGGACGTGACCGGACGCATCGTCGCCCCCGGCTTCATCGACGTGCACACGCACTCCGACGCCCTCGCGGCGCCCCACGGAACCGGCGGAGCCACTGAGCCGATCGACGGCCTCCGTCTGGCTCCGCTGCTTCAGGGCGTCACCACGGAGATCTGCGGAAACTGCGGGACCAGCCTGTTCCCCTCGCTCCCGGAACGGCTACCGGCACTCGCCGAGCATCTCAGGGTGACGTTCGGGCTCGGACCGGTGCGGCCCGCCGTGGACTTCGACGCGTTCGCCGCCGGACAGGATCCTGCCCTGCGCCACACCCACATCGCCTCGCTGGTCGGCCACGGCACACTGCGCGCCGGAGTGATGGGCTTCGAGGACCGGCCGCCCCGGGCCGACGAACTGGACACCATGTGCGCACTGCTGGACCGGACGCTGGCCCAGGGGGCGGCCGGTCTGTCCACCGGGCTGATCTACCCTCCCGGCACCTACGCCGACACCGAGGAGATCGTCGCGCTGGCCAGGGTCGCCGCCCGCCACGGCAAGCCCTACGTCACCCATCTGCGCGACGAGATGTCACAGGTGGAGTCCGCGCTGGAGGAGGCCCTGGAGATCGCGGTGCGCTCCGGCGCCCCCTTGCAGATTTCCCACCACAAGACCGCGGGCCGGCACGCCTGGGGCGCCACACTGCGTACCCTGCCCCGGCTGGAACGGGCCCGCGTCGAAGGCGTGGACGTGCTGTGCGACGTATATCCGTACACGGCGGGAAGCACCGTCCTGCACGCCATGCTGCCCCCGTGGGCGAGTGAGGGCGGGATCGGAGCCCTGCTGGAACGGCTGCGCCGGCCCGAGACGCGCGACCGGATCAGAACGGACATAGCCCAGGGCGTCGAGGGATGGGAGAACACCGTGGGAAACGGCGGCTGGGACCTCATCTCGGTGGCCGCAGCGCAGACGCACCCCGAGGCCGAGGGGCGCAGCATCGCCGACCTGGCAGCCGAGCGCGGCGTCCATCCGGTCGACCAGGCGTGCGATCTCCTGCTGGCCGAGCAGGGCGAAGTGACCATCATCAGCCATTCCATGCGCGAGGACGACGTCCGCCGGGTTCTCGCCAGCCCGTTGTCGATGATCGGTTCGGACGGCGTCCCCAAACCCGGTCGGCCGCATCCGCGCTGGGCGGGGAGTTTCGCCCGGGTGCTCGGCCGTTACACCCGTGACGAGCAGCTGCTCCCGCTGGAGAGCGCGGTGCACAAGATGACGGGGCTGCCGGCCCGCCGCTTCGGCCTCACCGGCCGCGGCGTGGTCCGCGACGGCGCCCTGGCCGATCTGGTCGTGCTCGACCCGGCTTCGGTACGCGACACCGCCGACTTCGACCACCCGCTGCTGGCGCCCGAGGGCATCGATACGGTCGTGGTGTCGGGACAGGTCGCGGCGAGAGACGGCCGCCCGACCTCGGCGCGGGCGGGAGAAGTGGTGAGAATCCGATGAGTCTGGCCCAAGTGGCCGCGGCGGCACGTCGTTCGGCCGCGCTGCCGCTCACCCTCGCCGTCGCCGCCGTCGACATCGACGGCGGCGGCACGGTGGGAGTGGACGAGCACACTGTGCTGCCGGTGGCGTCCGCCTCGAAGCTGCTGCTGCTCGCCGAGGTCGCGCGCCGACTGGACACCGGGGAGCTGCCCGCCGACCGCCTCGTGGAAGTGCTCGACGAGGACCTGGCGGACGGAACCGGTCTGCTGCGCCGGCTGAGCGGGCGCGGCTGGACCGTCGAGGACCTGGCCTGGCTGACCGCCTCGGTGAGCGACAACACCGCGACCAACGCACTCCTGCGCCTCGTGGGGCGCGAGTCCACGGCCCGGCTCGCACAGGGGCTCGGGCTCGACCACCTCACGCTGCACGACAAGGTCCGTGACGTCCGTGGTGCGGACGTGCCGCCCGTCTTCGCCACCGGTACCGCACGGGACCTGGCGAGGCTGGTGGCACACGCGGTGCGCGGCACCATGGGCTGCCCGGCTGCCTCGGCCCGGCTGCTGCGCTGGATGCGGGCCAACACCGATCACGGCCTGGTCCCCGCACTGGTCGACCACGACCCGTACGACCCGGGCTTTCCCGAGCGGCCGCGCGACGGGCTGCTGGTGGCCAACAAGACCGGCACCGACACCGGGGTACGTGCCGACGCCGGTGTCATCATCGGCAGACGCCGGCTGGCGTACGCGGTGGTGGCGCACTGGGACACGGCCCTGGGCCCGAGTACCGAGCGGGCCGCGGTGCATGCCATACGGGACGTGGGCCGGACCCTCGCGGCCTGCGCGGGGCGCCGGACCGTCGTCTGAGACACGGCACACCATCCTCCGAGGTGCAATGGTCGTGACCGGCGGACCGGTCACGACCATTGCACCTCCAGCAGCGACCGGATCTCCTCGGCAGCCGACCGCAGCTCCGCGAGGAAGATGCGCAGCAGCGGGTTGCGGTTGGTGGACCGGGTGGCGACCCCGATGCGGCGGTGCAGCCGGGGGTGGTCCAGTCGGCAGACGTGCACGCCGGCGGTGTCGCCGAGTCCGAGGGCCGGGACGAGTGCGATGCCCATGCCCGCGCGAGCCAGGTTGATCGTGACCTGGTAGTGATCGCTGCGGCAGCGGACCCGGGGCCGGAAGCCCTCGGCCGCGCACGCGCGTTCCAGGACCGGTTCGCCGGTGTGTCCGCCGTGCGTACCGATCCAGCTCTCCCCCTCCAGAGCGGCGAGCCGGACCGTGTCGTGCCGCCCGAGGCGGTGTCGCAGGGGGAGGACCACCAGCTGCGGCTCGTCGAAGAACATCTCCACGTCCACGGCCGCCTGCCGGCACCAGGGGTCCAGCGGATGCTCGAAGACGACCGCGACGTCCAGCCGGCCCGCCTCCAGGTCGGGCACCAACTCGTGCGGCTGGCCGAGGATCAGTTCCAGCTCGACCTGGGGCCGGACCGCCGCGAACCCCGACAGGGCCCGGGGCAGCAGCTCCAGGCCCGAGGACGCGAAGAAGCCCAGTCGCAGGACACCGGCCTCGCCCTCGGAGTGCGCCCGCAGCTCGTCCTGTGCGACGGCCATCAGATCGGCGACCGCCTGTGCGTGCTCGGCCAGCCGCGCCCCGGCCGCGGTCAGCCGCAGGCTCTGCGGCTGACGCTCCACCAACGCCACGCCGAGCTCCTGCTCCAGCCGGGCGAGTTGATGCGAGATCGCGGACGGGCTCAGATGCAGCGCCTGGGCCGCGGCCACGATGGTGCCGGTACGGGAGATCTCCAGCAGGACGAGCAGTCGGGCACTGTTCAGCATCGGGTCAGGTTAGGCCGTGCCGACGCACTGCGCCGCTCCGGCACCGGACCGTACCGCCTGGGCCGCCCCCGCCGGGAGCCCGGCGGGCTCGTCCACGTCCAGGCGCAGCAGGTCCTCCTCGGTCTCCCGGCGCACCACGGTGCGGGCGCGGCCGTCCCGCACGAAGACCACGGCGGGGCGCGGCAGCTTGTTGTAGTTGGAGGCCATGGCGTATCCGTAGGCGCCGGTGACCGGCGTGGCCAGGAGATCGTCCACCGCGACATCGGCGGGCAGCGCGGCCTCGTCGACGATCACGTCGCCGCTCTCGCAGTGCTTGCCGACCAGCCGTGCCCGCAGGGGCCGGGAGGCGCGCGGGCTGCGTGGCAGGAAGACCTCGTAACGGCTGCCGTACAGGGCGGGGCGCAGGTTGTCGCTCATCCCGCCGTCCACACCGATGTACGTCCGCACGCCCTCGATGCGCTTGATCGTGCCCACCCGGTAGAGGGTCAGTCCGGCGCTGGCGGCGATGGACCGGCCGGGTTCCACGGTCACCGAGGAGGCCCAGCCCGCGTCACGTACCGCGGTGCGCACCCGGGCCGCCCATTCGGCGAACGACGGCGCGCTCTGTCCCGCCTCGTACGCGACGCCGAGGCCGCCGCCGACCGTCAGCCGGTGCATCCGGGTGTCGGTGGCGAACCGGGCGACGGCGGCGGCGCCGGCCGCGAGCTGTGCCGTGTCGAGCACCTGCGAGCCCACGTGTGCGTGGACGCCTTCCAGGATCATCGCAGGGGAGCCGGCGGCCCGGCGCACGGCGGCCGCAGCGGTTCCGCCCGCGAGGCCGAAGCCGAACTTGGAGTCGTTGCCACCGGTCCGGATCGCCGCGTGCGCTCCGGCGGCCACTCCGGGCGCCACCCGTAGCTGGACTCGGGCGGGAGGCAGGCGTTCCTCGGAGTGCAGCCGCTCGATGCGGTCCATCTCGTCGAAGCTGTCGACCACCACGTGCCGCACCTGGGCGGACATGGCCGTGCGCAGTTCCATCTCGTCCTTGTTATTGCCGTGCAGGACGATCCGCCCGGCCGGTACCCCGGCGTGCAGCGCGACACGCAGCTCGCCGCCGGAGGCGACATCGAGCAACAGTCCCTCTTCATGGGCCAGCCGGGCCATGGCCGTGCACAGGAACGCCTTGGAGGCGTAGGCGACGTTGTCCCGGCCGAACGCGGCGACCGCCTCCCGGCAGCGCCGGCGCAGATGCTCCTCGTCGTACACGAAGAGGGGTGTGCCGAAACGCCGCGCCAGTTCGGTGAGCAGGACGCCACCGACGGCCAGCCCTTCGGGACGGATTTCGGATGTGCCGGGCAGCAGGCCCGTTTCGATCGCTGATGTCATGCGTTCCTCCCCGGAAGCCGGCTCGCAGCCATCCTGCGGCCTGAGCGGGGAGTCATAAAAGCGCATTCTTCTATGGCTGAGCCTCAAGGTTTTCGATGCTCGCGCGATGGTGTCGGCGGGCACGCAGCAGCCGTAGCCGTTGTGGACGTCCCGCTGGACGACGGCCTCGGTGCTGCGCCGACCCTGGCAGGTCAACCGACACAATCCGCTGAGCTGCGGTAACGGCCCAGTGCTGCAGGGCTTGTTCCCCGACCCCACAAGATCATTTCCTGCGTGGCGTCCGTGCCCGCCCACGTACCCCTCGTCCGACGCCGAGGGCGGTCAGGGTGTCGTGAATCTTCGTCGCCGCGTGGTCAGGTCTTTCTACCCGGTGCCGGAGAGTCCTTGGTGCGACTCTCATTTCCTGGCCGAGACTCTGGCGCCGACGGCGGACCGGCTCCCGGTCTTCCGAGGTGCTTGTGCTTGAACCTTCAGTGGCTGATCAAGCGGGGTGTGGCGGTCCGGGGGCTCAAGGCGGGGGTGCTGGTGGACGACGTCGCTGTCCTGGTCGATGAAGCCGTACCTCTTCTCCGCGTCGAACCACTTCACCGTGCCCGTAGCCGCAGACTCTCCGCCCTTCACCCGGCACCGTCCGCGCGGCCCGCCAACTGCCGCGCCAGGCCCGCCTGTGCTGCCACCACGCGATCATCGCGCCCACGGCAGGCGGGCTCCCCGCGTCACCCGCGCCATCCACCCGAACGAGCGACTGCGCACGGAACAGCTCTGGGACGGCCTGGTGAAGGTCGCGGCGCCGGACGGCTTCTCGAGCTCAAGCGGAGCCGCAACGCCAAGCCGTCCTTCGACCGAGCCCACCGCGACCGACCGTTCCGAGGCACGCCGAACACCCGGGTCGGTGCCGCCGGCCCGGCCCGAGCCGATCCAGATCACCTCCACGCCCGCCACGTGCGGTACCCGACCACGAAAACCAGGTGAACCCGTTGGAGTACGACGTTTTTACCGACTGGGACGACGACACCACCGCCGAGACCTACGCCGCCTTCACCCGCGCCTACCCCATGTACAGCGCCTCCAGCCACGACCTGGCCGCGCGTGCCGGCCTCACCCTCAGCCGTGTGGTCGTCGACCCGTGCGGCGGCACCGGTACGACGGCCGAGGCCATCCTCGCCCTGGCACCACCCGACTCCACCATCGCCTCCCTCGACAGCTCCTCCGCCATGCAGAGCATCGGCCGCCGCCTCCTCACCGACCCGCGACTGACCTGGGTCAACGCACCCGCCGAAGACCTGACCGACCACGTCCCGACACGCAGCGTCGATGCCGTCGTGTGCAACTCGGCGTTGTGGAAGACCAAAGCCGCAGCCGTGGTCACCGCGGTGCGCCGTGTACTGCGGCCCGGAGGCCGGTTCGTCTTCAACATCGGCGGCACGTTCGCCGGCGTCACTCACCCCGACGCACAGGTCCCGTCGACCGGACCCTCCCTCAGCACCCTGATTCAGCAGATCGCCACCCGGGAGTACGACTCCGTCCCGCCGACGGCCGCCATATCTCCGAAGCTCCCGCTCCCCGTGATCACCAGGCTTCTGGCCGAACCCGACATACGCGGGGTCCATCGAGACGGGGACGATCCGCCCGGGGGCGATGCCGGTCTCCTCGAACAGCTCCCGCATGGCTGCGCCGGCCAGCGTCGTATCGGTCGGCTCAAGATGCCCGCCTGGCTGCAACGTGATCCCGTACGCGAGGTGCTCGATCAGCTGGACCTCCGTGGCGTCCCGGACCAGCAGCGCGCCGGCAGTGACGTGCATCGAACCGCTCCCGTACGTCTGGCCATCGCCCAACTCGATGGGGCTCGGCCGGGGCGCGGCGCTGCACAGCGCGGTGTACATGGTCGGCGCCACCCACAACTACCTCAACACGGAGTGGACGCCCGGCCAGGCCGAGGCCCCGGCCGCCGACGACTTCTGGGACGACGAGGACAATCCGGACCCGGTGTGCTCGGCGGGGGCCAGGACCCGGCTGAGTGCTGAGCAGCAGCAGACGGCGGGCACCACCTACATCGCCGCCGCCGCGCGGCTCTTCCTCGCGGGCGACGACCGGGTCCGCCCGCTGCTCGACGGCTCCGGCCGGCGCGCGCCCCCGGCAGGCCCCGCCCGGGTGCTGACCCACGCGGTCGGCGGCAACCGCACCCCGGCGATCCGGCCCGACAGCCCGCTCTCGGTGACGAACGGGCGCGTGTGCCGGCAGATCTCGACGAGCACCGACCGGGCCTGCGGGCCGGACTCCGACCCCGGTGGTTCGCCGCACTTCGCCTCCTGGGCGAACGCCACCGACGAACCGGGCCGCAACGCGGTCACGGCCCGCTGGACCGAGCCGGGCACCCCGGTCCGGCTGACGCCGGAGCGCACCTTCTCGCCAGCGGGCGATGGCGGTACGACCACACCCGGTCGGCGCTCCGTCGCGAGGCCCGTCCGCCGGAGTGAAACGGCTGCAGGAGCCACACCCTCCGAGCCGTGCCGTACCCGTCGCGCACCTGTGCCGTGCCTGTGGCAAGCCTGTGTCATTCCCACCTCAGCCTGATAGGGGCGTCTCAGCGCGCCTCGCTGACGCTCCGTTGAACGTTCCGGCTGTCGCATGGGCAGCCCTCACTGCCAGTTAGGACAAAATGACACACAAGGGACGCATCGTCTTCGCAGTTGCCCTCACCACCCTGGGGCTCGGGCTCACGGCCTGCAACGACGGCGAGGACTCGGCAACGACACAGGAATCGCCTTCGGCCTCCGCCCCGGCGTCGTCCGACACGAGCAGCAAGAGCCCGTCCGCGGCCACCGGCGACGACGCTGCCGCTCCGGCCGGTGATGTCGCCGCACCGGGCACAAAGGTCAAGATCGGTGACCGAGCGGTCCTGCCGTTCACGTACGGGACCGACAAGAAGGGCACCGTCGCCGTGACCGTCACGGCGATCGAGAAGGGCGCCGAGGCCGACATGGCCGCCTTCGGCGACAAGGCGAAGGGAATGACGCCCTACTACATCCGGATGAAGGTGGAGAACGTCGGTGGCACCGACCTGTCGTACGCGTCGCTGAGACTGCGCGGCAAGCTGGAGGGCGGCGGCCCCACGGGCGTAGTTCTGATCGGCGACCTCCCGGGCAAGTGCGACAGCGAATCGGCACCCCGCGACTTCACCACCAAGGGCGCGTCGTACGAGACCTGCTCGCTCAGCGCCACGAAGACCGATCCCATCGCGACTGCCTCGTTCGAGGAGGGTGACGCGTACCGCGACAGCCCGGTCCTCTGGACCAGCTGACCACCCGTTCCCGTGTCCGCGCGCCGGGCATCCCGTCCTTGACGGAATGCCCGGCCGGCGGCCGGCCCGCGCTCGACAGCTTTCCGGCGAGCAGCACGGTGCGGTGGCCGCCCAGCCTGAGGCCGACCTCACGGGTGAAATCGGACGTGAGTTCCGCCCAGCCCCAGGAGCAGCCCGCGAACTGCTGGAGGAAACCGACGGAGGCGTCCAACGAAGGATGGCTCTCGTTCCAGGCAGACCCGGATGAGGCGACACCGCTGCAGCGCAGCGTGAAGGTGCTTGCTCGGGCTCTGCGCCACTACCACTTCGCGGGCGATGGCTGCCTGGACGAGGACCGGCCTCTGGTCCGCCTCGTCGGAGCCTCGGTGTTGAAGCCCATGATCATGCCGGCCGGGGTGGAGGAGGCATACGAGGAGGTGTGCGCGCGGATCGGCGTCGGTCCCAGGCCGGAGGGCTGGGCGCTGTGGAACACCTGGAGCGACGGGGACCTGAAGGTGACCATAGTGGTGTCCGCCGTCGAGACGACCGAGGAGCTGTTCGAGAACTGGTCGCGCGGGAGGGCACTCGACCCAGTGTCACCGCTGCCCTCCCAGATCGCCCTCGTCCGCCAGGGATGGATAGGACCGATGACGTTCTCACCTCGCGGCGTCAGCCGAGCCGGCCTTGGCGGTCGTCCTGTTGGCCACCTGGACCGGAACCTGCCCCACCTGCCGAAACCCACCCCACGGCAGCCCTACGACACCACCTAGGAAAGCCCTGCTAACTCCCGTATGTAATGCATCGCGTAGTGACAGTTGGGGGTTACGGTCATCGCGCCGGCCTCTGCGTACAGGCCGTCGGCGAACGGTTCGCGCAGGGTGTACGCTCGCCCGCCGGGTCGGTCGGTGGCCTCGAGTACGGTGACATGGCTGCCGCGTCGCGTGAGTTCGTAGGCGATCGCAAGCCCCGAGAGCCCTGCTCCGACGACGATCACTTTCCGGGGTGCCTGCAGCCCTTCCAGTCCACCGTCCAGGGCGTGGCGCACCTCGGTCTGTGTGGGTTCTGTCATGGAACCGTCTCCCCTTAGCGGTGTGGTGTGCGCAGGGGTGCGGCGGGCTGGTGCTGTGCGGCGGCCTGCGTGAGGTGACTCCGGAGGTAATCGGCGGTGAACGAACCCTGTGTGGTGCTCAGTTGATCCGGTGTGCCTTCGAAGATGATGTTGCCACCGTGTCGGCCGGCCTCGGGACCGAGGTCGATGACCCAGTCGGCGTGCTTGATCACATCCAGGTCGTGTTCGATCACGATCACGGTGTTGCCGCCGTCGGCGAGCCGGTCGAGAAGGACGAGCAGTGTCCCGACGTCCGCCATGTGCAGGCCGGTCGTCGGCTCGTCGAAGATGTAGAGGCTGCCCGTCCCGTGCAGCCGGTCAGCGAGCTTGAGTCGTTGCCGTTCGCCGCCGGACAGTGTGGACAGCGGTTGTCCGAGGGTGAGGTAGGGGAGGCCGACTTCGCGGAGCATGGCCAGCTTGCGCAGCACCGCGCGTTCGGTGAAGTGGTCGAGTGCCTCCTCGACGGTGAGGCTCAGGGTCTGCACGATGTTGAGGCCGTCGAGGAGGTGGGCAAGGACCTCGGGCCGAAAGCGCCGGCCCTCGCAGACCTCACAGACGGTGGTGACCGGGTCCAGGAAGGCGAGGTCGTTGTCGATGAGGCCGCGGCCCTTGCACGCCGGGCAGCCACCGGTGGAATTGAAGCTGAACATCCCGGCGTCGACCCCGTTGGCCTGGGCGAACAGTTTGCGGATGGTGTCCATGATGTTGATGTAGGTGGCCGGCGTGGAGCGCGGCGAGGTGCCGATCGCCGACTGGTCCACGATGATCGCGTCGGGTTGCTGGGCGGCGAGGACGCGGGAGACCAGGGTGCTCTTGCCCGATCCGGCGACACCGGTGACGGCGGTGATCACACCGGCCGGGATGTCGACGGTGATGTCTTTGAGGTTGCGCAGATCGGCCCCGGTGACGGTGTAGGTGCCGGTGGAGGTGCGAGGTGCCTGATTGAGCCCGGACACGGTTCGGAGGTGCTGCCCGGTGAGGGAGTCGGAGGTGCGCAGTTCCTCGACCGTGCCTTCGAAAACGACTTCGCCGCCGTGGGCGCCTGCGCCCGGACCCATGTCGACGACGTGGTCGGCGATGGCGATAACCTGCCGATCGTGCTCGACGACCAGGACCGTATTGCCCTTGTCCCTCAGGGCCAGGAGCAGCTCGTTGAGCCGGTGCACGTCGCGGGGGTGCAGGCCGACGCTGGGTTCGTCGAAGATGTACGTCACGTCGGTGAGGCTGCTGCCGAGGTGACGCACGATCTTCAGCCGCTGTCCCTCTCCACCTGACATGGTGGAGGTCTGGCGGTCCAGGCTGAGGTAGCCGAGGCCCACTGCCTCGATGCGGCGCAGTACGGCGAGAGCCGCTGTCGCCACAGGCTTGGCGACAGGGTCGTCGATGGCGATGAGCACCTCGATGAGTTCACCGATCTCCATGGCCGCGCAGTCGGCGATGCTGTACGTTCCGATCTTCGAGCGCCGGGCCGCCGAGTTGAGCCTGGCGCCCCCGCACTCCGGGCAGAGGCCCTCGGTGACGACCCGGGCGACGGCCTGGCGGTCACGGTCGCTCAGGGTGTGTCCCTCGCGTTTGAGGTAGCGGCGGGTGAAGCGGGTGACGACGCCTTCGTACTCGTTCTTGTAGACGCTGTGCCGGCTGCGGCGGTCGACGCGGAACCCGCCGCCGTACAGGAAGAGTTCGCGCTGCCGGCCGGTGAAGCGGGCCAGTGGCATGTCGGGGTCGAAGAGACCCGATTCCGCGTACAGCTGCCACTGGGCGGTGCCGACCGCGAACGAGGGGAAGTTGATGGCACCCTCGTTCAGGGTCTTGCTCTCGTCGAGCAGCCGGTCCAGGTCCACGGTGGTGGTGCGCCCCAGCCCCTCGCAGGTCTCGCACATGCCGTGCACATCGTTGAAGGAGTACAGGTTCGACGGTCCGGCGCTGGGTTCTCCGTGCCGTGAGAACAGCACTCGCAAAATGGGGTGGACCTCGGTCATCGTGCCGACGGTCGAGCGTGAATTTCCGCCGATGGGCTTCTGGTCGACCACGATCGCAGTGGACAGGTTCTCCATCACTTCGGCGCGTGGCCGCTCGTACCGGGCGAGCCGGTTCCGTACGTACCAGGGGAACGTCTCGTTGAGCTGGCGCTGCGACTCGACCGCGATCGTGGAGAAGACGATCGAAGATTTCCCGGAGCCGGACACGCCGGTGAAGACAGTGAGCTTTCCCTTGGGGACGGTCAGCGAGACGTTCTTGAGGTTGTTCTCCCGGGCGCCGCCGAGAACGATATCGCCGCCGAATCGCGCGTTTCCCCGAACTGTCATGCTCCGCAACCTCCGCCCGCCGCAATGGGTCCGCTGCCATCACCCTACGCCAATTGATTTCCAATCGGCAATCATAGGCTAGCATCGTTCAGCGTTGAACACCGACCCGAATCCTCTTCCAGCTGCTGTCGTCCCGTCTGGGCCTGACCGTTTCGCGCGGAGAGCGGCCCCTCCAGGGGATGCAGCGCAGGATCGAAGTGTTCGGCCGCCCGGCGACCGTGGGCTTCTACAATTCCTTCTCCGTACGCACCGGTGACGGCCCGGTCGAGGCCCTGCACCGGGCCGGAGTCGAGCTCTGCCCGCAGCCGGGCTCGGCCGAGGTACTCGCCCTGCGGGGACCCGGCGTCGCGGGGATGCAGTTCCATCCGGAGTCTGTTCTCAGCCCCTCCGGCGCCGGACTCTTCTTCGCCCTGATGCGGGAGGCGGCGACCATGAGGTAGACACTCGCCCCGGCACGGCAAAGGGACGGGCGCCCCCGAAAAGGGTGGCCGTCCCTTTGCGCAGAAAGCGGTTACGCTTGCATCATTTCCATGTGGAAATCAAGTAGGGGTGCACTGGACAGTGCAACGGCACCGGTCCCTCGTGTCCCCCTCGAAAGGAGCCCACCGATGACAGACGTACACGAAGTCCGCGCGCAGCAGCTCAGTCCGCCCTCCGAGCTGGAGGACGCGCTGTCGCATCTGCAGTGTGTACTGGTCGCCCGGCGGGCCGCGACCAACCCCGAAGGAATCAACTGGCAGCAGTACGACGTACTGGAGATGCTCCGTATCCGCGGCGCCATGAACCCTTCGCGTCTCAGCGAGTCCCTGGGGGTATCGCGGCAGACCGCGTCCAAGGCGCTGCGCGTCCTGAAAGACCTTGAGCTCGTCCAGCAGGCGGCACTCGGCGAGGACAAGAGGGAACATACGACCTCTCTCACACCGCAGGGCCACGCCTTCCTGGCCGGCGCGGCGCGCAGCCGACGGGAGAACGTTCACGCCGCCGCAGAGGTGCTCTCGCCCGGCGAGCAGGCCTTGTTCACGGAAATGTGCCAGAA
The DNA here is from genome assembly GCF_026341775.1 of Streptomyces sp. NBC_00654. Taxonomy (NCBI): domain Bacteria; kingdom Bacillati; phylum Actinomycetota; class Actinomycetes; order Kitasatosporales; family Streptomycetaceae; genus Streptomyces; species Streptomyces sp. NBC_00654. The sequence continues at coordinate 3,788,793 of NZ_JAPEOB010000001.1, read as the reverse complement.
GGTCGCCACCTCGATCGATGTCCTGCTGCACTAGCAGCCGGCCGCCTCTCACGAGAGGGCTGCCCCTACGAAGGCAGGACCATCTCCTCACCCTGCCGAGCCGTGCGCTGCTGCCAGTGCGCAGCAACGGCCACGGCCTGCATCAGGTTGAGCCGAGCATCACGCAGGGTCCGGTAACGCGGGCCGCGCACCGGAGTGACTCCGGCTCCCGCGCATTCGCCCATGTCCAGGGGAGAAGCCACCACATGCAGCCCGGCGCATCTGCCGCCTCCGTCCGAAACGATCGACAAGAACCAGCGAATCTCGTCCAGGATGTGGTTGAGATGACGGACTTTCAGGCCGCTCTGGTCCTGGACGGTGTTGCCGTGCATCGGGTCGCACATCCACAGCACAGGGTGCCCGCTCAGGCGTACTGCGCGCACCAGCGCTCCGAGCCGGTCGATCTCCGTCACACCGAAGCGCGCGATGAGGGTCAGCCGACCGGGGGTGCGCTCCGGATCGAGAACCGCGCACAACCGCATCACCTTCGCGACGGTCGTGCGCGGGCCCACCTCGCACGCCACGGGATTCTCGAGCCGTGCCAGCAGCCGCACGTGCGCGCCGTCTGCCTGCCGGGTGCGCTCGCCGATCCAGGCCAGTGCGTGGAGGCGAGATAGCGTCCGCCGCCACCGGTCGGCCGCACCAGCGGAGTCTCGTAGTCCAGGAGCAGGGCCTCGTGGCTGGCCCACACCCGGTCCAGAAAGGTCGCGCCGTCGCCCCGGCCGAGGGCGTCGAGCGAGCGGAGGATCTCGCGAGCGGCCCGGTAGCCGCCGATCATCCGCCCGGGATCGGCCCGTCGTGCCCGGTGGGTCGGCTCGGGTCCGTTGACCATGGGACCCCGGTAGACCGGTACCCTGCCGCCGACACCGTACTCGTACGTCTGTGACCTGGGTTTGGCGAACTGCCCTGCCAAGCGGCCGACTTCTACGACCGGCCGGCCGGCCGGCTCCTGCCCGCATGATGTCGCCGAGGACGTCCAGCATCTCGGCCTTGGGCGCGACATCGGCGATCGAGGACTCGGCGGGATCCTCGGCACAGTCGCCGGCCATCAGCACACACAGCTCGCCCTCTGCCACTCGCGCCAGGAGACCGCCCAGTTGCCGCACGCTGTCCCAGCGCACCAGCGGCTAGCTCTCGGCGAGTGTCGCCCGGACCTCCTTCACCCGGGCCGGGTCCGGCCAGTCCGGCTGCTGGTCCGGCGGAGAGCCCGGCAGGTGGGCTCAGCGGAAGATGTGGTGCCATCGGGCAGATCAGTCCAGCTCCCCCGTCCGCCGGAAGTACTCGATCATCCGGGAGATGGACGCGACGTCGATGGCCGGGAACTCCATGCCGAGGTGCCGCAGCGACCGTTAGGTGGCTTTGTTCACGTGACTCGTTCTCGCCAAGTTCCAGTGCGCCTTCCTGGAACAGTGGGAGGGCGGCGGCGAGCGCGTTTCCAGCCCCGGAGGCCGCCGACCGCTCCTGAGCGGCGAACCATGCGTCGCCCGAGACCACCTCCAGCGGAGAGCCCGCCTCCCTGATCGCGTCATGCACCACCTCAAAGTCCGCGCCTTCGGGGTGGAACAGGGTGGTACGTCCGGCTGTGGCCCTCCTGCCGGGAGAGCAGCACCAGCGCACGGCTGACGAAGCCCACAGGCAGCAGGTCGGTGCGCAGCTGGTGACCGGGGGCGACGAACCCAGCTGGACGAAGCTCTTGATCTGCCGCCACAGGAAGTCGTCCGGTTGGCAGGCCCCGGTGGTGCTGTCCCCGGCCACCCGGCTCGATCGCCTGATCCATCACCATGGCCTTGGCCGCCGAACGGGCGGGTCGTCAGGGTTGGGGATCGGCGGGGAGTCGCTGACGACTCGTTTGCCGTCCAGGGTGTAGTCGCGGTGCCGTCGCCGCGGTAGATAGCCCTCGGGGCAGAGCCTTCTGCCCTCCACGGCCGGCGCCGACGCCGGCGCCGACGAGGGCCCTGACCCTTCTTCCGGGAGATCGGGGGACGGTGGCGGTCCGGCGCGGTCGTCCGTTCGGTCGATCCGGACGCACTCGACGTCCGGATCGACCTCGGAGGGGATGACCTCCGGGTGGTCGTCCCGCGCCGGGACGTCACTCGACTCCACCCGGGCCTCCCCAGTAGAAGTGCGATCCCCAGGTCGACGTGCCGGTGAAGTCGGTGGAGATCTGGTAGGCGTTCGGGTTCGTCACATAGGGGTAGCCCACCACCGGCTTCATCGTGCCGGCCGCGTCGGACTGGTAGGTCAGGTTGCGCATGTAGGCCGCGCGGCTCCAGCCCTCGGACGGGAAGCGCCCGCTGCCCATCCAGGTGTACGTGGCCTCGGGGTGGTTGGCGACGTCGTCGACGATCTCGCCGCCCCAGTCGATGGAAGCCGCTTGGTCGCGCAGTCCCGTGGCGTTGAACAGGCTGGTGGGGTAGCCGCCCATCCATTCGTTGCCGATCCGGATCCACCACTTGTTCAGGTACAGCATGACCTTGATGGCGAGGTCGTACTGGTCACCCGCGTAGACGCTCTCCGCCACGCGGATACCGGGGTAGACCGTGCTCGACAGCTGCTCCCATCCCTTCACGTCCCGGTTGTAGCCGCCGAGGTAGTTGCCCATCTGCGTGTAGTTGTTGGTGGTGTAGAAGATGAAGAGGTGCGGATACCAGTCGCCGTAGAGGTCGTAGTAGGTCTGCACGCCCACTTCGACGGTCTGCAGATCGGTCCCGGCCCCCGATCCCCTGACCTCCCACAGCTGCCCCAGGGAGAACTCGTTGGACCACTGGACGTAAGGCCGCCACGTGTTGATGAAGCCTTCGGTGCCGTAGTTGGTCACGCCCTGGGCTGCGTGGGCGTATTTGTGCACGGCGGTGGCGGCGCGGGGCAGGGCGAGGCCGGGATCGTCGGGCGGCGTGGACCGCTTCGCGTAGATCCCCTTCGACAGGTAGTCCTGCAGGGTTCCGACCGGGGTGATGCGGTCCAGCGGCTTGCGCAGCATCGGGACAGTGCCGGGAGGTCCGGTCTCTTCGCGCGACTCGCCCGCTTCGAAGGGCTGGGGCGAGGACGGGCGGTCGGGGTCGTTGGGGCGGTCCGCCGACTCGATGTAGGGCGGTTCACCCTGGGCCTCGACGGGGACCCAGTCGAGCGCGTCGCCGGATTCGGTCGTCGTGCGGGCGACGACGTTGCGCTCCGCGTACTGGTCCTTGAAGTACTGCCGGATCTCGTCCAGTCGCTCGGCCGCGTCGTGTTCCAGCTCACGGCCCGAGCGGGGGTGTAGTGGTGGCGTCTCCGGCACGTCGGGGTTCCGCTCAATCCTGCCCGATTCCATCGTGCTCTCCTTCGTGGCCGAGGCCTTGGCGGCCGAAGGCCGGCGGCCGTACGCCTCCGCGGACGAATGCGCCGCACGGAAGCGGTGGCCCCGGGACAGAGCACCGGCATGGGTTCGTTGCGGCGGAGAGGAATCCGTACGGGAGGTCGGCCGTCAGCGGCGAAGTCCCACTTGTGCCCCTTGCTCACCATACGCGCATTTCCCCGGGCCCGCGCGGGGGTTGCCCTCCCGCGCGCATACACCCGATTGCAGGGGGTGTTGTCCCGCAGGAGACTGAAGGTGTACCCCGTTCCTGCAGGACTCGGTTCGATTCCCCCTCGACATCGAAGGAGTCCGCCATGGGACCGCACAAGACCGACTCGAGACGCACCGTTGCCGGCGTCGGCACCACCGGACCCGGTCAGCGACAGGACGGCTTCGAGTACGTCCAGCTATTCCTGGTTGAGCTCGGGTACATCCCCGCGCGCTCCTACGAAGCGGGGCGCCTCGACGACATCACCGCACTGGCCCTGGCCTGGTTCCAGGAGCACAGCGGGCTCACGCCGACAGGTGTCTTCGACGACCGTACGCGTGCGGAGATGCTGAAGTCCCGCTGCGGGCTGATGCGTGCCCCTGTCCTCCGCGCGACCGGAGCACCCATCTACGACACCCTCAACGGCAACATGTGCGCCTGGGACAAGAACCACTTCACGTACGCGTTCAAGGAAGGGACCGTACAGATACCTGGTGACGACGAGTTCGCCGCCGTACGAACCGCGTTCGCCACGTGGGAGGCTCTCCTCCCCGTCACGTTCACCGAGGTGCCCTCGGGGGCGAACCCTGACTTCCTGATCAGCTGGGTTCCGGCGAACGACCCCGACTACCCCCTCCTGGTGGGCCCACGTCACGCCCACGCCGCCGCACCGCCGGGATGCGGGACGCCCAGTCTTCCCAAACCTCTCCACTTCGACAAAGACGAACACAAGTGGCGCATAGGGGCCGAGCCCGACTGCCTCGACGTGGAGAGTGTCGCCCTCCACGAGATCGGCCATCTCATCGGCCTGCGACACGCGGCCGGAATCGGCACGCAGCATGACGTCATGTGGTCCACGTTCAATACCAACACCCTGAGGCGCGTGCCGACGGCGAACGACAAGAGCCGGGCGCGCAGCCTCTATTGGCAGCAGATCGACGGCAACCCGGCGACCGGTCAGCTCGCCGCGTCGGGGAACCGGCTCTACCAGCGTCACGGCACGGGCGCGATCTTCGAGTACACCGGAACGCCCATGATCGGCTGGCTGGCGCTCGACGTGAACCCCGCAACGGCACAGATCGCCGCCGACGGCGACGAGTTGTACCAGAGGCACGAGACCAGCGGCGCGATCTTCCGGTACACCGGCACCCCCCTGACCGGCTGGCAGCAACTGGATGCCAATCCGGCCACGGCGCAGCTCACCGCGTCGGGAGGGAATCTCTACCAGCGCCACACCACCGGTGCCGTCCTGCGGTACACCGGTGCTCCCATGACGGGGTGGCAACTCCTGGACAACAACCCCTTCACGGCACAGATCGTGGCCGACGGAACCCAGCTGTACCAACGGCATACCACGGGCGCAGTCTTCCGCTACACCGGAACCCCTTTGACCGGCTGGGAGTTCCTCGCCTTCGCCGGCAGCGGCGCGACGCGGATCGACGCCGGCGGCGGAGTCATGTACCAGTTCAGGCTGGCCAACGGAGAGATCCTGCGGCACTTGGGAGGCACGTCCTGGGACACGGTCGACACCGACCTCCGGACCTTGGAGATCAGTGTCGGAGCCGGGGACGTTTACCAGCTCCTCGACACGGGAGAGATCTTCCGGCATCCGCCGAGCGGCGGGGTGGAGCAGATGAGCCACCTCCGGCTGCCTGGCCGACCCATCCCGGTCATGATCGCCAGTTCGAGCACCCACCTGTACCACCTGCGCGCCAACGGAGAGCTGATGCGGTACTACAGGTAGCGCGTAGCGGCCACGGGCTGCGTGCGCTACGGCATGAGGCGCAGCGCCTCGTCCGCTGGGGGCCGCACGAACGCCACCGACGTCTGGCCCGTACCCACCTACAGCACGTGCGCCCCCGGGCGTTGGTGCGGGACACCCTGGCGCCACCGCGGGCGGAGCGGGCGTCGTAGAAGTTGAAGCGGGCGGAGTGACGTACGAGAATTGAAGGAGATTCGTGCTCATCGGTAGCGCCGCCGTCCTCGCGGCGTTCATCTCCTTCATGCACAAGGAGGCGATTCGACATGGAATTGTTCACCGGAGCGTACGGCGACAATCTCCAGGCCGAGGGGGCAGCCGACCGTAACCGGAGCATGCAGAACGCTCTCGACGGTTTCATGAACGGGCTGACCGGAGCCGACCGCGCCGCACTCGAACGGGTCGCCCTCACCGTGGTGGCTCTGGAGGACACTGACGATCGCGCGTGGGCGGGCCACCGGCAGAACGAGGTCCACTTCTCGGGCAGCCTGGTCAAACTGCTCGCCATGTACGCGGCACACACACTCCGCTTCTTCTCCCATCAACTGCTCCTGGAACAGCAGCCGTCGTCGTCGGACGCCTTCTTCCTCGCCCTCTCGTCCGACTTCGACCAGAAGATCAAGAACGCGACCCCGAGCGCCATCACCATCCAGCACGGGAGCGACCCCACCAAGATCGTGCCGGCCTACCGGACGGTTCTCGAACCTCAACTCGACGCGGCGGGACGCCCGATCGGCGTCGAGTTCACCTTCGACTACCGCACCCAGCTCAGGGGGATGCTCCTCCAGCAGCAGAATGCCGGCGCGGCGGCCAGCATCCACGGCGTCGCGTTCGGCTTCATGAACGCCAAGGCGGGAGACGACGGCTTCTTCCGGAAGCAGACCCAGCAGGGCATCTGGCTCGCCGGCGACTACCTGGCGCAATGGACCCCGGTGCGGATCGCGTCCGCGAACGACGGACAGGTCGCCCAGGCGACCACAGCCGTGGACATGGCGAAACTCGTCACCCGGATGTTCGACGGCAGCCTGGAGAGTGGCAGCCCGACGGATCTTGTCCAGATGCTCGTGGGTGGCGGCCGCAGCTGGTTCCACCGCGAACTCCTGTGGCCGAACGGCGGGCTTTCCGCCACCCACGCGAAGATCGGCATCGGCCCGCTCAAGCCCAACAGCGCCGGTGTCGTCGAGAGAGTGGTCTCGGAGGCACTCAAGGTCCACGACAGCAACCGGAACCTCGACTTCGTGGTCGTGTGGCAGAACCTCAAGGTCCCCGCCGATCCGACCAGAGCCGAACTCGAGCGGGTCTCCCGCATGGTCGAGGCCACCATCAACGGCTTCCAACCAACCGTATGACGGTACGCATTCGGACGTCATGGACCGATGAAGAGCAGGCCGGTGGCCCGGGAGAAGACTGCCGACCGCTACACCCCCGAAGCGGGTGGAGCGATGTGGCCGACCGCGCTTCGGCGTGATGTCGCCCAGGAGTCACGAAGTTGATCATTTTGAGCCGCTGGCCGCAATAGGTGTGGGTGCGCGTCGGGTCAATGCCGAAGCCGGCAGTGACTGAACGGGGGTTCGTTGTCTCGCGAACCTTCACAGAAGAGAGAAGACCGCGCTCGACACAGAGAGATCCTCCACCGCTCACGAGTGGTCCACGTTGCTCCACACTTGCCGAGATGGCTCAAGCCTGGCACCTACCAGTATCTGGCAAACGCCTGGGGACTCGACGGGTTCGTCTTCACCGGAGAAATCGATCCGCTACTCGACGAACAGCAGGAGAAGGCCGTCGTCGACCGGATCCTGAAGTACACCCAGGGCAATCGCCGCCCGAGGGGTACGAGGTCGTCCCGCAGCTTGTTGACGACGTCGCCGAGCGCATCCTCGCCATCTCTCCCCGACTGGTGGGGTTCACCTGCCTGTTCGGCCGGACCATGGCTTCTCTGGCACTCGCCACCGGCTCAAGGCCCGCGATCCGGGACTTGCGGTCGTGTTCGCCGGCTACGTCCTGGAAGGGGAGCCCGGACGCGCCGTCGCCCGGGCCGTCGATGTCGTCGACACCGTGGTGCAAGGCGACGGAGAGCAGATCATCGTCGACCTTGCCCTCGCTGTTCCCGGGCGTGGTGACCGGGCCTCGTGGCCAGGTCACCTCGCCGACCGGATCATTCGCCCGCCCAGGTTCGACCTCACCCGTACGCCGCTGACCGACTACGGCGACCGGTTCCACGACCTCGAAGGAGACAGCCGCTCGACACGGACCCGCACACCTGCACACTGTCGCAAGCCGCCTCGTGCTCTACCAAGAACTCGATGAGCGGCCGCTCAGCATCGGGCGTATCACTCATGGACTGGTCGAGGCCGGTGCCCTGTGCGAGGAGGATGCCGAGGGAGCACTGGCAGAGCTGCTTCACCGTCGCCTGCTCCGGACTGAAGGGGATCTCGCGATCGGCCTGGCGGCACCGTCTTCAGCAGCCGCTTCCCATCGCGCCGAGTCCTGGTCCCGGCAGTGGCCAAGCATCTGGGTCTGATCCGGCCGTCGCGGTCCCCCGCAAGATCCGGACGGTTCCCGGGCCACCTCGGCGACCAGGAGCGCCTGTTCAGGCGTTGCCGCCGGCCAACCGCGCAAGAACGGCGTCGCGCCGACGACGGTCCGGGCAGGCCTCTGCTGGTCGGGTGATTTCCGCACCGGACCGGGGGCGTCCCGCGATTCGTGGCCGCGCGCCGGCCCTCGGGCGGGGATAGCGTCGGGGGTGTTCCCGATCCCCATCCGCCTCGGTTCCAGAGTCACGCGGTGACCCGTGGGCGGAGAATGGTGCCGATCAGATGAACGTCCCCCATCTCCCCACGGCCCGCTGATGGCAAGCCCACTACCGCAGTTGGCGGCCGAACTCCGCGCGGGGCTCGACCCGCTGCTCCCGCTCCTCTCCGGCCTCTCCCAGGCCGACCGCAGAAAGCGGCTCGCTCAGGCGCTCGGGCTTCCCGGTGACGCGCTGACCGCGGACACACTGCTCGTACGGTTCGCTCTGACGCACGTGGCGGCCCCCGGCGACGTGTGGCCGGTCCTCGTCGACCTGCTGCGGACGGCCGTCAGACAGTCACCACCGGCATGGACACTAGCCATCGACGAGGTCCTCACAGCAGGGCCGGGTGCCGTGCAGGATCCCCTCGTCGGGGCTCTGCCCCCGAAGATCGACCTTTCCCTCGTCCTCACCGGCGCGCTCCCACTCGTACCCGGCCTGGCCGTACGCGACGGGGTCAGTCTCGTGCTCTCCCTGCCGTCCGCCGCACCCGACGCCTCCTCGCTGACCTTCCGGGCCGACGGTGTCGACTTCGCGCTGACCGACCACGCGCTGCTGAAGCTCCTCGTCCCCGGCGGCCTCGTCCTCAAGGGCCGACTGGGCGCCACGCTCGGCAAGGGCGGACTCCGCCTGGAGGGCGGCGGCAGCGGCAGGGGGATCGCGGTCCCCCTCAGCGGGGCCCCGTCCGGGGTGCGCGCGCCCTCTCTGTACGTGTCCGCCCAGAACGGCGGACTGCGGCTCGACGCGTCCTTCCGGGCGTCGCTGCTCGGTCTCGCGGACGCGGCGGTGGACGGCGCGGGCCTTGAGGTCCGCCCTGCCGGCGCGGGGTACACGGCGGCCCTGGTACCACCGAGGGGCCTCGGGCTCACCCTCGCCGTCGGCCCCGCCAAGGGCAGCGGGTTCCTCGCCGAGCACGACGGCCAGTACCGGGGGGCCCTGTCGCTCAGCCTCGGCGTCGTCGAGGTGCAGGCCTTCGGGATCCTGGACACCCGTCCGGTGTCGGTCCTGGTCGCCATGAGCGCCGAGTTCACTCCGGCCATCGAACTGGGCCTCGCCTTCACGCTGAACGCCGTCGGTGGTCTTCTCGGCATCGGCCGCGCGCTCGACCGGGCGGGCCTCGCCGAGGTCGTCCAGTCCGGTCACCTGGACGACCTGCTCTTCCCCGCGGACGCGGCTGCCGCGGCGCCGCGCATCCTGGCCTCGCTGGGCGCGGTGTTCCCCGCGCGTCCGGGAAGCACGGTCGTGGGGCCCATGTTCCGGCTCGGCTGGGGCCGTCCCGTCTCCTTCCTCACCGCGGACGTCGGGGTGGTACTGGAGCTGCCCAGCGGGGTGGTGGGCATCCTCGGCCGGCTCAGGGTCGCGCTGCCCGCCCCGCAGGCTCCGATCCTCGATCTGCGGGCCTCGGTCGCGGGTGTCGTCGACGCCGCGAACGGGCTGGTCGAGATCAATGCCAGCCTGGCGGGTTCCCGGCTGCTGACCTCCTCGATCGACGGCGGTCTCGCGCTGCGCGCCAAGAGCGGGCAGGACGCGACCTTCATCCTGAGCGCCGGCGGCTTCCACCCCCGGTTCACCCCGTCGGCGGGGTTCCCGACGCCGAAGCGCCTCACGATCCCGATCGCGGACAGCCCGCTGTTGCGGATCGTCTTCACCGGCTACTTCGCCCTCACCCCGGGCACCGTCCAGGCGGGCGCCGAGCTCTCCGCCGTCATCGGTTCGCGCAGCACCGGTGTGTCCGGGCGGCTCTCCTTCGACGCCCTGGTGCGCTGGGAGCCCAGTTTCGGTGTGATGCTCGACCTCGGCGGCTCCTTCGCGCTGCGCTTCGCCGGGGAGACGCTGTGCTCGGTCGGGCTGCGGGTCCACGTGGAGGGGCCGACGCCCTGCTGGAACGTCGCCGGCCGTGCCAGCGTGTCCTTCCTGTTCTTCGACGTCAGCTTTCCGTTCGACGAACGCTGGAACTGCACCGGCGAGGCCAAGGCCCCGCCGCCCCCGGACGTCGGCCGACTCCTTGAACAAGCGCTGAAGGACCCCCGGAGCTGGGAGCCGGTCCTCCCGGAGGGGGCGCGCACGATGGTGTCGCTGCGTACCGACGAAGCCGGGGGACGGCTGCTGCACCCGCTCGGCCGGCTCCGCTTCAGCCAGCGCACGGTTCCGCTGGACACGCCGGTGGTCCGGTTCGGACCGGGCCGGCTCCCGGCGCCGACCTCGTTCGGCGTGGCGGTCGGATTCGCCGCCGGGGCGGGCGTCGTGAAGCCCGTCGAGGAGGACTTCGCCCGGGCCGACTTCTTCGATCTCACCGACGACGAGAAGCTCACCCAGCCCGCCTTCGAGCGGCTTCGCTCAGGCAGCGAACTGACCCCTCCCACGTCCTCGGCGACCGCCTCCCGGTACTCGGTACCGGTGGAGTACGAGACCAAGTGGCTCGGCGGCACCGTCCCCGCCCCGGGCGCGCGCTGGGTGATCACCGACGCCGCCCTGACGGCCGCACTGCCCTGGGGGGCGGTCGGCCGCAGCCTCGTGCACGCACTGCGCAGCCGGTACGCGACCCCGCCGATCACGTCGGTCCTGAAGGAGCGGACGTACGCGATCGTGGACACCGGCACCCTCAAGGAGGCCGGCGGGTTCCTCCGGACGGCCACCTTCACCGAAGCCACAGCCCAGCTGAGGACCGTTTCGGGCCGGTCCGCGCTGCACCAGGTCGTGCCCGCACACGAGGTGAGGCCATGACCACGTACACCTTCGCGTCCTGGGAGCGGGCCGGGGCCGCCGCCTCGCTCACCGACCCCGACACCCTGGTCAACACGATGCCCGTACGGGGCTCCCTCGCGGCCACCGCGTCGGTGAACGGCCGTCCCGCGCAGGCGGTTCCGGTCCCACCGCTGCGGCTGTACGGGCCGGGCGATGTGCGGGCGATCGATCACAAGGAGATCGTGCGGCTCTTCCCGTTGCCCGGCACACCGGACGCGGAGACCACCAGGTTCCCGATGCTGGAGTTCGAACGGGCCGAACTGCCCTGGCTGTTCACCCCGCTGGCGCCGGGACCGACGGGCGCCCTGCGGCCCTGGCTCGCCCTGGTCTGCGTACCGTTCGCGGCGGGCCGGCCGCAGCGGGAGCCGGGCGTCCCGCTGCCCGTGCTGCGGGTCGACGGGACCGAACTGCCCGATCCGGCCTCACTGCACCTGTGGGCCCACGCCCAGACGCTCCCAGGACACGAGACCGACCCCCGCCGATCCGTCTCCCGACTGCTCGCTCCTCGCCGGCTGCTGGCGCACACCGGCTACACCGCCTGTCTGGTCCCCTCCTTCGAGGTGGGGCGTCTGGCCGGGCTCGGCAAGGACGTCGCCGGCGGGAATCTCGCACCCGCCTGGACTCCGGCGGCCCGCTGCGAACTGCCGGTCTACTTCTCCTGGACGTTCTCCGCCGGCGAGGGCGGCGACTTCGAGACGTTGGCCGACCGGCTGCGGGCCCGCCCTCTGCCGCCGCACGCCGGCCGACGGCCGCTCGACGTGAGCCGCCCCGGGCTCTTCGCGACCGGCCCCGGGCCCGTCGTCCAGGAGGTGGAGAGCGCCCTGCGCGATCCGAACGCCCCGGCGCGCGACCCGTGGCCGGTCGGCGAGCCGAGCGCCCAGTGGCAACAGCGGCTCGCGAAGGCGCTGGTGCCGGTGGGGGACGGCACGGGTGACGAGGACCCCGACGTCCTGCCCCCGCTGTACGGCGGCTTCCACGCACTGCGGGTAGGAGCGGTCCCGGCGTCCTCCGGCTGGCTCGACACCCTGAACCTCGATCCTCGGTGGAGGGTGGCCGCCGGACTCGGTGCCCGGGCCGTGCAGGCCGACCAGGAGCAGCTCATGGCGTCGGCGTGGCAGCAGCTCGCCGACGTACGGGCCGCCAACCGGCTGCTCGACCTGGCCCGGTTCGCCCGACTGGTCGGCGGCCGACTGCATCTGCGGCACGTACGGCCGCTCTCCGCCGACGAGGTCCTGCGGCTGGCCACTCCCCTGCAGAGCCGTCTGGCGCTGACCTCGGACACCACGTTGTGGTCGTCGATCCGGGCGAGTCTGCTTCCGAACGCCATGGCCACCGCGGAGTTCCACCGCGCGGTGCGCCCGATGGGTGTGCTCAGCCGGCGGGTGGGGCTGATCGCCGGGCGGGCGGCGAACGCTCCGCAGCCGCCGTTCGCCACCGTGCTGGCCTCCGTCTCCGGTTCCCCCACCGGCCTCGCGGTGCCCCGACCGGATCCGGACGGCACGGTGGCATTCGCCGTCGCACCGGAGCGGGTCGTGGCCCCGGAGCGGCTCGCCGCGGTACGCAAGGTCTTCGCGCCCGAGGACGGGGCGCCGGACGCCTGGCGGCAGGTGGCGACCGAGGCGGCCCGGCGCTCCGCGCAGCGCGCGGTCACCACCGAGCAGCTCGCCGCCACCCGCCCGCTCGCCGCGGTCTCACTCAACCGTGCCTTCCGGCTCTCGGCGCTGCCCGAGGTCGCGGTACCCGAGGGCTTCCTGGCCTCGACGAAGGTCACCCCGCACGGCGATCTGGTCTTCCCCAGCGGCCGGAGCGGTCCGGCCGGACTGGACCTGCTCTCCGACGCGAACGCCGAGACCGTGGCCCAGGGCCGGTTCTCCGGCGCGTTCGACGGGCTCTGGGACGGGTCGGGCGCGGGCGATCCCGCGGGCACGTGGAGGGGAAGGTGCGCCGGCAGCTGGGACATGGGCGCGGGGCGGTCGGGCGCCTGGAAGGGCGCCTACGAGGGCACATGGAGCAACGAACCCGGGCAGGACGGCGGTAGTCCCACCTGGATCGCCCTGTACACCGGCACCTGGGAGTCCGGCTCGGAGCACGGCACCTGGCGCGGCGTGTGCACCGGCATCTGGAGCCCGGAGAACATCAGTTCGGACGGCGTCTTCACCGGTACCTGGCAGTCCGCCGGCCACCACGGCACGTTCCGAGGCGCCTGCCCGGGGAGCTGGGACTGGTGCGACGCCAATCCGACCACCGAGCTCTGGTGGGCGGACTGCTCAGGGGAGCTGCGGGTCACCGGGGAGGGACCCGGCCCCGAGCAGGAACCGTGGACGGCCGACGGTCTCAAGGACCTCGTCGAGACGTGGCACACGACCGGCAGCCTCGGCCTCGGCGTCTTCACCCACCCGGGACCGCTGGCGAAGCAGAGCGATCTGCTGCCCGCCCCGGCCGTGCTCGACACCCGCCCCGAGGACGTCAAGGACATGTTGGTCCAGGCGCACGACCGGGTGCTCGGGCCGTCGCACGCGCCGCCGATTCCGGAACGGGACCCGTTCCCGGCCCTGCAGGCCCAACAGAAGATCGTGGATCTGACGGACCCCGCGGTCACCGTGCCCGCCGTCGTCGACACCCTGGTCGAACGGCCCGCGGGCACCGATCCGGAGGTGCCGGTGCAGTGGGCGCCGGTCTTCGACGACCCCATGTGGCCGCCGCTGTCGGCGCAGTCCAACGAGTGGTTGTTCGCCGGTCTCCAGCACGTTCCGGCCGACACGGCGGTGCTCGCCCTCACCAACGCCCCCTTCGTCGCCGCGTACATGGCCGGGGCCAACCACGAGTTCGCGCGCGAGCTGCGCTGGCGCGAGTACCCGACCGACCAGCGCGGCACGTACTTCGCGTCGTTCTGGGGACAGGCGAAGGATCTGCCGCCCCTGCACACGTGGCAGCGCGACCTGACGCTCGGGACGCATCTGACCGCCCCGCCCGACCGGGTCGTCCTGGTGCTGCGCAGCGCCCTGCTGCGCCGCTACCCCGGTGCGATCATCTACGCGGCTCCGCTGCTCGGCACCGAGCCGAACGAAGCCGCCGCCCGCCATCCGATCTTCCGGGGCGGCCTGGATCCCGACACGGCCATGATCGGTTTCGACCTCACGAAGACCGAACTCCTCGCCTCGCCCTGGTGCTTCGTGATCGCGGAGCAGCCGACCGAGCCCCGGTTCGGGCTCGACGACCCGCCGGACAACGCGCTCACCGACCCTCCGGCGTCCGGGGTCTGGGGCCGCCCCTACACCGCGCCGCCCAACACCCCCAGCACTGCGGACGACTGGAACAACCTCGACTGGAGCCATCTCTTCGACTCCAAGGAGGCCTATCTGGCCGCGACCCATGCCCCGGGAAACCCGCGGCCCAACGTCGCCCACGAAGGTCTCGTGTGGGGCGCAAGCGCCGCGGGGACCGCCCGCCAGTGTTTCCAGCAGCCCGTCAGGGTCGTCCTGCCGGCCGCACGACTCCTGTCCCCCTGAGGAGAACGACACATGACCGATCTCGGCGCACTGCGCCGGGCCGTGACCGAGGCCGAGGAGCACCGTGCGCTCCTCGGCGCCCGGGCCACCGCCACCGACCGGCAGGCCGTCTTCAGCCGCATCGGCACGACCCGAGGCGCCCTGGACGAGGGCGTGCGTGCCTTCGCCGGGAGGGGGTTCGCCCCGCTGCTCGCCGACCTGGATCCAGAAGTACCTCTGGTGCTCCTGCCCGTACGGCTGGAAACCCGGGTGCGGAGGGACGGCGGCCACGACAAGCTGCTCGTGCGGATCTTCCCCGACGACATCCATGTCGAGTCGCACGAGCCGCACCCCACCGCGGGCGAGGTGGAGCAGGGCCGCCGCTACTGGCGGACGGTGTGGCGGGCCGGCCGCAGCGACAACGCGGACGGGGACCGGGGCCGGCTGCTCCTCGCCGCCTGGGGGCAGCTGTCGGGCGCACTCGGTGCGCAGCGGGCCCGCTGGCTCGTACGGCTGCTCACACCCGTCTCGGACACCCGGCCACCGTCGCCGCTGTCCGACTCCGCGCCGGATCCGGAGCCGTCCTGGCCCGAGGTCCCGGTCCGCGGGCGAGGCTGGAACCGTGCGGCGACCGCCTCTACCCTTCCGGACCTCTTTGTCGTACGGGCGTATCAAGGCGATGTGCTGGTCGGTGAGAAGGAGGGCAAGCCAGTCCCGGACGTCGTGCAGGTCGGGCCCGACCCGGACGCGACGCCCGAGGAGGGCGAACCGCACCTCGACCCGGAGCTGCGCTGGCTGACGAAGTTCTCCGAGGCGGAGGAGAAGGGGCTCGCCGTCACCGTGCTGCTGGACCGGAACGGTTACGAGCCGGCCAGGGAACCGCTGCTCACCCGGGTGGTCGCGTTCGGGGTGTCCGGCTCCCTCGACCCCCAGGCCTCGGCGGGACGGCTCACCCGACTGCTGGCCGGCCGGGACGGGGACGGCGAGGCGGCATTCGTGCGGCAGGGCACGGCGACCAACAACACCCGGGACGAGGCCGGTTCCGCACCGCCGCCCCCGGACGTGGACCGGCTGCTCGGTGTCTTCGGCCCCGCCGCGGCGCCCGACGAGTGGGCGAACTGCTCCCGCCTCGCGGCCGCGTTCGGCATTCCGGTGTCCGCGCTCACGGCCCTGCCCGGGGCCGACGAGCCGGAGCAGGCCGACGCGCGCGCCCTGCAGATGGCCCTGTGGAGCGCCACCGGGGACTTCTACCTCGACGAACTCCTGGAGAAGGACCGGGGAGGTACGGAGCTCACCGTCGACCGGTCCTGGCTGCGCCGCCACTACTACGAGAACGTACGGGCCCGGGGGCCGCTCCCTGTTCTGCGGGTCGGCAGGCAGCCGTACGGGGTGCTGCCGGTCACCGCCACCGCGCGCTGGCAGCCCGACGAGCACGAGCCGTCGGGTCTGAAGGGGCTGCACCGCGTCCTCGGCGTGCTGCGCCCGTTCTGGGAGGTCGGCGTCGACACCCTGCCCCGGGTCGGCGGCCCCGACCAGCCCGGGGAGACCCTCACGCTGCCCAAGCCCGAACGTGACGTGCTGCGCGCCCTCGGGATGGCGCCGGTGTCGCGGACGGTGTCGGTGCGTTCCGTCCAGGGCGGGCTCCTGGCCTGTTTCAAGGACGCCTCGCTCAGCATGAGCGGCATCAGCTTCGGCGGCACCGGGTACTGCGTCGGCGACACCCCGGAGGACCGGCACTCCCAGGCACTCAACGCGGCGCTCGGCATCAGCTACCGGCCGAAGATCAGCCACCAGATCAACGGGGCGGCCACCCGGCTGTGGCTGCCGTACGTCCGTCCCGCGAAGCTGCCCGAAGGCACCGACCCGGCGGACGACCTGATCGGGTTCCTCAACGCCGTCGTCGAGCGCTTCGAACTGATCAGGCTCACGGTCCGCAAGGAGGAGGCGCGCACCCTCCTGGAGGCGCTGCTGCGGCACACCGCGAACCTGGAGTACGGGCGGGCCGCGTCCGGAGTCCGTGACCCGGACGCGCTGTGGCCCCGGCTGCGGTTCGCCGAAGCCCTGCTCAACCCCACGCACGAGCTGAACACCCTCACCAGCGCCAAGCTGCTCGCCCGCCCCTTCACCCTGGGCAAGATCATGGCGCTGTCCGCGCCGACGGCCGTCGCGGACAGCGGGACCGATCGCGACTCGACCGTGTACCGGACCATCCTCGACGCTCGTGCCTCCATGGCCGGACAGGTCTTCGAGGCAGCGACCCGGCGCAACGGTGTTCTCGGCCTGCTGGGCACGGAGCGGCCCTGGAGCGTGCGCCTGGCGGAGATCGACGCCGCGTTGCAGTACCTGGCCGGCCGGGTGAAGACCTGGCAGGGCCGCGAGGAGGATCCCTTCGCCGCCATGGAGCGGCTGCTCGGCGAATGCCTCGATCTCGTCTCCCACCGGCTCGACGCCTGGATCGGATCCCTCGCCACCGCCCGCCTCCACGCACTGCGCCGGCCGGGCCGCCGCCCGACCGGGGTGCAGCTGGGCGCGTACGGCTGGGTGGAGAACCTGACGCCCGCCGGCGTGCCGCGCAGCCGGGGATGGGTGCTCGCTCCCTCGCTGCCGCAGGCCGCCACCGCGGCCGTGCTGCACAGCGGCAACCTGTCGCACCCCACAGACGCCGGTGCCTTCGCGGTCGACCTGTCCTCGCGGCGGATGCGGGTGGCCATGACCGTCCTCGACGGCGTCGCCCAGGGCCAGCCCCTGGGGGCTCTGCTCGGCTACCGGCTCGAACGGCGACTGCACGACGAACGGGAACTGGCCGACGCACCCCTGGAGTTGGACCGGTTCATCGCTCCCCTGCGGGCCAAATGGTCGGTGCAGAGCGTCCAGCACCCCGCCGCGGGAGCGCAGGAGTTCATCGGTGCCCACGACGTCACGGACGGCGCTCGGCTCGCCGGGGTGCCCGTGAACGAGGTCGTCACACACCTGCGAGCGAACTCGGGCGGCTCACCGATGACCGCCGATGAGGAACGGGCCGTACGGCGCCACCTGACCGCACTCCGCGACGACCTCGACGCCGTCGGGGACCTGCTCCTCGCCGAGAGCGTCCACCAGCTGACCCAGGGCAATCCGGACCGCGCCGGTGCCACACTGGACTCCCTCGCCGCGGGCGGGCAGCCGCCAGCACGGCCCCAGGTGCTCGACACGCCGCGGCGCGGCATCCCGGTGAACCACCGGGTCCTCGTCGTGGTCCCGGAGGGATCGCCCCGCGCGGCGGGCTGGGACGGCGCACAGCAGACCACACGGCCGAGGGCCGAGGCCGAACCCCTGCTCGACACCTGGGCCGGCCACCAACTCGGGGCCGCCCCCCGGATCAAGCTGCGCGCCGCGTGGCTGCGTCCCGGCCAGGAGGCCGGGACGGGCACCGCCACGGTCACCGAGCACACATGGCCGCTCACCCGGCACTGCGCCCTGGACGTGGTGGCGCTCGCCGCAGCAGGCCGGCTGCGGACCGTGCTGGAGCAGGCGCTCCTGCCGCAGCAGCCGTCGACCGTGCCCGACGACGCCGTCCCCGTCCTGCTCCCGGGCCGGGCCTCGAGCTGGACCCGTACCACCGTGGACATCGCCCAGCTGGAGGCGCTCGGTGCGACGGTCGCGGCCGTGCTCGCGGCCGCCCGGCCCGGCACCACGGCCGACCTGGCACCCGCGGACAATCCGCCTCCGCCGGCCACGGACCTGGAGTTCTCGGACCGCGCGCAGAAGGCCCTCGCCGGCCTGCGGGCGGCGCTGGACGCGGCGAACCTGGAGAAACTCGCCGCCTACGGGGTGACCGGGCCGCCTACCGGACCGGTCGACGAGCAGGCCGACCAGCTGGCAGCCGCCCTGCGCGAGGCGAAGGAGCGGATCCGGCTCGCCGAGCAGGAGACGGCGGAGGGCGGACCGGGGGCCGCGGCCGAGGTCCTGGAGGCGGTGTTCGGACCCGGGTTCCGGGCCGTGGGCCGGTCAGCCGCGCCCGCCACCGATGCGCTGGACGCCTCGTTCGGCTCCGGGCTCGACCGCGGCGGCGACGCCCGGCTGGTGCCGGGCGACTGGGCGGAGCTGATGGGCACGGTGCGGCCGGGCACCGGCGCCTTGGCGGATCTGCTGCTGCACACCGGTGCCGCGGCGACGGGTACCGGCTACGCCCTGCGGATCGGGCAGGTGCCCTTCGCGCCGGGCGACCGGTGGGTGGGCGCCCTGCGCGAACCCGCCGACGAGGACAAGCCGGCCACCGGTCTGTTGGTGCACGGCCCCGCACAGCCGCTCGGAACGGGCAAGGCCGCCGTGCTCGTCGTCGATGCCTGGGCAGAGCTGATCCCCGCTCAGCAGCACACGGCGGGCGCCACGTTCCACTACGACGCGCCCGGGGCTCGGGCTCCGCAGGCGGTGCTGGTCGCGGTGCCGCCGGTGGTCGGGGTGCCGTGGACCCCGGACGTGCTGGCCGCCACCGTCGACGAGGCGTTCGCCCTGGCGAAACTACGGCTCGTGGACCTGGACGCGCTGGGCTGGCTGGGGCGTTACCTGCCGGCCGCGTATCTGCCCGAGGGGGCGATGGGGACGCAGCCCTCGGTGCACCTGCTCAACATCATGAAACGGCCGGAGCTGGCGGACGTGATGGAGCAACTGATCAAGAAGGAGTCCTGACGATGTTCGATGTCATTTCCTTCAACCAGTACCACCGCCTGGAGCCAGTGGTACGGCCGAGCGGCACCGGCGGGCAGCTGGACGAGTCGCTGGCCGCCCGGGTGGCCGACCCGTTGTTCATGCTCGCCCGGCAGTGGCAGCTGGCGGAGTTCGCGGGCGAGGACGGCGGCTCGCCGGTGTGGTGCGAGATCGCCACCGAGAGCACTCCGCTCGGCGCGTTCCGCCCGGCGGGTGGAGGGGCGGAGGTCCCCCTGCCGAAGGGGGTTCCGCTGGAGTTCCTCGCGGAGGCGGGGGGCGCGCCCGGCGAGACCGCGAAGGCGCTGCCCCTGCGGGCCTCCGCCCGGGCCGGGCGGCGCTTCCTCGACACGCTGCGCACCCAGAGCCTGTCGGACACCGTCCTGGAGCAGATCGACGCCGCGGTGCTGGCGAAGGCGCCGCTGGCCCGGCCGCCCGCGCGACCGGAGGACGATCCGCTCCGGCGCGACCCCGGCGGGCGGGCGTTGCGCGCGGTGCTCGCGGGCAGGGTGCCCGACGGGGTCGCGCTCGCCGGGCACTTGGACGACGGCTGGCGGCCTCCGGGGCTCTCCGGAGCGCAGCAGACCGCGTTCGACAAGGCAGCGGAGCTGTGGCTGGAGTGGTTCGCCGATCAGTACGGGACACCGGTGCCGTCGAGTTGGGCCCGGGAGCGGCTCGAACACCGGTTCGCCGTCACGGCCGAGCCGGGCGGGCGGGCGGTGACACTGACGGCCTCCGAGTTCACCGGGGGCGCCGCCGACGCGTACCACTTCGACCTCGACGCCGGTACGACCCCGCTGCCCGCGCCGACCGGTGGCACGGCGAAGGGCGTACTGCCCACGCGGGTCACGTATCCGGGCATGCCGGCGGACCGCTGGTGGGAGTTCGAGGACGCGCGGGTCAATCTGCCCGCCGTGGGGGCGGGGGTGCCGGACCTGGCCCGGCTCCTCGTCGTCGAGTTCGCGAACATCTACGGCAACGACCACTGGATGATCCCGCTGGAACTGGCCACGAGCGCGCTCCACCGGATCTCCGGGCTCACGGTCGTCGACACCTTCGAGGACACCACGGTGGTCGGACCGGCCGAGCACGACGCCTGGTCGGTGTTCCGGCTGACGAACGCCCAGGACGGCAGGGCCGGGCCGCCGTTGCTGCCGCTGTTGCCGACCGCTTCGGCTCGGCTGGAGGGCACGGCCGTCGAGGAGGTGCTGTTCGCCCGCGACGAGATGGCCAACCTGGGCTTCGCGATCGAACGGGTCGTGCAGGGCGCCACCGGCAGGCCACGGGTACGCGCCGACGAGCCATCGGACGCGGATCCGCAGGTGCCACCGACCGATCCGGCGGCACTCGCCTACCGACTGCTCACCCCCGTGCCGGCGCACTGGATCCCGCTCGTGCCGGTGCCCCTTGAGGCAGGATCGGCCGCCGTCTGCCTGCGACGCGGGCAGATTCCCCGCTTCGCGGCGAACGGTACGCGGCTGCCGCAGGTCAAGGCGGCCGGACGGATCCTGGAGCCGGAGGTGAAGCGGGTGTCCTTCCGCGACGAGGAGATCCCCCGGTCGGGAGTGACCGTCACCCGCGTGCCGGTGGTGGCACGCGGTGAGGACGGCCGGGTCTTCCAGTGGGTGGGCCGCCGTGTGCGTGCCGGGAGGGGCGAGGCCTCCAGCGCCCTCGCGTTCGACGGAGCCGTACCGCCGAAGGAGCAGCGGTGAACGCGGGGCGGGGCAGCCCGCTCCCCCGGCTGGGACGTATCCGCACCGAGGGCGCGGGAACCGAGGCACTCGGGACCACACGGTTCGCGACCGAGGCGTCCCGGATCGATGGGTCCGGGTTCGACATCCGCACGGATGTGTCGGTGATCGCCCTGACCTCCGACGACGCGGAGATCGTCGGCACGGACTGTTACGGAAGGATGTTCCGCTGGGAGAGGCTGACCGGGCTGCAACTGGCCGGTCCGTTCGCTCTGCACGCCAAACGGACCATCTGGGGAATGGTGCTGACGCCCGATGACCTGGAGGTCGTCACCGGGGGCGCCGACGGCACGCTGGGGCGCTGGGAGCGGACGACCGGCACGGCCTTCGCCGAACGCTTCGCCGCCCATGCGGCACCGATCCTCGGCCTGGCCCGCACCCGCGACGGCCACGAACTGGTGACCGCTTCCCGGGACGGCACGGTCCGCCGCTGGGAGCGGACGACCTGGAGCCCGCTCGGCGAACCACTGCGCGGACCCTTCGGCGCGGTGCGAGCGGTGGCCCTCACCCCCGACGACGACCTGATCGTCACGGCCGGCCAGGACGGCACCGTACGGCGCTGGAACCGTACGGCCGGCACGCCGCTCGGCGAGCCGCTGCTCGGACACGACGGTCCGGTGCAGTCGCTCGCGATCGGCCCCGAGGGACGGGAGTTCGCCTCCGGCGGCCTGGACGGCACGGTGCGCCGGTGGGACCGCGGTGCGGACCGGCCCACCGGGGCGCCGCTCATGGCGGGGGCGCCGGTGCGGTGCGTGCTGCTCACGGGGGACGGCGAGATCACGGCGGCCTGCTCGAACGGCACCCTGCACCGCTGGGACCGGACCGGGCAGCGTATCGGTGCGGCGCTGCCCGCGCACGCGACCGCCATCTGGTCCATGACGACGACACGGGACGGGTCCGAGCTCCTGACGGGCGGCTGGGACCGGCGGATCCTGCGGTGGGAGCGGATCACCGGCGTGCCGCTGCGGCCCGCCCGCACGCTGACCCGGATCGAGGCCGTGCCGCGCCTGGAGATCCAGGGAACCACACCGTTCTGAGCAGCTTTCGGATGCCCTGACCCGTTCGCCCCTTCTCGGGAGAGCCGATGCCTTCCATCACCATCGACACCTCACAGCTGACGTTCCCCCTCGTCGCGGTCTCCCGGGACGACTCCGGGGCCGGGGCCGGGGCCGGGAGCAGCCCCTGGGACGGCCTCGTCGACGGGGCCGCCGTACCGCCGCCGGAGGTGGCGCTACCCGCGGGCACGGGCTATCGGCTGCGTCTGGGCGACGGTACGACGGCCGCCGTCACCTTCGACGTACGCGAGGACGGAACCCTCGACTTCGCACCCGAGCACGACGCGTTCCTCGACGGCCGCGGCGGACACCGCCTCACCGTGCGAGGGATGCCGGTCACCATCGATGCCAGAGCTCTGGACCACCCGCTCACGCCGGAGCTGCCGGGCGCCGGTCCGCTGTCCTCGGACCGCGTCCACGAGTTGCTCCTGCTGCCCTCCGCGAGCTACCGGCTGCTGGTCGAGGCAGGCACCGCCGTCGGCGCCCTCGCCTTCTCCGTCGCACCCGACGGGCAGGTCCAGCTCGCCATGAAGGCCGCGGAAGCCGGTGTCGCCGAGGCCACCGGAAGCACCCTCACGATCCAGGGACGCACCGTCACGGTCGACGGCCGGTCCCTCTCCCACGGCCTGCTGCCGGTCGGCGTGCCGGACGCGGGCATGGGCTCCTTCCTGTCCCCGGACACCGTGCACCGGCTCACGATGCTTCCGGCCGCCGGATACACCTTCCACACCGCACCCGGTCTGCCCGCCGACTTCTCGTACACCGTCCGCGCCGACGGGAACGTCGACTACGACCCGTCCTGCGACACTTTCCTGACCGGGCGCGGCACACGCACCCTCGTCGTGAGCGGGTTCCCCGTGGCACTCGGCGCCGCCGAAGCGGACAGCGACCTCCTCGGCATCGCGGCCCTCGACGGCCTGCCGCATACCCCTCGCGAACTGACCGCAGTCCTCGCTCCCGCGAGCGGTTACCAGCCACGGACGGCGCACGGCGTGTGCAGCGGCTTCCGGGTCACGCGCGACGGCGCCCTCGTCGTCGCTCCGCCGGGCACCCGCTCGTACTCCTCGGCCCCGGAGGGCTCCCCCGCGACCGCGACCGCTGGACTTGCGGTCCTCACGGTCCGCATCGCCCGGGCCGTCCCGGGCGGAGCCCCGCCCCGGGGCAGGGTCACCTTCACCGCGGACGGGGTGTCCCTCGGCACGGTCCTCCTGGACGAGCTGGGCCTGGCGACGCTGCGCACGGCGGCCCCGCCGAAGGGCGATCAGGAGATCGTCGTCGCCTACGAAGGGGACGACGCGCACCGCCCGAGCATGACGACGCTGCACGTCCGTGGAGGCGCGCGCACACCCTGAGGAGCGACAGGGCAGGACCGGGGGACAACAGCAGGGAAAGAGGGGACAAGGAATTCGAGGTGGGTGCCGGCCTCGGTCATCGAAATAGGTCTGGAAGTCAATGGTGAGCACGACGACGGGCACGCCGGAGGTGCTGGCGTATCCGATCTCCATGCAAACCCCGTCGTCAGAGCTCGGACCGTGCAGGATGGCGATCACGGCGCCGAGGCGTTCGCGGTCAAGCTCGAACAGGCGGCGCCCCTTGACCTCGGCGACGAGGTCCTCCTCGTCGGTGCCGCAGAACGGCAGGAAGGCACGATCGGGACCGACCTCCGCGGCAAGCCGGTCGGCGAGGCCGGCGGCGAGAGCACGGTCGTGCGCGGCGAAGAGCCGATGGGCTATGGGGAACGACATCGGGAGAGGCCCCCAAGTCGGTAGGTCAGCCGCGTCGGGGCGCGGGGATCGGGAGGGTCGGGGCCGCGACGTACCCGGCTGCGGCCGCTGTCGCCTCCGCCAGGGCCTGGGCGGTTGTCGCACCGCGTGAGCGGTGGGCCAGGAAGGTCGTCAGCGCGGCTGCCGTGCCGTGCCGCACCTGGCCGGTGTGCTCTTCACCCGTCCGCCCGGCATCACCGTCGTCTCGGTCCGAGCCCCGCCGGCACGCCGAACCTCCGGCCACCCGCAACGCCCGGGCCGCCCGCCCCAGGTGCGGGGCGTCACCGGAACCGTTCAAGAAAGGTGCCAGCGCCGCAGGCGCCGTGTGACGTCCTGGGGCGAGGCGCCACACGGCGCCTTCCGGGCCAGGAGAGTTACGCGGCGAGACCTTCCGCAGGTTGTACCGCATCGGCGTGCTGCGCGAGCGGGCGAGCCGGGGCCGGAGACGGCGAACAGATACGAGGACCTGGCCCAGGCAAGCGCCGCACGGGCGAACTCCCTTACCTTGTGGCCCCGTTCTGAAGGAAACCAGGGACTCGGCGGTTGCGATGAGGCCGTCTTCCGGGGTGGTGGCGCCACCAGTACATTCTTCAGAATGACGGCGAATCCGGCGTCGGGCGCCGCGCCCCCAAGGGTTCTCCGTCGTGGCCCGCGCTCGACAGCGCGAGCTCCACCATCAGGCAGGCGTTGACGAAGCGGCCGTCGAGCCGCGCCGCAGTGCCGCACAGGGCTTTCGGCAAAGCACAGCCCGCCGAGTCATCGCCTTCGGCGGTCATGCGGCAGATCGGCCTCCTCACCAGCTGGCACACCCTCACGCGCGGGAGACATCGATGACCAACGACCCGACCGCACACCACACCCTCCCTTCATCGCCGGACGCCGACCGACTCCACAACGAGCAGGACACGCAGACCGAGACCGCGGACGGCGCGGCCGTCGACGGGAACATCCACGTCGGCTACTGGGACAGCACCGCGGACGACCGTTCCCTCAACCAGGCCACCGACCGGCTCACCGACCTCGTGGCGGCACAACTGGCCGGCGCACCTGGCCGGCGTCTGCTGGACGTCGGCTGCGGAACCGGACGGCCGGCCCTGCGCATCGCCCGCGCCACCGGCGTGCGCGTGTCGGGAGTCTCGGTCAGCGCCGAGGACATCGACCTCGCCCGTACCCGGGCGGCCGCCGCCGGCCTCGCAGATCGGGTGGAGTTCCGCTACGCGGACGCCTGCGCACTGCCCTTCGAGGCCGCGTCCTTCGACGGCGCCTGGGCCATCGAGTCCATGATGCACATCCCCGACCGTACCGCCGCCCTCACTGAGATCGCCCGCACCCTGCGGCCCGGCAGCCCGCTGGTCGTCACCGATGTGCTGCTCCGCTCGCCGGTGACCGGGGAGGCCGCGGAGACGGTCCGCCGGACCGGCCAGGCGTTCGGGTCCCCCGGGTTTCCCGAACCGGCGGAGCTCCGAACGGCCCTCGCCCGCGCCGATATGGAGGTGGTGGAGTTCAACGACATCGGAGAGCATGTCCGGCGCACCTACCAGGCGTTCGCCGATGCCTTCGCCGATGTCGCACCCTCCGCCGACGACCCCCACTACGAATTCTTCAACTCCACGCGCTCCCTTCCCCGGTTCGGTGCGCTCCCACAGATCGGCTACGTCTTCCTGGTCGCCCGCCGCCTCTGAGCGAAACCACCGTCCGCGACTTCGCCGCATCGCCCCGGCGCTGGTCAGCGGGAGCGCCCCGTTCTCGGGGGCGCTCCCGCTGACCTCGCTGCGCGTGGTCACGGTCCGGGGGGGGCATCGGTGCAGTCCAGCTCGCCCCGGTCTGCGCGGCGGTAGAGGGGAAAGAGAACCAGAAGAAGCGCTGACGTGACCGAAGACCTCGGCCTCGTCGGGTGGTAAATCCGGCCAACATACTCCAGCGCGAGACTACCGGCGGTGGCAGAAAAGAATGATCGCTTGGGCGAAAACGAGGAAGACGCCCCCCATTGGCCGCGTGGACGGCCCGAGACGATCGCGGTCTGCGGTTCAGTGCGCACTGCCGCGGCGCCAACCCGGTGCGGGATATACGACACCTGCCGTGTCACACCTTCAGCATATGAAGTGACGTCGCGTCAAGAGGAAATTGAGGCGTCTGAAGATTTCTCTGAACCCATGCACAGCACGGCGTTCCAGGTAATGTTCAGGGCGGAAAAATTCTTCAAGCCGTTCGAATCATTTTCTATTCTACCCGGCGCATGGGGCACATGAAGCCCCTTACGCGCAAGTGAGACGGGGAAGAGCGGTCAGCCCGTTCCGCGAAGGAAGCCGTGTTGCCGCAGGTGCGGCTGGGGCTCCGCTCCCCACCACCCCGACCCACAGCCAATCCCGCCCGCCGCGCGGTCCTCAACCGAGCGATCCACCGAGCCCGGCGAAAGGCTGACATGACCGAGGCGAACGAACCCCGATGTGTGGTGGGCGCGCTGATCCGCGACCCGTACGACCGAATCTTCGTCCAGCGCCGCTCGGCCGACCGACGCCTCTTCCCCGACTGCTGGGACGTCGTCGGCGGAGCGGTGGAGGAAGGGGAGTCCCTCCTGGACGCGCTGGGCAGGGAGATCACAGAGGAGACCGGGTGGCGGCTACGGCGGGTCCTCGCCCTGGTGGCGCACGAGGAGTGGACGGCGGACGGACTGCTGCACGTCGAGTCGGACTACGTCGTCGAGGTGGACGGGGACCTCGCCTCGCCCGAACTCGAACGGGACAAGCACACCGAGTTCGCCTGGGTCACTGCCGCGGAGGTCTCGTTGCTCGACAAGAACTCACCGGGCGGAAGCAACTTCATCAAGGACGTGGTGACCGCAGCACACGCGTGGCTCGCCAACACCTCCGGGAAGCGCCACAAAGTTCTCTGAATCCCCTGCGGCCACCTGGATCCGCTGCAACCACCTGAATCCCCTGCGACCAAGAGTCCGATCGGGATCTCCGCGATCCTTCCTGGCTTCCCGTGTCATCGTCAGATCTTCTGCGAGGGGGATATTTCGCATGTCCAGTGACAGGTTGAACAACGTGCGACCGCGACCGCGAGTACTGGTGGTCGGATTTGCTGGACATCAAGGAAAGGAGTATCTGCCGATTGTGCGAGAGAATGCCGACGTCGTCGGCGGCGTCGACCCCGCCCCGGCGGCCTCGTCACTCGCCGACGCTTGGGAATTCCCGCACTATGACGTCCTCGACGAGGCACTGGAGAAAGTCGAATTCGACGCCGCTGTGGTCACCGTGCCGCACAGTGAGCACTTCCCGGTCTGCACGGAACTCCTGTCCCACGGCAGGCACATCATCAAGGAGAAGCCGTTCGCCGTCACCGAGCAGGAAGCCCGGCAACTGATACACCTGGCGCAACTGGCCGACCGCAGCGTCTTCACGCTGCTGCAACGGAACTTCAACCCGGTCTTCCACTTCGCCCAGAAGAGCCTCGCCCGGATCGGGCAGCCCTACTGGTTCTCCTACGACTACCACTTGAACCTGGCGCACCCGACCACGGGTTGGCGTGCCTCCAGGGAGCAGGCGATGGGCGGTGTGCTCCTCGACATGGGCTACCACCTCATCGATGTACTCAGCGGACTGTTCCCCGAACCTCCTCGGGTGCGCTCCGCCTTCGTGCACCAGTACCGGGAGATGCGGGACCGCCATCTGGAGGATCTCGTCAGCCTGATGTGCAGCTATCCCGCGACGGGACTGGCGGGCTCGCTGCGCATCTCGCGCCATAACCACGAGAAGGTCGAACGCCTCTGTGTGCTCGGCACGGAAGGCGCGTTGAGTGTCGCCCCTACGGCCGCCACCCTGCACTCCGTCGGAGGGCTGCCGTTGGAGAGCTGCACCTGGGCGGGCCCCAAGATCGACGCCGTGCGCTCCATGATCGCCCACCATCTGGCACACCTGGACGACCGCTACTACCGCCAGGACCACTTCCAGCGTCAGCTCGCCGCCGTACGCACGATCGACGGGATCTACCGGGACCGGTCGGGCGAACAGAACAGGCTCGCCGACCGGTGCGCCTGACCCACCGCCGTACGCGCACCGACCGGATGCGGTGCGCCGGTCCCGAGAGCCCACCCCCGCAAAGCAGGAAGGACACATGACCACCACCGAGCAACTCGCCCTCCTCGGCGGCACGCCCGTCATCGAACAGCCGCTGCCGCACGAAGTCTGGCCGCCCCCCGCCGACGAGGCGGAGCTGTCGGAACTGGCCGAGCAGCGGAACACCGACATCTCCATCAAGGGCAACAGCGGTCCCATCGGCCGGCTCGAAGCCGACTTCCTCGCCTTCCTGGACGGCGGAGCCCGATTCGCCGTCACCTTCAACTCCGGGACCAGCGCCCTCTTCGCCGCCTACTTCGCGCTCGGTGTGCGCGAAGGCGTGGACGTCGTGGGCCCGGCGCTCACCTACCACGCGGCGCTGAGCCCCGTCTTCGCGCTCCGCGGCGACGTGGTCCTGGCCGACATCGACCCCGCGACCCGTGGTCTGAACCCGAAAGCACTCCAGGCCGCGCTCACCGAACACACCAAGGTCATCACGGTCGTCCACCAGTGGGGCCACCCCTGCGACATGAACGCGATCCTGGGCATCGCCGAGCGCCACGGGCTGCGCGTCCTGGAGGACTGCTCCCACGCCCACGGCAGCCGCTACAAGGGCAGGCCCGTCGGCACCTTCGGCGACGCCGCGGTCTTCTCCTTGCAGGCCAACAAGGCCGTCTACGCGGGCGAGGGCGGCATCCTCGTCACGAGCGACCCCCAGGTGCACGACCGCGCCACGCTCCTCGGTCACTACCGGGACCGCTCCCGGGACGCCGTACTCGACGAGGACCTGCGGGCGCACTGGGTCACCGGCTTCGGACTGAAGCTGCGCATGTCGCCGTTCAACGCCATCGTCGCCCGGCACGCACTCGCGGCGTTCCCGGCACGCATGGAAGCCCGGCACCGCTGCCTGCGCCACCTCGGCGAGCAACTCGGCGGCGTGCCCTACCTGGAGCCGGTGCACGTGGCCGACCACGTCGACATGGGCGCCTGGTACGGCTACAAACCGCTCTACCGGCCCGAGGCACTGGGCGGCGTCCCCCGTGCCGTCCTCATCGAGGCACTGCGTGCCGAAGGCATGGAAGTGGGCGCCCCCTCCGGCCCCCGCCTGTCGGCCCTGCCGCTCTACGCCCGCCCGGAGAACCCCCTCTTCCCCGGCACACCGAAGAAGGGCATCGGGCCCAAGAGCGGCTCGCACGCGGAACACGTCGAGCAGACCGCGCTGTCCCTGCCCACCTTCACCAACTGGCCCGAGGACAAGACGCTCATCGACCAGTACGCCGAAGCCTTCCGCAAGATCGGCCGCCACCGCGAAGTGCTCGTACGGTACGCCGCCGGGCCGAACCGATGACCCACACCGCCGGAGAGGCAAAGACGATGACCGTCCAGGAGACCCCCGAGACCGTTGCCCAGGCCCTCCAGCACGCCCTCGTCGGTGCTGACCTGCCGGACTCCTTCACCCTGCTGGGGCGGGAATGGAGCCTGCACCGAGGCGTGTTCCCCAGCACCCTGAGCGCCGCCACCGAGGTGCTGGCCTCGATGGTGCCCTATCCGCCCGGCGGCTCGTTCCTGGAGGTCGGCTGCGGCACGGGCGTCATCTCCGTGACCGCCGCACTCCACGGCTGTGCCTCCGTCACCGCGCTGGACATCAACGACAAGGCAGTGGCCAATACGGCAGCCAACGCCGAACGGCACGGTGTGAGCGACCGGGTGCGCGTCCTCCACAGCGACATGTACGAAGCGCTCCGGCCCTCGGACCGCTTCGACGCCATCTTCTGGAACGTGCCCTGGACCTACGTGGAGGACGACTTCCCGCTCTCCACCGTCCTGCACTCCGCCGTCTTCGATCCGGGCTACCAGGGCCAGGCCCGGTACCTCACCGGCGCCCACGAACACCTGGCCGACGGCGGCAGGCTGCTGCTGGGCACGGCCGACCTCGGGGACCGCCAACGGCTCGACACCATCGCGGAGAAGGCAGGCATGCGGGTCGAACTCCTGCGCCACGTGCGCCGGATCGAGGAGGTCCGGGTCATGGAGTACCACCTGCTCGAACTCCACACGGAGTGATCCCATGTCACAACAGGACGATCTCGAACTGGCCCTGCAACTCTGCGACATCGCCGACCGCATCACCGGCCACCGCTTCCAGGCCCTCGACCTGACGGTCCGGGAGAAGCCGGACCGTACGCCCGTGACCGACGCGGACACCGCCGTCGAGACGGCCGTACGCCAGGCACTGACAACCGCCCGCCCAGACGACGCCTTCGCCGGGGAGGAGACCGGCGGCTCCGTCACCACCGGGCGCACCTGGCTGGTCGACCCCATCGACGGCACCAAGAACTTCCTGCGCGGAATTCCGGTCTGGGCCACGCTGATCGCCCTGCTGGAGGACGGGCGGCCCACCGTCGGCGTGATCAGCGCCCCAGCTCTGCACAGCCGTTGGTGGGCGGCGGCCGGACAGGGCGCCTGGCTACGGCGCGGCCCGGGCACCGCCCCCCGGCCCTTGCGGGTTTCCGGCAACACCAGTCTCGGCCACGCCTACCTGTCCACCACCAGCACCCGTACCTGGGACGTCTTCCACTCGCATGAGGCCTATCTGCGCCTGGCCGAAGAGTGCTGGGAGGACCGTGCCTTCGGGGACTTCCTCCAGCACTGCATGGTCGCCGAAGGAACCCTCGACATCGCGGCCGAACCGGTCGTGAACGCCTGGGACATCGCCGCCCTGCAAGTTCTCGTGGCGGAGGCCGGAGGTGTCTGCACCAATCTCCTGGGCGCCTCGCCCCAGGGCGGCACCGGCGCCCTGTCCGCCAACCCGCAGTTGCACCGGCTCGCCCTGAAAGTCCTCTCGGCGGCAGCCGATCCCGGCGCCGCCTGATCGCAGAGAAACGGACCACCATGCTGATTCTTTCCCTCAAGGAAGGCCATGACGGGGCAATCGCGGCCGTCGACGACGGGAAGCTGCTCTTCTCCCTGGAGGCGGAGAAGGACTCGTTTGTCCGCTACAGCACTCTGACCGCCGAGGCGTTCGCCGTAGCGGCGGACCGCCTGGACAAACAGCCCGACATCATCGCCGTGAGCGGCTGGATCAAGGGCACCCAGGCCACCGACCAGCCCTCGCGTGCCGGGTACTTCGGGGTGGGCGAATCCGCGATCTCGGACGAGGCCGGCCGGTTCTTCGGGAAGAGCGTGCGCGTCTTCTCCTCCACGCACGAGCGCTCCCACATCATGACGTCCTACGGAATGTCGGCGTTCCGTCGGGACCAGCCCTTCTACAGCCTGGTATGGGAGGGGAACATCGGCTCGTTCTACCGCATCGACGAGCACGGGAAGGTGACCCATCTCCAGGAGGTGCTCAACTACCCGGGCAACAAGTACTCCTACGGCTTCGCGCTCGCCGATCCCAAGTACAGCTCGCACGAGGAGTTCGTCCGCTTCCAGGACGCGGGCAAGCAGATGGCACTGGCCGGATTCGCCGAGGACCGGCTGCCCACCCCGGCGGAGCAGGACGTCATCGACTTCGTACTCGGTCAGAGGAAGGTCATCACCGGCAGCCTGAAGGACCGGATGACCGATTCCCCCTACTACAACATCGGCGTGGAGACGGACGCGTACAAGAACCTCGCCGCCCGTCTGTCGGACGCCATCTTCGACCGGTTCCACGCCTACGCCCGGGAGCATTTGACGGAGGGCCTCCCGCTGCTCATCTCCGGCGGCTGCGGGCTCAACTGCGAGTGGAATCGCCGTTGGCGCGAGTGCGGGCTCTTCCCCGCGGTCTTCGTCCCGCCGTGCCCCAACGACAGCGGCTCCGCGATCGGGACCGCCATCGACGCCCAGCACTTCTACACCGGGGAGGCCGGCCTGGACTGGGACGTCTACGCGGGCGGCGAATTCGTCGAGGACATGGCCTTTGACTCCCAGCGCTATGAAATCCGGCCGCTCGACCACGGCGAGGTAGCCCGCTACCTCCGCGACGGGAACATCATCGGCTGGGCGCGGGGCCGCTGGGAGATCGGCCCCCGTGCGCTCGGGAACCGGTCGATCCTGGCCGCTCCCTTCACCGCGGAGACGACGGGCAGGCTCAACAAGATCAAGCAGCGCGAGAGCTACCGCCCCATCGCCCCGATCTGTCTGGAGCAGGACGCGGGCCGCTGGTTCGGCGGAGGGGTGCCCGATCCCTACATGCTGTACTTCAGCCAGGTCGAGTCCGGCGAACTGCAGGCGGTGACGCACGTCGACGGAACGGCCCGCACCCAGACCATCGACCCGACGGCCAACCCAGCAATGGCCGAACTGCTGACTTCCTTTGGCGAGTTGACCGGATTCAGCGTCCTCTGCAACACCTCGCTCAACTACTCGGGACGCGGGTTCATCAACCACAGCAGCGACCTGATTGCGTACGGCGAACTCCACGGGCTGGACGGATACGTCGTGAACGACACATTCATCACCCCGCGGCGGTGACGCCGTCCGGCAACAAACGGAGGCAACAGGGACCCAAGGTGGCAGCCGACCCGAATCCCTAGGCCGACGCGAGAGCCCCTCTCCGCCAGAGAGTCCGGGCCCGCAAGACGGGCCAGACTCTCTCGCATCCGCCGACATGTCAGACCCCGAGTGGGGGGCCGGTTCGGCGGCCGGGGAACAGCCGGCGGAATGCCACGATGGTGTGGTTGGGGCTGCGGTTCGTGATGTGTTCCAGCAGTGGGGCGGCGGCCGGTGCGGGAACTGGCGAGGGCGGCTCGCCGAGTCGTAGCGGCACAGTGTGTCGCCGTCGCGGATGACGTCGTCGATCATGAACCGACCGACGCGGCTCAGCGAAGCGGAGCATTCTTGCGGTTGCCCCTGATCGCCCTGTGGCCGGCCGCGTCCGGCCAACCACGGACGCGGCGTGTGCCGGGATGATGGGAGAGGGGGTCAGGGCTCGCGGTCGGGCGTGATCGCCATCCGGTGCCTGACGAGTTCCGCTGTGAGGGCAGCGAGGTCCTCCGGTGTCAGGGAAGGTACTGCCTTGCCGGGCTCGGGGTCGATTCCGTTGTCGGGCCAGAAGCCCTCGTGTCCGCCGGGCGTGATGAAGGTGAGCAGTTTTCGGCGGGCAGGTCACCGGTGTTGGTGAAGCCCTGCCGGTTTCACCGTGGGACGAAGAGGAAGTCGCCGGGGCCCGCTCTGACGATCTCGTCGCCGTTGACGAATCGAAGTCGCCGGAGAGAACGTAGAACGCTTCCTCCTCGCGGCCGTGGGCGTGCGGGAGTGCGCCGCCTCCGCGTGGTACCGAAGTCTCCAGCACGCCCAGGGCGCCGCCGGTCTGTGCCGAGCTGAACCTGACGGTGGTGATGTCGCCGGTCATCCACTTGGTGACGCCTTCGTCACGGCGGACGAAGATGCCGCACGTCGATGCGGGCGCAGCACGCTCTCCCTCTCCTGCTGCCCGCCTCGGTGTACCCGAGTGTTACCGGCCTTCGTCGGCTGCCTGAAGGCCGCGCCGGGTGAGTGTCCTGCAGGGACATCACTCACTCGGGGAGTGAACCCTTGGCCCGCTCTCCACCGGTACCCCTCCCCGTGGCGGCCGCGGTGACATGCCCGTCATACGTCGGTGGGGCGTGCAGTTCCGCCCACAGGTCAAGAAAGGCCCGCAGGGGCACGCTCGGCCGGGCACCCGGTCGCCAGACGAACACCTTCCGCAAGCGGACGGCAGGCTCCAGCGGCGCGACCACGAACCTGGGGTCGGCGGCGAGTACCGGACTCGCGTGGGAGGTCAGGGCGATACCGATCCCCTCCGCTACCAATGCGACCTGAAGGGCGACGTCGTTCGTCGCGTAGGCGATGTCCAACCGCAGCCCCTTTACGGCGAAGGCCTCACGGATGAACGCGTGCACCCCGCTGTCGGAGCCGTAGCTGATGACAGGGCTCCGGGCCACCTCGTCCAGGGGCAACGGCAGGTTCGGGGCCCGGCTTCCGGCGGGGAGGACCGCCACGATGCGGTCCTCCAGGAGCACCCGCGACGCGACGTCGGCAAGCGCACCCTCTGGCGGCCCCGCGACCACGGCCGCGTCGATCGCTCCGTCGCGGACCTTCGCCAGCAAGGACGGACTCGACGCGCCGGTGAGACTCACCGCGACCCCGGGGTACCGGCGGTGATACTCCCCCAGCAGCCCAGGGATGCGGGTGCCTTCCAGGCCACCGACGGTCCCCAACGCGAACGAGCCACTGAGCAGACCGGAACGGTCGGCAAACTCCAGGACGGCCGCTGCGGCCGCCGCCAGACAGGCGCGGGCGTGCGGCAGCAGGGCGGCGCCGCCCGGTGTAAGGGCCACCTGCCGGGGCAGCCGTTCAAACAGGAGCTCGCCCAGTTCCTTCTCCAGGGCCTGGATCTGCTGGCTGATCGCCGGCTGAACAACATGGCAGCGGGCCGCCGCCCTGGTGAACGACCGCTCCTCCGCCACCGCGACGAAGTACTCAAGCGTACGGAGCTCCATGACCGACAAGCTACCAACTCCTGCACGGACAAACTGGGTTGTTGTTGCAGGTCCAGCCCGCCGGCCCCGGCGGACGGCACCCGGTGCGATCAGCGACCGTGACGGCTGGCATCACCGCTGTGTATTGGACGTACGAAGCCGGTGCCCCGAGGCTGGAAGCCGGGTGTCGGCCGGCCCTGTGGCCAAGGCGAAGGGCAGGGACAGACCGATGAAGGTGACCGTCGTCGGCGGAGGCATCGCCGGGCTGACCTGTGCCCTCAGCCTGCATGCGGCCGGCTTCCAACCTCAGGTGTGCGAAGCGTCAAGGTCGATCGAGGCGGTCGGCGTGGGGATCAACCTGTTACCGCACGCCGTCCGGGAACTCTCCGAACTGGGACTGGCCGGTGAGCTGGCCTCCGTCGCGCTTCCGCCGCAGCGGCTGAGCTACCAAAGCCGGGCGGGTGAGGCTGTCTGGGAGGAGCCGCTGGGGCTCGCGGCCGGTTACCACTGGCCGCAGTACTCCGTACATCGCGGCCGTCTGCAGATGCTGCTGCTCGCGGCGGTGCGCGAACGCCTCGGACTGGACGCGGTCCGTACGGGCCTGCTGTTCCAGCGATTCGAGCAGACCGCGGATGGCGTCCGCGCCCACTTCATGGGCCGGTCGAGCAGGCTGCCCGTGGTCGTTGACGCCGACGTGATGGTCGGCGCCGACGGCATCGGCTCCGCAGTCCGCGCCCAGCTCTACCCGGGCGAGAGCGGCCCGCGGTGGAACGGCGTCCACATGTGGCGTGGGGTCGCTCACCACCCACATGTCCTCGACGGCCGTTCGATCGTGGTGGCCGGTGGCACCCCCGGCGCCAAGTTCGTCGCCTACCCGATCGAGGACCCCGCGACCGTGGACGGCGAAGCCCTGCTGAACTGGGTGCTGGAGGTTCGGCACGGACCGTCCGCCCCACCTCCGGGCGGCGCCGGCCGTAGGGTCACGGTGGCGGAGGCTCACACGGCGCTGTCGTCCTGGAGCCTGCCGTGGATCGACCTCGCGGCACTCGCCGAGCGCTCCTCAGCGATCTACGAGTACCCGATGCTCGACCGCGACCCCCTGCCGCGCTGGAGCTTCGGACGGGTCACTCTGCTGGGCGACGCCGCACACCCCATGTACCCCATGGGCATGAACGGGGGATCGCAGTCCGTCGTCGACACCCGTGTACTGGCTTGGTGCCTGGCCCGGGAGAACGACCCTGCTGCCGCGCTCCGCCGATACGACCGGATGCGTCGGCCGGTCGTCAACGCTGTCGTGCTGGCCAACCGGGCCCTGGGGCCGGAAGAGATCATCGCGCGCGCCGCGGACGACGGCGGGATACTGCCCGCGGGGCAGGCCGAAAAGATCGCGGAAGGCTACAGGGAACTGACCGAGGCCGGCGTGGCCCACGTCAACACCCACTCGTCCTGGGCGGTCCCGCGCCCTGCCACGGACCGGGCACGCTGAGCACCAGCCACATCCGCCGCCTCCAGCCGCCCGGGATGGACCGAAATCCTCGCAAGAACTTTCTGCGGCGAGCAATGCGCAAGTCCTGTGGATCGGCCTCGGGTTGGACGCGAAGGGCACACGGGCGCTCGATCGACTGGAATCGAGTAGGCCAGCGTCGGCCTGTCGGCCGGGAAGGTACGCCCCTACTCACGGTAGTCACCGAGGACGGACGGATCGACACGAGGCTGGGCGCTGATCGACCAGATCGCCCGGGGCTCTAGGTCCTTCGTCAAGGACGTGATGCCTGGTGTGCGGGTGTTCGGCATGGCTGTGCGGCGAGGTGATGGTGGGTGTTCTGGACTCGCAGTAGGTGCCGTCTCGGAGCAGTTGCTGATGTGGGTGGCATCGGCCGCGAGGTCCTGGTCGAAACCGGTCAGCTCCGTGAGCTCGGCGGTGATCTCGTCGGTCAGCTCCAGCGAACGCAGAGTGTGAGGCATCGTCCCGGCCACGTCGGCGATCACCGCTGCGTCCTTCGCGTCCGTTTCGCCTCGCCCGGATACAGATCGGCGAGACAAAGGGAACACAGCCGTACCGGGCCTGGAGGCCAGCGGCCCCATTACGAGACTCGGCACCAAGACCAAAACCTCACCGGAAACCACACCAGCGCCCACCCGCACCCCCTGCGCCCCAGAAGCGGGATGAGAGGGATACCGTCACGCCCGACTGCACCGATGAGGTATCGCCGCAGATCAGCGCACCCTGCCCCTGGACTTCAGGCGGGTTGCCGGGAGTTCCGGGGCCGGGATCGGAGGGCCGTCGTAGCCCTTGACCTCACCGAAACGGGTCCCGTTCATCCAGTCCTCGCGGGCCTGTGCGATGTCCTCCTGGGACCGTCCGATCCAGTTCCAGAACAAAGCGCGGCACAGGAACGTTCTCGCAGGTCAAGTGGGGCTCGGGTCGTCGACGGTCAGCAAACCGTCAGCATCGGCATCCGAGGAGTCCCAGGCGCATGGCGACCAAGACGCTCCCCCATGGCATGGGTACCTTCTTCAAGGACTGCGAGCACCCCGCGTCCCGGTGGGTGAAGTGCCCACACCTCTACAAGATCCGTTACCGCGGACCCGGCGGACGGCAGACCGAGGAATCGGGCTTCTTGGACCAGGACGAGGCCATCGCGCGGTTGACCAGTGCCTACAACGCGAAGAAGGCCACTCCAAGGAGACAAGCAAAGAACGAGCGCATCGAGAAGTACGGCGAGATGCGCTTCCGGGAGTACGCCACGGAGTGGCGGGCCAGCCAGCGCCACCTTGCGGCGGCATCTCTCAGACACCTCGACTCTCTGCTCCTGCATCACCTCTTGCCCGCCCTCGCGACCCGCCGGATGGGCACGTTTGACCACAAGGTGGTGGACGGCTTCATCCGGACGATGGAGCGCAACGGTGTCGGCCTGGCAACACAGTCCAATGCGTACGACAAGCTGAAGTCGATACTCTTGGACGCCCACCGGTTGGGCATTTTCGACGACAGCCCCCTCCTGGGCGTGAGACCGCCGCAGTACGACCCCAAGCGGGCCGTCATCCCTTCCCCCTCGCAGCTGCAGAGCATGCGCGATGCCGGCGACGACACCTTCCGGCTCGTGATGGACCTCATGAGCGGCTGCGGTCTACGCAACGGCGAGGCCGCCGCGGTCAACTTCAACAACATCGTGGCCGACGACATCTACCGCGTCACCGAGCAGGTCAACCAGTCGACCAAGGCATACGACCGTCTCAAGCACCGCAAGGCCGGCGAGTACCGCGACGTCCCGCTCCCCCTGCGGACCAGAACCACCATCGAGTGGTACGCCGACAAGCACGGCACGACAGACGGCTACCTACTGCGTCACCCGCAGGACCCCGGCCGCCCCTTTCAGCCGTACCTCCTGCAGAACCAGTGGCAACGGCTCAAGAGACGAGGCGGGCTCGGCGTTCCCGAGGGCACGGTCATCTACAGCCTCCGTCACTTCTTCGCCTCGAACTGCCTCAGACATAACATCCCCATCACAGATGTCGCCGAATGGATGGGGCACAACAACATCGACATCACCTTCAAGATCTACCGGCATCTCATGCCCGGCTCGATCGGCACGGCCGCCAAACTTCTCGACACTGGCCTTGCCGCGTAGCGGCGCCCACGAACGAAAGGTCCTGTCGCAGGATCCGGAACGAGCCAGCGAGCGCTCAAAGTGCCCGTCAACCGCTGGGCTTGCTGTCGGTCCTACGCTGCGAAAGTCGGCAGCCAAACCTTCCTATATAACCCATGATCGCCGGTTGGCCAAACCGGCGATTCTCCGCACCATGGATCCCCCGGGCCTGACAACGGAAGGGGCACCATGCCAGCTCAGTTCATGACCGCCAAGGAACTTGCAGAACATCTCAACATGTCGTTGGTCTGGGTATACCGAGAGGCCGCGCGATCGGGCCTGACGCCCTACAAGTTCGGGACAGGCCGCAACGCGAAGATCCAATTCAAGGTGTCCGAGGTCCAGGCATGGATCGGGAACCAGAAGTTGCCCAGCTCCGTGTAATGCAATCCGCCGCTGGCGGCACACCCGCACGAGGAAAAGAGAGCCAAACGGTGGCAACGAGAAAAATGGTCCGCGGAATGGGTACGCTCTTCAAATCATGCGATCACCCACAATCCAGGTGGTCAAAGTGCCCACATGACTACAAGATTCGATTCCGAGGACCATCGGGGCGCCAAATACAGGAATCTGGATTCACAACCCAAGAGAGGGCCGTCAGAAGACTTACCGAGATCTACGAGAAAAAGAAACGAAATACCCAAAGCCAGGCGAAGGCCGAGCGCATCGATAGATTTGGACGCATGCGATTCGGCGAATATGCCGCAGAATGGCGAACAGGGCAGCGTCATCTAGCTGCTTCTTCAGCCAGACAGCTCGACTCCTTGCTCGCGAATCACCTCCTGCCAGCCCTCAAAAGTCAGCGAATGAGCAGCTTCGACCACAAGGTGGTAGACGACTTTGTTCGCAATATGGAGACTGCAGGGGTCGGCGCGGCAACGCAATCGAATGCCTTCGATAAGCTGGCTTCCATCCTTCTTGATGCGCACCACTTGGGCGTCTTCGACGAGAACCCTCTACAAGGCGTCAAGCCTCCGCAGTACGCACCAAGTCGTAGCGTCATCCCGACTCCGTGCCAGCTAGAAGCGCTACGTTCCGCCGGTGACGACTCCTTCCAGTTGCTCGTCGACCTGATGAGTGGCTGCGGAATGCGAAACGGCGAGGCCGCCGCAGTCAACACTCGCAATATCGTGTCCGATCATGTCTACCGCATCACCGAGCAAGTCAACCAGACCACCAAAACGTACGGGCCGCTCAAACACAGAAAGCCTGGCGAATATCGCGATGTCCCGCTCCCGCCCCGAATTAGAGACACAATAGAGCGTTTCACCAAAAAGCACAGCACAACCGATGGTTACCTACTCCGGCACCCGAATGATGTCACCCGCCCGTTCCAGCCATATCTCCTGCAAAACCAATGGCAGAGACTAAAGTTGCTACGTGAAATCGCCGTCCCTGAAGGCGCGGTCATCTACAGCCTCCGTCACTACTTCGCCTCGAACTGCCTCAGCCGTGGCATCCCCATTACTGACGTCGCCGAATGGATGGGGCACAAGAACATCGATATCACCTTCAAGATCTACCGCCACCTCATGCCCGGCACCCTCGGGCAGGCAGCAAAGGTTCTCGACCTCGGCCTGGCCGCCTGACCTAACACCTCACGCGCGTCCGCGTTACCCCCATGACCGACCAAACGGCGGCGCCATCGATCCCGTGCCATTGCTTTCCCTCTTCGACAAGCAGATCCACGATAGGCAGCCCCCCATGGCGGCACCAACATCACCTGGTCGGCGACCTACCGGCACACCCTCCCTCTCTTGGACATGCTCAGGAGACGGCGCCTGCAGGTTTGGGTCCACGGTCTCGCGTCATAGACCAACTCAATCGTGAGCCGTAACTCCTAGAATTGCAGCGCGAGTTCATAATCCGATCTTCGTGAGGCGCCTCCAGCAGATGAGGCTGCAGCCCAATGAGACCAAGGCGTCGTTCCCATCAGACGGCGAGACGTTTGAACTGGTGGAGCAGGGCGAAGGTCTGCTCGACGACGTAGCGGAGCTTGCCCAGGCCCTTGATGTTCGGGGCGCCCTTGAGGGAGATGACCGGCAGGATCCTGCGGCGCCGCAGTTCCCGGCGTACGGCCTTCGAGCCGTACGCCTTGTCCCCCAGGACGGACTCGGAGCGCCGTCGCGGTCGGCCGGGCCGGCCAGCGACGGGCGGGATGCTGTCGACCAGATTGAGGGTCTGGGTGATGTCGTTGACGTTCGCCGCGGTGGTGATGACTTTGAGCGGGGTGCCGCGTCCGTCGCAGATCAGGTGGTGTTTGCTGCCCGTCTTCCGCCGGTCGACCGGCGACGGACCGGTATCGGCGCCCCCTTTTCGCGCGGATGTGGGAACCGTCCACGGAGGCCCGTAACCAGTCGAGTTCACCGGCCGCGTTCAGCTTCGCGAGCAGGACTCGGTGGAGCGGGTCGAAGACCCCGGCCTTCCGCCAGCGGTCCA
Source organism: Streptomyces sp. NBC_00654 (assembly GCF_026341775.1). NCBI lineage: Bacteria > Bacillati > Actinomycetota > Actinomycetes > Kitasatosporales > Streptomycetaceae > Streptomyces > Streptomyces sp. NBC_00654. The sequence continues at coordinate 3,748,584 of NZ_JAPEOB010000001.1, read as the reverse complement.
AACGCCGCCAGCACGTCTGTCCCGAGCCGAACCCCAACTCCAACGGCAGGAGCTGCCAGGCTATGTCGTTGTGGAGGACGAACAGAATGCCCTGGAGACAGAGCCGGTCCGGCACCGGTCTCGGCCCCGGCGATTGCTCCGGCCACGGCGGCAGCAACGGCTCGATCAGTACCCACAAGTCGTCGTCCACGATCCACGGCCGAGTACTCACACCATCACGAACGGCCGAATCCTCACACCGGTCAGGGCCAACCAGCACGTTTCGCCAAGATCGTGTTACGAGCTCTTAGCCTCGCCGTTTCGGTTGGGGTGATGAGTCGTCGCTGATCGTTAGCCGCCGGGTGGGCGAGGTGATTTGGCTGTTTAGGCATGGCGGAGGCCCGGCGCGGTGGTCGGGTTCTCCAGGGTCCTTCGGGTCGTGGGCGGGCAGGGGTTGTCGGTCAGCCGGCTGGTCGGGGCAGTGCGGCAAGGCGATGGAAAGCGTCGGCGAGTTCGTTTCTCCATGGCCAGGTCGCCGATATCCGCAGGCGGAGGCGTCGGCCGCCTCGGGTGAGGCGGGCGGCGACGTGCAGCAGTCGGTAGCGGAGCTTTTTCGGTTCGGCAGTGGCCAGTTCGCCGTTCAGCAGCAGGACGCGGGTCCAGGCCAGCAGGTCGGTCGCCGCGAGGCTGAGTTCGAGCCAGACGGCGTTGATGGCGAAGTCCCGGGAGGGGAAGCGGCCGAAGCCGGTGGTCTTGCCGCATCGGATGTGGTCCTCGACGGTGGCATGCCCGCGGTGACGGGCCTCCAGGAACTGGGCGGGACCGCCACCGCAGGACGGGGTGTCGGTGAGGAAGACCTGATGGCGCAGGCCCTCGTCCTGATCGAACAGGGAGAGCTGGGCTCCGGGGTGCGGGCGCTCCCGGCGCACGATGATGCGGGTGTCGGCCGGGTAGCCGGTCAGGTCGACCATGCCGGTGAGCTCGGCGACCTCGGCGCCGTCACGCAGAGTTCCGTTCTGGTCCAGGGCGGGGTGCCAGCAAGCGTCGGGTATGGCTCGGACAGCACGGCGGACCGGCTCGGTGACCGCGCATCCGACCGAGAACCGCAGGTTGAGGCCGTGCTCACGCAGAGCCCGGATGTGGGCGAGGAAGGCTTTCGCGGATCCGGCACTGCCGGTGCGGACAAGAATGTCGGTGCCGTGCCGGTGGACGTCGGGAATCTGTGCGAGAGCGTCGTCCAGCACAGTGATGTGATCGGCGGCGGTGTTGGCACCGGCGTTCCCGGGCCGGAGCCGGCCGGACAGTGCTTCGCCGGTGTTGGCCAGGAAGCACAACAGCGGGTGGAAGCCGAAGCCGCCCTTGTAGGTGGGTGCGGCCGCTTCTTTCTCGGAGTGGCAGGTGATCAGCGTGGCATCGAGGTCCAGGACCAGGCCGGGAAGTTCTCGTCCGCCGGCCCGGACGGCGGGTATGCCCTGGCCGGTCTCGGCGGCCTGCATCCAGGCGACTTCCCGGGCCGAGGCGCGGGCCGCTCGCAGCGAAGCAAGCACTGCCCCGTCGATGTCGGCGAGCAACCGCCAGGCGGTGGGCGTGGAGGCGACCGGTCCGAATACCTCGCCCTGGTCCCGCAGCACGGCCAGATCCGCTATCGCCTCACCGCCGTCGGCGAGCATCACCGCGAGATCGGTGGCGGTCCGACCCGGATCGTGCCCGGTGCCACGCGGTCGTAGCGGCCCGAGCGCAGCGGAGTACGCGCCTGTCAGGCCGGTGGCCTCGGCGAGATCCGCCAGCAACCGTGCGCCCGCGTGCCCCACCACCCCCGAACCGTCAGTGGAGACGTGGAGCTTGGCACGAGAACCGATACCCTGCACGCAGAAAGTGCCTTCCGCTTGGACCGACAGAACCCCTCGACAAGGTTCATCGTCCCAGCTCAGAACAATGCCGGTGAGTTAGCGCGTCGGTGCAGGTCAGGAACTTGATGGTGCGGGGTTTGGGTGGTCATATCCCCTGGTGACGTTGCGTGATCCGTCACTTCTGGTGATGTGTCGGCGGAGGCCGGGACACGGCAACGGAGTTCCCGGTAGGACAGAAGATCGACCAAGATCCGACTGTCCGCGAGGGAACTCCGTTGGGTACTCAGTGTGCCATCGCCCGCATGCCGTCTGCCATCGCCGAGGGCAGCCAGGCCCCGTTGAACAGGCTGGCGGCGCCCTCGGACCGACGCTTTGGCGAACGTATCCGTCTCGGCGTGTTGACCGAGGAGATCAGCCCTGAACTGGTCGATGAGGTCGTGGAGTTGACCGGCTGCGGCGAGCGTCGCCGCCGGTTGTTGCCGGCCCGGGCGGTGGTCTACTTCGTCCTGGCGTTGTGCCTGTTCAGCAGCTCCGACAGTGCCGGGCCGCCGGGATACCGGTCGGTCCTGCGCACGTTGACGGAGAAGCTGCGGCATCTGCCGGGCCTGTGTGTGCAGCGGCTGCCCACCAGTTCGGCCCTGACACGGGCCCGGCAGCGGCTGGGCGACAAGCCGCTGCAGGCGCTGTTCGAGCGGCGGTGCGGCACGCTGGCCACGACCGTCACTCCGGGCGCGTTCGCCTTCGGGCTGCGGCTGGTCGCCTGGGACGGCACCGCGCTGGACGTCCCCGACACCCCGGCAAACGCCGCCGAGTTCGGCTTCACCGGCAAGGGCGGGGTCAACCAGAGCGGACACCCGCAGGTGCGCGTGATGGCCCTGACCGAATGCGGCACCCACGCCCTGGTCGACTCGGCCTTCGACGCCGTGGCCAGGTTCAGCGAGCACAAGCTCGCCCGCCGGCTGCTGGCCTCCCTGCGACCAGACATGCTACTGCTGGCCGACCGCAACTTCGCCGGATACCAGCTGTGGGGCCTGGCCCGCGCCACCGGCGCCCACCTGGCCTGGCGGATCAAGAAGAACCTGGTCTTCGTGCCGCTGCGGGTACTGTCCGACGGGTCCTACCTGTCCATCATGCGCACGCCCGCGGAGAACATCCGCCACGGTCAGGCCCGCGCGGCCGGACGCACCCTGACCGAGCCGCCCCGGGGACACCTGGTACGGATCATCGAGTACACCGTGACCATCCACCCGCAGGCCGGCCCACCCCGCACCGAGACGTTCCGGCTGGTCACCAGCCTGCTGGACCACCGCCTCGCCCCGGCCCACCAGCTGGCGAGGGCATATCACCAGCGGTGGGAGATCGAAAACGGATTCGCGGAACTGAAGAACCGCCTGCGCGGCGCCGGATTCATCCTGCGCTCCAAGGCGCCCGAGCTGATCTGCCAGGAGATCTACGCCCTTCTCACCGTCTACCAGGCACTGTGCGCACTGCAGACGCGCGCGGCAGAACACGGCGGGACCGATCCCGACCGGATCTCCTTCACCGTCACCGTAGAAATCGCCCGGCTGGCCGTCGCTGCCCAGGCCGCAACAGACGCCACCACACTGGCCGCTGCCCGCCGCGAGGTCACCACAGAGCTCTTGGCCGCCCTCCTCCCGCCCCGCCGCAACCGGCAGTGCCAACGCATCAAGAAGCCGTCCAAGAACACCTTCGAGGTCAGAAAGCGGGACCAGCCCCGCACTCCCAGTAACGTCCGCTGCACACTCAAAGTCACCAAGTACCCCACCTGAGCTGCACCGACGCGCTAACTCACCGGCATTGCAGCTCAGAAGGCACTTTCGTATTTTCTTCCCGCTTCCGGCCTCATCTCAACCGAAACGGCGAGGTTAGGTGCAGCGAGGGGAGACTTCAGTCGCCGCTCGTCCTGATCTGCGCTCCGTGTTCATTGCGCTCGTATGTACGCCGCTCGTTCTTCTCGACCTTCCGGGCCACTTCTGCTTCGAGGTCCAGCCCGTTCATTTCCGCCAAGGCGGTCAGGTAGAGGAACACGTCGGCCAGCTCTTCCCCAAGATCGGGCAGCCCTTTGCGCCAAGCAGTGAAGGCTTCACCGACTTCAGCCGTAAGGAGACCGAACTCCAAAGCCACGTCGGTGGTATTGAACCCCTTGAGGGTCTTGTTCTCCCAGGCGAGCTTCTGGACAGCTCCGATCTCCAAGACTCCTCCAGCGGCGGTACAGCAGGTGCCCTGGAAGCCTAGCGGGAGTGTTGTGCCGGCGTGTTGGCTTCGGCGAGCCATCACCCTGTCGAGGGGAGATCGAGGAGCGAAGTATCGAGCGTGAGCACATGGGTGTAGTCAGCGAGCGTGGAGAAGATCCTCTCGTAGCCCGTCACCAGAGTTGAGACCTCTTCCAGGCCAACCGCCTCGCCATCCCGTGACAGAAGCCGCCGGTGGATGATGCCAGGTGGCGCGGTCAGGTGAACGAGCACGCCGGATCTCGCGATAACACTCTCGGCCAGGTCGATCGCCTGGGTCCAGTTGATCCTGGAGCGCCCCCGGTAAAGCGGGCCGTAGACCAGTTCGCTGATGAAGCACCGATCGAAGAGGATCCTCCCGTCCCCGGCGAGGATGGTCCTGTAGCGGCTGGACAGATCGAGATGGTCGGGAGTCTTCGGGGAGTGCACTACGACGAAGCCGTGATGCGACGACAGACGCTCGCCGAGCGTGCTCTTACCGACTCCGTCACAACCTTCCAGAACCACGGTCTGGTATTCGCCGACGATCTCTTCGAGGTTCATGTGGCCAGCCACGACAGGACGGATTCGCCGTTGTCGAGGTGCGCGTCGGCAGCGTACTGGATCATGAGATTTCGCCAGTTAGGTTCGCGCCCATGAGCATGGGTGAACGTCATCCGTGGCTGGAAGGCCGCAATCCTTACGCCACTGGCCAGAGCGGCACCGATGAGCAGGGCGGATCCCGGTGGTGTCTCGGGGCCGGAGACGTCGACCAGCAGCCGGGCTGCCGAGCGCACTGCGGTCAGGTCGGCCAGGGCCCCTGCCACCGGGTCCGACGCGGTGAAACGCTGGGGCACCACTACGGTGTGACCGGCGTCCACACAGGCTTTGACCAACTGGTCCTGGCCCCACGCCGTGTACGGCGACGCCTCGACGTACACAGGTGTACCGATGATTCCCGGAGGGCACGCGGGGAGGCTGGCGTGATCTGGGAGGGTGAGCAGGGCGTCGACGGCTGCGTCGAGGGCCGTGTTCGTCTGGACCACGTTGCGTGTCTGGAAGTCCTGGAACCGCGACCGGCCCGGAGCCAGCGGCAGAGGCGGTGTTCCGAGGTTGTCCACGCGCACGATGCGGGTGGCCACGGCCTGGAGGAGGGGGTCGGGGAATTCGAGATGGGTGCCGGCCTCGGTCATCGAGTAGGTCTGGAAGTCGGTGGTGAGCACGACGACGGGTACGCCGGAGGCGGCGGCGTACCCGATCTCCATACAGACCCCGTCGTCGAGGCTCGGACCGTGCAGGATGGCGATCATGGTGCCCAAGTGACTGAGGCGTTCGCGGTCAAGCTCGAACAGGCGGCGCCCCTTGACCTCGGCGACGAGGTCCTCCTCGTCGGTGTCGCAGAACGGCAGGAAGACGCGATCGGGACCCACCTTCGAGGCGAGTCGGTCGGCGAGGTCGGCGGCGAGAGCGCGATCGTGGGCGGCGAAGAGCCGGTGGGCTATGTAGACGGACATCGGGAGAGGCCCCCAAGTCGGTAGGTCAGCCGCGTCGGGGCGCGGGGATTGGAAGGGTCGGGGCCGCGACGTACCTGGTTGCGGCTGCTGTCGCCTCCGCCAGGGCCTGGGCGGTTGTCGCACCGCGTGAGCGGTGGGCCAGGAAGGTCCCGGCCAAGGTGTCTCCGGCGCCGGAGACCTCGTGCGCTGGGTTCGGTGGCGGTACGGCGGAGGCGGACTGACGCCCGAAGTTGCGGACCACGGCTGCCCGTGAACCGTCGGTGACGACCACTTCCGGCAGGTTGCCGCAGTCGATCGCCTGTTCCAGGAGCCGGTACTCGGCGGTGTTGAGGAACAGGGTGGTCGCCTTCGGCAGCCATGGAGCGGCTGCACGGATCATCGCTTCTGCGCTCGGTAGGAAGAAGTCCACGCTGAAGTCGGCTGCGTTCGCGGTGAGTCGGCCGAGCACTGCCGCCACGTCCAGCGGGCGGCGGCAGCAGACGTGGAAGGTGGCTCGCGGGTGCGCGTCCACGTGCCTGAGAGCGTGCTCGGTCAGGTTCTCGGCGACGCCGTACTCCGTGTCCACTCTCATCAGCTCGCCCTGCAGGTCGTACTCCAGGTCGAAGGTCGTGGAGGTGCCGTCGGCCTGGAGCCGTGCTGACCAGTCGAGCGCGTCCAGGCCCGGCGTCTCGGGCAGGTGTGCGAGATCGTTTCCGAGGACGCAGACCGGAGCTGCCCTGAGACCGGACTTCGCCGCTGCCAGCGATACGAACAGGGCCGCGCCGCCGAGCCGGGAACCACCACGGTGGTCGGGGTAGCGGGTCAGGTCCCGGCTGATGTTGCCGATCACGTCGAGCCGTTCCACTGTCTCCCCCAAGGGATCAGGCAATCCGGGTCGGGTGTGCGCAGCCGATGACCTTCGTGCAGACCGGTCGCCGGCGGCAGAGCTGTGGGGAGGCACCGTTGAGGTACAGGCGCTTGAAGTAGATCAGGACGAGGTGCACCCACCAGGTCGGCTCCACCCCTTCCGGGATCGCGACCCGGTACCCGTTGGCGGTGACCAGGGAACGGAGGTCGGTCGAGCGGGCGTGTACGGCGGCTTCAAGGACGTGCCGCATCCGTTCGTGCGCTACGGCGCCCGAGGGGAGGGTGATGCCCAGGACGGGTGCCAGCTTGGTGACCATGCCGGAATCGACCGGGATGATGCCGCAGTGGTACCCGCGGGCGGTGAGCAGCGCGCACTGGGCGACCTTGTAGGACGCACCCCGCACCCGCGTGGCGAAGTCGAGGACCAGGGCGTCGAGATCGGCCGACTCCGCAGCCGGGTCGACCCCTTCCTTCTCCCAGTTCTGCAGGAGCTCGGCGAGGGAGCGCATGTAGTCGATCCGGGTCTGTGGCAGGCCGATGGGGCGCACCAGCGCGACCAGTTCGGCGTCCGTGCCCGTGACGAGCCCGTCGAATCCACGGGTATCCGCCGATGTGATCACTCGGGCGTATGTTTCCACCATTCGGTAGGAGACCCGGGTGGACCAACCGGCGGCGAGCATCCGTACCCGTGGGTCTCTGATCGAGGTCGGCCACCACCGGTTTTCGTCGTGATTGGCCTCCACCTCGGCCCGCACGTCCGGCAGGCCGGCGGCTCGGACGACCAACCGATGGACACGCCGGATCTCAAGCGGTGTTGGTTTTGCGCGTTCGATCGTCATGGACCAACTCCAGCAGGTGCTCGGGTGGCAAGAAGGGCCATGGCGAGGTTGGACGAAATTACCGGCTTGCCGAACCGGTGCTCCAGTTCGGCGACTGCTGGCAGGGTGTGCCACCCGGTGCAAGACAGGACTATCGCGCCGGCAGCCTCGACGGCGGCCTCCGGCAGCTGCTCCACCAGGGCAAGGATCTGGCCCGGGGGGACTTCAGGGTAGCCATCGGTCAGGCCCAGACTCGCGTGGGCCAAGACCTCCATACCGGCCTCGGTCAGCGCCGCAGCTTCCGCTTCGGTCACCGGAGTGGGGTAGGGCGTGACGAGAACCACACGTGCCACGGCCGCGTCGGTCAGGGCCCGCAGGAGGGCGTCGAAGGCGGTGACCACTCCGCTCGGCAGTGGCGGGCCGTCGGTGAAGCCCGCCGACGTGCACGCCAGCATCACCGTGTCGAGCGGGATGTGCGACAACGAGTCCAGCGCATGAACCGATGCCTCGCGCAGTCCGTGCCAGAAGGAGGTGTCGATCGCCGTCGTCCTGGATGCGGGCACGAGCCGTGCGTGGTGGAAGACCGTGTGGCGCAGGCCGAGGCGGGGCAACTCGGTCTCCACTGCCACGTTGGCCCAGGGCAGCAGCATGCCCGCACGGACGGTGCCTTCCGCGGCCGCGTCCAGAGCAGCCAGTTTCGCGAGTGTCCCGTCAGGCAGCGGATGCAACACGTTCCCCAAAGATCATGCGTGGCGAATGACCGGTGACCACCAGATCTCCGGTAGTCCCCAGGGGCACTCGCGCGCTGCGCTCGATGACCTGGATGGAGTACGAGCCCAATCGCCGCCAATAGGTACCCTCCTCGCTGATGAAGTAGGAGTGCAGTCCCGGCACGCGCAGGCCGGTCGGGTAGACCCGCTCTTTCATCGGCTGATCCCAGGTGAAGTCGATGTCCGCCTTCCACGACGCGAAGTGCTCGGCCGACGGCAGCGGCTCCGGCTCGCTGAGCGAAGCAAGCGGGGTACCGGGGAAGGCTCTCGCCAGGCGTACGTTCGTCCGGTGGCACAGCAGGCCGGCGTCGAGTATCCCGGCCAAGCCTCGAAGGTTCGCCACGTGAGTGTTGTGAGTCTCCCCGGGGAGACCGTAGATCAGGTTCAGGCCGGGGAGGAGCATCGGCAGACCACCGGGGCCGCGGGCTGCGCCTGCCTCGTTCACATGCCCGATGGCACGCATCAGAATTTCGGGCGTGCAGGTGAGGGTGTTGCGCTCGATAACGGCCGGGTCGAAGCTCTCGATACCCATCGGCGCGCAGTTGCCCTCGGTGCAGAAGTCCGCCACCAGCTTCGCGATGCGTAACCCGACGGGCGCGGCCACGGCGAGGGGGTCCGCGTTGTCGATGTGGAGCACCTCCAGTTCGGGGCAGCACTCGCGGATGCCGCTGAGCAGGGCGCGAATCGCGGTCTCGTCCCGATGACGGTAGGAGAAGAAGCAGGTCTGTTGGCCGAGGCGGAAGTTCCGGATGCCGGCCGCGTAGAGCTGGGCGGTCTCGGCCACGACGTCGTCAACTTCGCGGAAGGCGACGAGAGGCGATTTCGTCGGTTCGTTGCAGAAGTCACAGAACTTGCGTCGAGTGCAGCCGCGGTACAGCTCCAGCTCGGCGATCGGACGCCAGGGCATCTGCTCGACGAGGCCGGTGAACGAGTCGCGTTCGGTGCGCATCTGCTCATAGTCGGCCGGGCGTCGGCTGCCAAGCAGAAGGTCACCGGACGTCACGGTATGGGTATGGACAGCGTCGAACAGCCCCGCGTACTCCGCAGGCGTGGCTAGGGCGTAGGCGGACAGCGGGCCGAGCAGGTAGCGACGGCCGCGCGTGCAGGCGAGTGCGCGAGCGATCTCCTCGAACGATCCATTCACGGCGTGCAGGTGGACGGACGGGACCGCGTCTCCGGCGATGACGATCACGATCGCAGCATCTCGCAGGAGCTGAATGGCGGTGTCCCGGTTGACGGTGGTCGAGTAAGTGAGCCGATCGCTTTGGGGCGGTTCGACGGTGGGCTTGCCTCCGGCCAGGCACCATCGGACATCGTCGATGGTCACGTACCGGACCTCCGCCTCCGGACGGGCCTGTCGCAGTGTCGGCAACGGCCGAATTTGAGGCCAGTTTGGGCGGTTGAATTGTGGGCCGTTTTGCGGTCTTGGTTGGTTGTCAGTCGTTGTCGGTGGGGGTGGGGACGCGGCCGAGTTTTCGTCCTCGCATGCGGTAGGACTCGCCTTTGAGGGAGTGGACCTCTGCGTGGTGGACGAGCCGGTCGATCATGGCGGCGGCCACGGTCTCGTCGCCGAAGACTTCTCCCCAGCGTCCGAAGGGCTTGTTGCTCGTGACGATCACACTCGCTCTCTCGTAGCGGTTGGCGATCAGCTGGAAGAAGAGGTTGGCCGCTTCGGCTTCGAAGGGGATGTATCCCACCTCGTCGATCACGATCAGCGGGTAGCGGCCGAGTTTGACCAGTTCTTCCTGGAGTTGCCCGGAGCGGCGGGCTGCGGCGAGGCGGTCCACCCATTGGGAAGCGGTGGCGAAGGCCACGCGGTGTCCGCTCTGGCAGGCCCGGACGGCGAGGCCGGTGGCGATGTGGGTCTTGCCGGTTCCGGGCGGGCCGAGGAAGACCACATTCTCTTTGCCCGTTATGAAGTCCAGTGTGCCCAGATGCGCGAGCTGTTGTCGCGTCAGACCGCGCAGATGGGCGACATCGAGTTCCTCGATGGTCTTGATCGCGGGGAAGTGGGCAGCCCGGGTGCGGCCCTCGCCGCCGTGGCTGTCGCGGGCGGACACCTCGCGTTGCAGGCAGGCGACCAGGTATTCGGTGTGGGTCCAGGACTCGGCGCGGGCGCGTTCGGCCAGACGTTCGGCGGCGTCCAGCAGGGTGGGTGCCTTCATCGCGCGGGCGAGAAATGCCAGGTCCGAGGCAGTCTGATGGCCGGTGGGCGCTGTTTTGTCCGCGGTTTTCGCCGGGCCTGGCCGGGAGCCGGCCGCTGGGGTGCGGGGCATCAGGTGTCCGCCTCCTCTTTCCCGCCGCCGCCCTCAATGAGGGTGAACATCCGGTCGTAGGTGTCCAGTTCGCGCTGTTCGACTTCGACGCCGAGGTTGTTCGGTGCCAGGGCGGCAGTATGGGCGGTGGCCGCTCGGGCGGCCTGCTGATGCCAGACCTCTCCGCGCAGGAGGCGGGCCGCCTCGGCGTGCTCGGGGTCGGTGAGCGTCTGGTGGCGGGCCCAGCAGCGCGGGTGCCGCGCCACCGTCTCCGTCCCGGCACCGGCGCTGGGGGTATCGGTGAGGGTGACCGTGATGTCCTCGTTGTCCGCACGGACCAGGACGCGGTGACCGATCGCCCGGGGGTGGACGGAATAGTCGCAGGTATCGACCCGGATGTAGTGGTCACGGCCGATGCGGGTCTGAAAGCGCCACCAGTGGGGCGGGGCGACCGGCGGGACCGGGAGCATCTGGGCCCGGTCGGACTCCCAGCGGTCCGTCGGCCGAGCGGCGATTGCACGATGGGTCCTGCGGTTGGCGATCTGCAGCCAGCCGGTGAGCTGGGTGTTGAAATCGTCGGGGCCACTGAACGTCCGCCCGGGCAGGAAACTCGTCTCCAGGTAACCATTCGCGCGTTCCACCAGGCCCTTGGCCTCCGGGTCACGGGGCCGGCACAAGTGGACCTTCACCGCGAGCAGCCCCGCGAACGCCGCGAACTCGGAAGTCAGCTTTCCTCTGCCGATGCCTGCCTCATTGTCCCAGACAAGCGTCCTGGGGACTGCTTGCCAGCCGTCGGCCAGCAGCCGCCAGTGACCGTCGATCAGGTCGCCGGTCTGCCGGGAGGGCAGCATCCGGGCGGTGATCATCCGTGAGTAGCCCGAGACGATGACCAGGACCGGCGGGCGTCCACTCTGGCCGTAGCCGAGGGGGATATCCACCGGCGGAAACCACAAGTCGCACTGCGCGAGCTCACCGGGCTGATAGACCGTCCGCGATACCGGATCCACCGGCAGATACACCGGCCGCAGCTCACGCACCCGGTCCCGCAGGATCGTCAGCCCGCGTTCCCAGCCGATTCGCTCCGCGATCACAGTCACGGGCATGGTCGGGGTCTGCCGCAGCAGCTCCCGGACCGCAGGTTCCACCGCGTCCACCGCAGACCCCTTCGCCGCCCGCCGGTACTGCGGGGGCCGGTCCGAAGCAAGAGCCCGTAGCACCGTGTTCCGTGAAATCCCCAGCTGTCGGGCAACAGCCCGCGCGGACAGTCCTTGAGCCCGGTGCAACCGGCGGATCTCAGCCCAGTCCTCCACAAGGATCACCCTCTCTTCCTCCCGCTCCAGAGACCCTGAAGCCAGAATGATCAAGAGATCGCAGAGTGGCTCACTTTTCATCCGCCGTCCGTGGTATCCATTTCACCCGTTGCCGACACGCAGTGCACACCAGGCGTTTCGGACGTAGGTCGACAGGTAGGGCGGTACGCCGAGGCCACTCGGCTCGACGGTGAAGCAGTCCAGGATCACTACAGGCTGCATATGGGTCTCCCTCCAGCGCTGGGGGTTTCGGCGGTGTTCCAGCGGCGTCCTCGCCGGGAAGGGCCGCGAGCCCCAGAGCGCATTCATTGTCGGCGCTAGCAGGGCTCGGGAGGAGAGGGCAACAGGGTTGTCCGGTTGTACGGGGGTTGCATCTCTCTCGCGCTGTGTCGGAAGGCTGGGACGCAGGGTGATCGGCAAGGCATCATCTACACATGAGCAGTTCAAAGGCGAGCAGTGAGGACAACGCCGCGTTCGCGGCGGTGCTCACGGAGGCCGGTTATTCACACGCCGCTTTGGCTCGCAAGGTCAACGAACTGGGTGCGCTGCAGGGCGTGGTGTCCCGCTACGACAAGGCATCGGTGACCCGATGGCTACAGGGCATGACCCCGCGAGGCCGCGCCCCGGAATTCATTGCCGCTGCCCTGGCAGGGTTCTTAGGCCGATCCATTTCCCCCGTTGACATCGGTTTCACAGATCAGCACCAGAGACCTGTGGTCGCAAGGGCCTTGACGTACCGTGAAGATGTGGGTGAAACACTTCATACGCTCGCCGAGCTCGGTTCGACCGATATCTCGCGACGCAGTCTCCTCGGCGCGGTTCCGTACGTCGCGACGGCTCTTTTGGACCCTCAACGGCATTGGTTGCTTTGGCTCCTGGAGGACGAGCAAGCCTCCCGGCTCGCTGTAGTGGCCGGCGGCGGCCCCGTCGAGCAGGTCCAGGCGATGATCGAGATGTTCGACGAGATGGACAATCGCTTCGGCGGTGGTGGTGTACGGGCGAGCATCGTGCACTATCTGAGCACCGAACTCGCACCCATGCTGCAGCAGCGCAACCTTTCCTCGGGCCAGCGCAGACTCCTGTACACCTCGGCTGCCAAGTTGGGGGCAATGGCTGGTTGGTGCTCGTACGACGCCGCCGACTACGGGCTCGCGGAGCGCTACATGATCCAGGCGCTGAGGCTGTGTGCCGAGGGCGGAGACCGCGTGCTCGGCGGGCAGATCCTGGCCGGCATGTCGCACCTCGCCACCAGCCTCGGCAACCCCGCCGAAGGCGTCTCGCTAGCGAGAGCGGGTATCGCGACAGCCAAGTCGGTGGGCAGCCCGCTCGGGCTCATGCGCTTGTACGCCATGGCCGCCCGCGGGTACTCCGCCCTGGGCGACTCCCAGCGCGCGACGGCATCCCTCCTGGAGGCCCACAAGAACCTGGAGGTCAGCCGGGGCCCCGCCGAGGAGTCGCCGTGGGTTCGCTTCCTGGACCACCACTATCTGGAAGCCGAGGCGGCCCTGGTCCACCGCGACCTCGGCGAAGCCGCAGAGGCCGAGCACCTCGCCCGGGCGTCAGTCGAGGCGAACGGCGACCGCCGCCGCCGGCAGGCCATCAGCCGCTCGGTGCTCGCGACGGCGTTCCTTCAGCAGAACAGGTTGGACGAGGCGGTCGACACTGCGAGCAACGCCGTGGACCTGCTCGCCGGAGTGCACAGCGAACGGTCCGTCCAGGCTCTGCGCGACTTCCGTGCACGTCTTACTCCTCACCAAGGCGAGTCCATCGTCCGCGACTTCGAACGAAAGGCCCGGCCGATTCTCGGTACAGCGGCCTGAAGCTCCCGGTCAGTATCCTTCGGGCGTCGGCGCGTTCTGGCCCTTGTCGACGGGCAGGTTGATCCCGGTCACCGCTCGCGACTGGTCCGAGAGCAGGAAGGCGATCGCGTCTGCCACCTCCTCCGGCCGCACCAGTTCTCTCCCAGGGAACTCCGTTCGGAATCGGTCGAAGGCCGACGGGTCCTCCCGGCGCATCCGGTCCCAGCGCTTTCCGGGGATGAGCATCGATCCGGGCGAGACCGCGTTCACGCGAATGCCATCCGTAGCCAGCTCCCTGGCCAAGGACGACACCATGTGGATCTGGGCCGCCTTCGCCGAGCCGTACTGAGCCTGCGGGCCGGGCTTCCACCCGGAGACCGAGGCCACGACGACGATCGACCCGCCACCGGCCGCTCGCAGGTGCGGGGTGGCCACCGCGATCAGCCGGACGACATGGCCAACGTTCAACTCCCAGGTCGCCGCCCAGTCCTCCGCTGTCGCCTCGGTGATTCCCCTCCCTCGCGCACCGCCCGCACACGCGACAACCCCGTCCAACCCTCCCAGCGCTGAGGCGGCCTCCTCGACAAACCGCTCCAGCAGTTCCGGCGCGGAGACGTCCAGAGTCCGGGTGAATAGAGCAGTCGGCACATCGAGCGAACTGCGCAGCGCTTCCAACGGCTCGGGCTTCCGGGCACACGTCGCCACCCGCGCCCCTTCGGACAGGAGCAAGCGCACGATGTGTTCTCCCAGCCCTCTGGAGCCTCCCGTCACCACAATGCGGCGGCCCGCGAACTGTCCAGTCGCCGCCCGCTGCCCACCGGTATGTCCTGCATCAGTCATCTGCGCAACCCTTCACCAACCGTGCCAACCCGCGTGGTCGAAGACATCCTCCATGCACCCTTCTTACCGGGCCGCCGGGGCGGTTCTCTTATGGACGTACCCGGTCTGGGACCAACCGTGCGGCGACAATCGGCGAGCGATGGCCCTACGGAGCCGGGTGACCGCACGAACTCCCTCATCCCACCGACGAAGCCGAGGCCAGCGATGTGCCAGAGCATCACCGCCCCCAGGGCTCCTGACTGGATGGACGTCAAGCACGACTCGAAGTGGAACCCTGCCACCGCCACCGCCACCGCCACCGCCACCGTCGCGGCTGCGGCTGCGGCTGCGGCTGCGGCTGCGGCTGCGACGGAGCCGGGGCCACTGGCATCACGTGCCTTTGAGGTGGTGATGAGTCCGGATCCGGTTCGCGTCCCGGAGATACGGCACGTCACCGCAGCGGTCATGCGGAGCTGGGCTGTACCCACTCCCCTGGCGCAGGATGTGGGACTCGTCGTATCCGAACTCGTCACGAACGCGATCGAGCACGGCCTCGGAACTGTCTGCCTGCGGGTGTGGCAAGACCCGGGTGAACTCCACGTCGAGGTCGCCGACGACAACCCGGCCCCCGCCCGTCTTCGTACCGCCGGCGACGAAGAGGAATCCGGCCGCGGACTGTTCTTGGTCGCCGATCTCGCTCAGGGCTGGGGCGTGAGGGACGGCGGTCGAACCACTTGGGCTTCGTTGCGGGCCCCTTCGGAGCAGCCCTGATGGGCGCCGTCAGCATGGGCGTCACCGCCGAGCAGCGCCGGCGGCTGATCACTTCCGAGGACGTGGCGATGCGCGGGCTCGCCCACGCCTTATCCCTCTCCCTCACTGCCGAAGGCATCAGCGATGAGCTGATCGCGACTGTGGAGGAAGTCCTCCGGGACCGGCCGAGCACCGTGGCTGACGGCGGCGGTCAGTGGCTCGACGGTGTGTTGGTCCGCTTCGGGCTTCCCCTGCCCCGGCGGCGGCCCCCTGCAGTCGAGCCGCTGAGCGCCGAGGACACGGCGCGGATCACTCACCGCTTCCGACGGGCCACGCACCAGCTCCTGCAAGTTGCCCCGTACCGGGTCGCGGTGTTTCCCACCGAGGAGCTGTGCCACCTGCTCGCCCTGCGCGACGAACGTCCGGCCCCCGATGAGGCGCTTTCGTACCTGCGCCGGTACGCCCTGGCGATCGTCACTCTCCTCAACCTGATGGGAGATGACAACTGACGCCCATCGCAGACGCCGGGACGCCCCAATACTCCGGAGGTCTGCCCTGCGCCGTCACGACGCGGTCCGTCCGTCCCCCCTTCGGTCGGCCGAGGCGCCTCCGGACGGAATCCTCACCACATCGTCCGTCTCAGTGGCACGCGTACTCGTGGACGGTCCCCGGCCCTGTGCCTACGACGACTGCCGACATGTCAGTCATGAGAAGGAGTTGAGTAGTGATCGCTTCACCTGTCGCGAAGATCGTCCTCGCGCCTCGAGAGCGGGAGGTCCTTGAGGGGCTGGCCGCAGGCGACACGCTTGCCGAAGTCGCCGTGGGCCTCGATATCCGCAAGACCACCGCTGCGGGCTACCTCCTTCTCGCGAAGAACAAGCTGTACGGCGCGAGCGATACCGCCGCTGCGGTCGCCGTCGGCTTCGCCGTCGAGGCCATCACTCAACCTCCTTTGCTGGACCCGGTGGAGTGGCACCTGCTGCGCGAGCAGCGGGCCCTCGTAGCGTTCATCGCGCGGGGCCTTGGCCCCGCGCAGATGGCCAGGGAGCAGAACCGTCCGGTCACCGATGTACGTGCGGACGGCCGGGAACTCCTGAAGAGCCTGCAGGCCCGGAACCGGCCGCATCTGATCACCCGCGCGTGGCAGTTCCAGATCCTCACCGCGGCCCAGGTGACTTCATGGCTTCGCTGACCGACTCGGTGCCAGACAAGGTCGAGGTTCTGGCCGTCGTCGAGACGGCGCTCGCCTGGGATCTGAGTGGCTCTGATCTGCCACCTGCCGACGTCACGCTTGGCATGGTCGAGCAGTTGACCACGTACGGCCGGGTCGTCGCCATCGTCCTACGCACTATGTGTCTGAGCCTCCCCGCCGAGTCGGAGGCCCGGTTGGGTGCCCAGGCCACGCTCGGTGAGGCGGGCCGGCGCCTCTATCTCTCGCCGCCGGAAGTCACGCGGCTGGCGGCGGCGCGCCGCGCGCGGAACGTGGCCCGCCTCGTCCAGGGTCTGCTCCGCGCTACCCACCAGGTCAGCGCCGAGCAGCGGTCGGCACCGAACTCCACTCCGCAGCAAGCCCCTACGAAAGGCACCTTGGGATGAAGTCCTCACACTCCGTTCTCGTCGCCGCCGTGGTCGGAGCCGCCGGGCTCGTTCTGTCCGAGCGGCAGAACCGACGGCGGCTCGCGCTCCAGGCCGCGGAAATGCACCAGACGTGGACCGCCGAGTTGGCCACGGACCCCGAGCTGCGCGCGCTCTGGGCCCCGCCCGGCGGAGAACTGCCAGACGAGGTGCACAAGAACCTTCTTCACGCCAACCGGCTGGTCAGCTTCCTGGCCGCCAAGTTCCGGGCAGGGCTTCTTGACAGGCACTCGCTACGGGTTCAGGCGCAGTGGCTCATGGAACGCGAGATCGCCCGGACCTACTGGCGGACGTTCGTCGGCTTCCGTGAGGACGAAGCGATCGACCGGACAGACCGCACGTTCAACGCCATCCTGTCCGCCGAGTACGCCTCCGCTGTCGGCAAGGACCCAGTCGCCGCCTGAATCCCCAGGACTGGGGCCTCCTCCCGGACATGCGGACCGCCGCGCCCGTGCACGGCGGACCCCGACCCGGTCTTCGGTGGAGGAGGTGACGCCGAGACACCGCGCCCTGGCCGCACCCCGTGGAAGCACATGCGGCCGGCCCACGCACCGCCCGCCCGTCGTCGGCGACAGGCGGGTGCACCACCCGGCAACCGGACCTGGAACAAGGCTCGGGGCCGGAAGAAGCGTGTGGGGAGGACTCCCCGTCGTCGGGCTCCTCCCCACGCGCGAAGCTCCCGCCGCGCGTCCCACGGACAACCGTGCGGCGCTCCCTCACAAGCCCGCATGCCTCTTGCCAATCGTCGGCCGTCTCGGCGGTCGGCCAACTGACCCCGGAACCGTCCGGCGCTATGGAGTAAAGACACGATGAAACGCCTCCCCCGCATTGAGCAGTACGGCCTGATCGGCGACATGCAGACCAGCGCGCATGTGTGTGACGACGGCTCGATCGACTGGCTGTGCCTGCCCCGCTTCGACTCTGCGGCCGTCTTCGCCGCTCTTCTCGGCACGGAGCAGCATGGATCCTGGCGGATATGTCCTACGCCCGTCACGGAGGGCGTCCCCGGCGTGGTCGCTCGACGTGGATACCGGGGCGACTCCCTCGTCCTGGAGTCCCAATGGCGCACGCCGACCGGGACGGTTCGGGTGGTCGACTTCATGCCGCCTCGTGACGGGGCGCCACAGATGATCCGGATCGTCGAAGGGACGGTCGGCGAAGTGCCGATGATCTCTGCCCTGTGTCCTCGGCCGGGCTATGGCCGTGTCAGCCCGTGGATCCACGGGCTGGGCGGGCGCGTGATCGCCGAGGCGGGCGCGGACGCCCTGTGGCTCGACTCCTCTGCCCCGCAGGTGGAGAAGGACGGGTCGATCGTCAGCTCGTTCACGGTCGCCGCGGGCGAGAGTGTGGCGTTCGTTCTCAGCTGGTGCCCGTCCCACGCGGCACCGCCGGAGATCCCGGACCCGGACGCCGCTCTGGCGGACACCCTCGGGTTCTGGAGTGACTGGACGGGCCAGTGCACTTATGAAGGGCCGTACCGCGAGGCCGTCGTGCGTTCCCTGATCACGCTGAAGGCGATGACCTACGCCCCGAGCGGCGGGATCGTCGCGGCGCCGACCACTTCCCTGCCTGAGGAGATCGGCGGCGGCCGGAACTGGGACTACCGGTACACCTGGCTGCGCGATGCCTCCGCGACTCTGGCCGCACTGCTGGGAACCGGGTACCGGCAGGAGGCCGAGGCTTGGCGGCGGTGGCTGCTGCGGGCGGTCGCCGGTGATCCGGAGAACCTGCAGATCATGTACGGGATCACCGGGGAGCGTTATCTGCCCGAGCGGGAGCTGCCGTGGCTGCCGGGGTATGAAGAATCGGCCCCGGTGAGGGTCGGCAACGGTGCCGCGGACCAGCTGCAGCTCGACGTGTACGGCGAGGTGATCGAGACTCTCCACCTCGCGCACCAGGGCGGGGTTGCTCACTGCGGCGACACGGCGGTCCTGCACCGACGGCTCGTGGAGCACCTGGAGGAGTGCTGGCAGGAACCGGACGAGGGGATCTGGGAGATCCGGGGGGAGCGCCGGCACTTCGTGCACTCCAAGGTGATGGCGTGGGTCGCGGTCGACCGGACGATACGGCTGGCCGAAGCCGGCGCCCTCGACGTCGACCTGTTCGCCCTGATCGAGCTGCGCGAGGCAATCCACCATGAGGTCTGCGTCAAGGGCTTCGACCCGGTGCGCAACACCTTTACCCAGTCCTACGGCTCGAAGGAGCTGGACGCCTCCCTGCTACTGATTCCCCGGGTGGGTTTTCTCCCTGCCGACGACCCGCGCGTCGTCGGCACCGTGGACGCGGTCCGTCGGGAACTGTCCACGTCCGACGGACTCGTCCGCCGGTACCCCACTGCCGGGGATCGGGCCGGAGTCGACGGCCTCGCCGGTGACGAGGGCACGTTCCTGCTCTGTGCCTTCTGGATGGTCGACGCGCTCGCTCTGACCGGCCGCCGGGCCGAGGCCCGATCGTTTTTCGGCCGCCTCCTCGCCCTTCCCAACGACCTCGGTCTTCTCGCTGAGGAGTACGACCCGGTGGCTGGACGACAGCTCGGCAACTTCCCCCAGGCATTCAGCCATATGGGGCTGGTCCAGAGCGCTCTGCTCCTGCAACAGCTCTCGGACACGCCCTCCCGCGACTCAAAAGCCACAACGGCGACAAGCACCCGCTGTGACGGAAGCGCCCACGCCGCGGATGCCCCGCGCGCAGATCAGAGCACCACCGTGGCCGCGCTGACCGGGCAGTTGGGCCCGGCCCCGACCAGCGAGCAGTTTGTGCACGCGCGGCGTGAGACGGATGACCGGTGCGCCGAGGCCCTCAAGGAAGCGGGCAAGAGCTTCGCAGACACGGGTGCAGACCAGTGAGCCCTCTCGACAATCCGGTCAAGCCGGAGACGGCCCTCCCCTCTCCCGGGCCTGCGGCTCTCTGCGTATACGAGATGCGGCCCCTGCTCACCGACGCCCAGAGGGCAGAGGCCGGCGCCCTGGTCGAGGACCGCCGCAGCTGGCTCGCGGGCAGAGGGGTGCCCCTCCCTGGATCCTTCGAAGGTGTCCCGGCCCTCTTCCGTGAAGAGCGGCACCAGTCCGTCGGCCTGTTCGAGGACGACGCCCTGCTCGGCTGCCTGATCCTCGACCGGGAAGCGGACCTCGGGCATTGGGGCAGGCATGGTGCCCGCCGCAGCCTGTTCCTCGGCCACGTCCACACCCTCCCGGAACGCCCGGACAACATCGTTCGGCTGATCACTCTCTGGGCGTCCGACTACGCAGCCCGCTACAACATTCCTTACGTTCGCGCCGAAGTTCCCGCCGGTCACGGCCCCCGCGTGGCTACCGCGGAAAGCCTCCTTTCCAACCTGCAGGACATGGGCTGGGAGCACTGCGGAACAGGTACCGGGACGAATGGCGAGCCGGTGACCCGGCTCGAACTGCGTGCCGACCCGCATCTCCGGCTCACACCCCTCATCCTCTGCACCGTTCCTTTCCCTGCCCAGGCTCTGTCCGGGCACGACCGGAGCACATCATGACGGCCACAGCCCCTCTCCGCCCCGACCTCGCCGACGACTTGATCGCACGCTACGAGCAGGCCACCGAACGGTGGGCTCGGCTCGTCCGCAACCAGCTCGACGCCATCCACATCGGGCAGAGCCGCCACGCCGACCACGCCAACGCGGCCGTCCTGAAGCGCATCCTGGCCGACCACGACTGGCCGGGCCTCCAGCTCGTCGGCCCCGATGCCGCCCAGGCCGCATGGCGTATCGCCCTGCACGCCGACCATGCCCCGGACTTCCAACGCACCGCCGCACAACTGCTCGACCGCGCCGTCCAAGCCGATGATGCGCCCGTCCAGCAGTGGGCCCACCTCCATGACCGCGCCCTCGTCAACAGCGGGCAGGCCCAGGAGTTCGGCACGCAGTACCGCACCGGCCCCGGCGGCCTGGAACCGTACCCGGTGCGCGAGCCGGCCTTACTCGACGACCGACGAGCAAGCGTGGGCCTCCAACCCGCCGCCACCGCGCTGCACGCCCTGCGGCAACGCCTTGCCTCAGCCCCCGGCCATGGCGACACAACCGGCGACATAGTCGTCCCCGCGAGGAGTGCCGTCCCTGTGGAGCGCCGTCTCTGGCAGCTGAAGCCGCGTCGCCACATCAGACCGGTTCCGGAAGCGACACCCGATCAGGTATCTGCGGGCGAACTGCGGGCGGTGGGGCAGTGAGGCACTCCGCCGACGTGTCCGTATCAACGGGAAGCGATCAACGCGGGCGAAGCAGCGCCGCCCGCCTTCGGGCTCTGCGCGAGACAGCCTGCTCCGCCGTCCTGCATCGTCTCGCCGGCCGCCCAGTTCTTGTAGCCCGGTACGCCCTGGTCGCACCCGGCCAGGACGCTGCCGACCGCCTCGCCCAGTCGATGGGTTTCGTCACCCGCGAAGGGTGGGTCGCTGTCGTGGCCGCCTACGACGACACCGGCATGACCGACCCCGCGACGCGCCCCCAACTGGCCCGGCTCTGCAACGCGATCCGCCGCGGCGAGCTGCACGGAATCGTCGCCCCCTCCCGCACGGACATCAGCAACTTCCACAGCGCCTACGAAGACGCCCTGGACACCATACGAACCTGCGGCGGCTTCCTCGCCCTTGCCCGAGATGAGACAACCCTGTGACTACACCCCCCAGGACACCGCTGCCGCACCCCGAACAGAGCCCTCGCTCCGGCAGCCGCCCCTTGACGGCAGAGGATTCCGACCCGCCCCGCGTCCCCGACAACAAGCAGCTCGTCGGCGAGAAGGCCGATGACTTCGCCATATCGGGCACGAACGGGACGTCACAGGTCCGGCAGGTCCCGGCCGCCCGGGTTGGTTCATGAGTTCCAGCGAAGCCCGGACGAAGGTCGCGGTCAAAGCCGGGGACCCGCTGTCCCTCGCGGGCATACACACCCAGCTGCGGCAGAGCCCGGAGATCACCCTGCTCCATGGCGATGACGAGTACCAAGCTGAAGTAGTGGTCGTGATCGTGGACGCCGTCCAGGAGGACGAACTACGAATCCTGCGTCACATTCAGCGCACGAGTACCGCCCGCACCATTCTGGTCACCACGGACATCGATGAGCAGAAGCTGGTGAGCGCCGCGGAGTGCGGCGTCGCCGGTGTGGTCAGGCGCTCCGAGTCGACGCCGGAGCATCTGGTGCACGTCATCGGGACGGTGGCGCACGGCGAGGGGCACCTGCCCGCCGACCTGCTCGGACGCCTCCTCGAAGAGGTCGGCAGGCTCCAGGGGCAGGTGCTGGGTCCGCGCGGTCTCCACTTCACCGGACTGGCGCCGCGTGAAGTGGATGTGCTGCGGCTGGTCGCCGAGGGATACGACACCGCGGACATCGCGACGAAACTGGCCTATTCCGAGCGCACGATCAAGAGCGTGCTGCATTCCGTGATGACCCGCCTCCAGCTGCGAAATCGTTCCCATGCGGTGGCGTTCGCAATGCGCCAGGGACTCATCTAGTGCGAACCGAGGCCAGCAAAGCGCCGCTCGTCCACCGCAGACGTTCTGCGGGACGCGGCCCAGTGGCCCGTGTACAGGGACGAGACGCCCGGACTCTGCAATCTCGTCACCGAGGCCAGCCGTCGCACGCGAACACGACGCCCGCACTCTGCACCCGCCCGCGCAGCGCCGGAAGCACAGCGCTTCCGGCGCAACAGCCGCACGGAACCACGCGATCTAACGAGCCCGTAGCAGCTCGCCCGTCCTACATGACATCTCACAGAATTGCTGAGTCCATGCCCGCAAAGCCGTCCACAGGATGGATGAAGACCGGCCGCCTTCCGAACGCTGGTGCTGCTGGCGACACCGGCCGTATCCGCCTCGTTGTCATCGAGTTGTTCGGCATCGTCAGCGTGGTCAGCTCGCCGTACGTGTGGAGCACCATCAATGGAATCGTTTGCCTGTACGGGGCTGCGGGCTCGGCTCGGGGGTACCTCTGATGTCGAACCACGACCCGCTTGTTGCCCCTCTCGGCCGCGACGTCGATGGCCGGGCCCGCAGCTCCGAAGCTGGCACCGGGCGCGCTCTGGCATCGGCTGTCGGACTGCTGACGCTCGCCAGCTGCGGTCCCATCGCGTCGGGTGTCCTGCACGTCCGCGGCCTGCTCGGCGTGGAGTGGACATCGAGCGCCTACTACCAAGCCCTGGTGGTCCAGCTGATCGGGGCGTGCCTGACCTCGAGCTGGCTTCTCTGGGCTGTGGTCGCCCGGACTCGGTTACGGCCCGCCTACCGGTGGATGCAGGGTACCGCGGCGGCCATGTACGGTGCGATCGTCGTCGTCGCTGCCCTTCCCAGCATGGCCACCGGCCTCCTCGGGCTCACTCTGGCCGCCGGCGCACTTGCCTGGCTGGCCATAGAGGTGACTCGTGCCCGAGGTGTGCCTCTGAATCTGGATCTCGGGACCTGGACCCGTGCGGCTGGAACGCAGCGGACGTGGACCGTGGCCGGCGGCACCATCGCCGCGTGCGCGGCGGGTGGAGGCGTCATGGGCATCTCTGTGATGCTCCTGCGCGTCCTCGACGCTGACAGCACCGTGCCGGTGATGGCGGGCGGCCAACTGTCCGGTCTAGGTCTCGGCGGCGCAGGCGATCTGATGCTCAGCGTTCTTTGTGCCGTGATTCTCGAAGATCTAGTTGTCGTTGCTGCGGGGAGCACGTTGCTCGCCGCAGCGCGCAGGCCGGTGTGGCTGATCTACACCACGATCTGTGTCATCGAGGTCCTTCTCCACGCCTACGTCGGAGTGCCCGCCTTGGCCATGGCTCTGTACGGGGCAGGCCGCGTCTGGCTCTTCCGGCGCTACGGCCTCGTGACCCCCATGATCATCGGCCACGCTGCCTTCGATTTGCTCGGAGGACTACTCGTGTCACTGCCCCTCCGGTACCGCCTGCTCATCGCACTGCCATGCATCCCAGCCATCCATGTCGCAGCACGCATCAAACAGCGCTCCGCCGAAAGAAGCGGCTCCGCCTCCAGCTCCCAATCAGGAGAATTCGACGCGTGAGTCCAACTGCTCCCGGCACCCATAGAACCCACACCGATGAGCGCTTCAGCGCCCTGTACGAGGCGATCCGACCATGAACGGCTCCAGGTTCGCAGTGCCAGATACGGCGGAACGCGTGGCTGCCCGGTTCTCGCTCGCGCCATGACCCGGCATTGCCTGCCCAACCTGATCCTCACTACAGGAGGCATCACATGCACACTCCGACCAACTCCAATCGGCCCACGCTTTCGGAACCGACAGCCCCTCAAGCATTGAGCGTTCCGCTCGACGGAACCATCGAGAGCATCGTCATGCGCATGGCCCACTTGGACGAGCAGTGCGGGGGACCGGCCCCGGCCCCGGTGCTGGCACTGGGTATCTTCGAGCGGGTCGGCTCGAACTGGCTGTCCGACTCGCTGCGCGGGGCGATGCCGCAGCACAACGAGCCCTTCCGTCAGCAGCTCGGCCGCGAACACCCGCTATCGCCCGGCAATCGCATCCCGTCGAGCCTCCAGGGAACCGGTCTCAGCGGCTTGGGCCTGCACCAGCTGCTGTGCGCGCTCGGCGACCTGCACGGCCACCCCCGGCACCTGGTCAAAGAGACGAACCTGTTCTTCGCCGTGGACACCGTCCTGGGAATGCTGCCCCGATCACCGGTTGTCGTCCTCACCCGGGCCCCTATCGGCATCGCTTCCTCATTCGCCCGTGGGCAGCTCTGGGACCGATGGCGCTACGGCGACCGGTACGCGCAGGTCGCCGCGACGGCCCGCGCACCGCGCTGGCGCACAGCTTTCGCCCCGCTCCTTCCCCATGACGACCCCGACCCGTCCACCGCCCTGGGACGCCTGATCACCGTGAACGCCCTTCTGCTGTCCCGCGCCCTGCGCGAGGGGCCCCCTGCCTCCCGCCCCTGCCTGGTCATCCCGTATGAACAGCACGTCACCGACCGGCCCCGCACGGAGACCGACCTCGCCCGGTTCCTGAACATCGAAATGCCGCAACCCAGGGATGTGCCGCTGATCACCACCGGCACCACGGCCGCGTCGGACACAACGTTCGCCACCATCGGACGCAAGGACGCCCTGGTCGCCGAACTGATGCCCGGCACCGCAGAACTGGTCATCACCGCGGTTGACAAGACCCTCGCCCAAGCCCGTCGCCTGCTCGCCCCCGAGGTCACGGAGGCCGCCGCCCAATGGCTTACCCGCGACGACCAGTACGAGGTGCACGAACCCACGCCACGGCCCATCCGCCGGGCCCGGTCGGAACCCCCCTTTCAGAGGATGCCCAAGCCGGCGTACAGGCCGGTGGCAGGAATCCAGTGGCGCAACTTGCTGGTCACCAATACGGAAATGGCCGAGCTGCTGACCATGCTGCACGCGGGCGGTGCGGCGAACTCCCGTCTGGGCACCAACCTGCTGGTTTGCCCGATGCCCCACGAGCGTGGCGGGCGCCTCCACTACGACCGAGCCGATCGGCGGTGGCGGATCAGCCGAGGATACGAACAGCATCCCGCGTACTGGGTCACCTGGATCGGAGCAGCACTCATGGCGGCGTGGTGCGGAGCGCGCCTGCCCACCCGCACCGAAGCACTGCAGGCGGCGAAGGGAGCGCGGGCGCACAACAGCGACTACGTAGCGGGCGACAGTTGCCCCGTTGCGGAACCCGGGCTCGGCGACCGGGAGGTCCACCACCTGATCGGCAACGTGCAAGTCTGGTGCGGCGACGGTCCCGATCAGCCTGAATCACGGTCCGTGCAGAAGTACTTGTTCGGTGCCGCGTGGAACACACCGGGCACCGAGGAGGCGGTGACCTCCGTCCGCTCCCGCTATCTGCTCGGCTCCTCGCGGGGCGTGGGTGTCCGCCTGGTGCGCGACGCCCACACCACGGACGCCGCCCGGCTCGGGGCATGGGAGCTGGCACACCGGCTCAATCAGTGGGTCGCCGCCGCCGACAGCTCCGCCCGGGCCACGCCGGGCGGGCTCGACCGTCTGCTGCTCAGCACGTTCGGGTCATAGCCCGATAGCGGACTTCGGCCCCATGTACGACCCGGCGCCCGGGAACCCCTGCCGGCACAGTTTCACAAACAGGTCACTGAATCCCAGAGCGGGCACATCGTCCAGCGCCACGAACTCGACGCCGCGGATCTGCCGGGTGTCCGCGCCTTCCTTAACCGCCCCGATCTCCCCGCCCACGCGGCGGGCCTCGAAGGTGATGTGAACGACGTGCGCATTGATGTTGTCGCACAAGTACAGCAACCGACCCACCTCAATCTCGGCGCCGGTCTCCTCCCGCATCTCTCTGACCAGTGCCTCTTCCAGCGTCTCGCCGTCCTCGACCTTGCCCCCCGGCAGGGACCAGCTCCTGGGGCCGTCGGTGTCCTGGTTCAGCAGGAGAAGCCTGTCGTCCTCGATGACGATGCCCGTCACACGTGTATGCATCCGCCGACGCTATCGTCCGGGGACCCGGCCCGAAGGGGACAGCGATGAACCGGCCACCAAACTTCTCGGTACTCCCTGTGGTGATCGCCGCCGGAGGACTGGGCACACGGGTAAGTGCCTGGTCGCCGTACCTGCCCAAGGAACTGCGCCCAGTCTGTGGCCGGCCGGGGCTCGCGCACATCGTGGACGAAGCCGCCGCCATCGGCAGTGGCCATGCTGTCGTGGTCCACCACCCCTACTACACGCCCCTGACCGACTGGACCCGCCAGGTTCTCGCCCCCGGAGCGCTGGCTCGCTACCGGATGCTCACCAACCAGCTTCCGGGCCGCCCATCGGCCTCCGACCTCCTCCAGGTCGACTTCATCGCCCAGCACGGCAGGTACGCCGACGTGACGTCCGTGCTGAACGGTGCCGAACACCTGCGCACCGGGGACCTGTACGTGATCTTCGCTGACAACGTCGACCCCACGCACACAGCGCTGTCCGCTCTAGCCACGGCAGCCTCTCCTGATACACCGGCTGTGCTCGCAGCGCCCTTCGATGCGACCGCAGCGGACCACCACGGTGTGATCGTCTGCGCGGGCAGGGAGCCGGTCCAGAGGTTGGTGCAGCTGATCGAGAAACCCGACCGTGAACACGCGCTGCGACTGGAGGCGGAACACGGCACCGCCCGCCTTAAACTCCTCCAAGGGCGGATGCGGGCTACACCCGGCCTCCTGCGCCACCTAGCCGCCACCTCACGCAAGACGAACAGCGAGCCGAAGCTGTCCCTGTCGCTGGCTTCCTACGCCCAGGCCCACCGCGTCGATGTCGTCACCAGCACGCAACCCATGACAGACCTCGGCAGCTGAGTGAGCAGGAGCGCGCGCCGCCCTGTAGCAAGATCATCACGAGTGTCCCGGGAGCCGAAAACGCCCTCGGGAACTGCCTGCACGCAGAGATCGTATCCCTCGACGGGTTCATCCATGCCCATGCACTGGGTGCGTACGCGGGGCCGTACGCGTCACCTGATCTCCGGGATTCGCCGCCCGCATCTCCACGCGCTGCACCGCCAACAGCCACCTACACGCTGGCACCACCAGGCAGTCTTCTGTGGCAGTACGCCTGCACACGACACGACCTCGTCGCGAACGTTCGCGCCCGCGTATACGGCCGCGTGAGTGTGCCCTCCACCCCCGCCCGCGAGGCGGCCTTGCGGGCGGGGAAGGGCTCCTGGAGGCTCTCATGCGCAGGCTCGCGGGCCGCCTAGGTCAGGAGCGTCCGACTGCTGGCGTCTTCCGGGCTGAGCTGCCGCCGCGTCGCCGCAGAGCCACCGGACTGTTCCGAATCGCAGGTTTTACCTATTGGGCGCAGAGTTCCCATATGCGGCCAAAAATATCCGAAATCGTCGATGCTGCCGAGCAGCTGCTCCTTCACCCCCCAGTCGACACCGAGGAGCCGCCCCCACTTCCGGTGCACGACTGGAGAGAGGCCCTGAGCGCCATCGTGGATCGGATAGGCATACCCACCTTGTATGGGGGTGGTGCGGCCGGTCCGAACATCCGCTGGCGGCTGCCGCAACACACAGTGCTGCTCCATCCGGGTGATGTGGGCCTGATTCTCTCCTGCCACACCACAGAGGTTCTGGAGACGGCGGAGCGCGACGCGTTCGGCCGCGGGGTCGGTGACGACAAGGGGCAGGTTCCCCGCTACAGCGACCTGCCGTATCTCTGGCAGGTGGCCCGCAACGGCATCGGCACTCTCCCGCCGAGCTTCCCGGCCCCTCCCCTCGCTCCGGACTGGGACCGGCTGGAGGAGTCGATACGGTCGCTATGTCACGCCTGGGCGACCCAACTGACGCCGCAGGTGAACGACTGGGCGGGATACAACGTCGTAAACCACGCGGACGGCGGTCGAGTCCTGGCCGTGCTCTACGGAGCAGACGATGGCCTGACCATCTATATCGACGACCGCGACGGCTCGGGCAGCGGCGATCACGCCGTCACCATGAGGCATCGCGGCTGGGACAGCCGAGTGCCGCTTCTCCAGTGGTGGGACGCATATTTTGCCGCCGATGCGGACGGAGCGGAGGCAGCGGCGAAGCTCGTGGTGAAGGAGGTACGCGCACGCGGTGCGCGAATGCCCGGCGACCTCGGGGTGACCGACGTGAACTGCGGGGACAACGGGCAACTGATGCTGCCAGGGCTTGGCATCGCGCCCGAGGACTGAACACGTGGAACCGAACGCGGTTCAATGGAAATTGACTTTGCGCGTGCAGACTTGAGCGCCAGTCAGGCGTGGGAATTCTCCTGACGTGCGACCGATTGCCATTCCTGGGTCCTAGCTGGCAACAAGCAGGCGCCCCTTCAGGCATTTTGCAGGACCAGGGGTCCTGAAGAGGCGTCACCGCGGATACCCGGCAAAGGAATTGCCAGCACATCCAGAGACGCACAGCCCCGTTCTGGGCAGTCGAGCTCCCACGCAACAGGAGGTCCCGAAGACTCGAACATGTCCAGGTCAAGCGACGGAGGGAATCGCGACACCAGCTACAACGAAGACACACTCCCCTTCTTCCGCGTCACGGAATCACCCGCCCGAAAGAAATGATCTTGCCCAGCGGTCAAGGTGAATCCTCTTCGCAAATTCAGGCGAACCGGAATTCCGTACACCCTGGTGATTTTCGCTTCGAAGCGGCAGGCATAAGGTCTGACGATCAGGCCGCTTCCGAGCCTGCCCCAGGCTCCTCGGAAGTAGGAATCTCGGGGCCGTCCTACTGGACGGTTCCGGCGAATGCTCGGGAGAGTCAAGAATGAGTGCGTTGCGGGCGCTGAAATTGGGCGGCGAGATGCGTCGGCTGCGTCGCGAGTGCGAGGACCGGCTGTCTGGCCTGCCGATCCCGCACCCGTTCACCGTGCAACGGCTTGTGACAAGCATGGAAGTGGCGCTGCGCCGGACCATTCACCTGCTGCCGGTCGATGATCCGGACGCGGATCTGCGCACCGCGTGCGGTCTGCGGGTGAAGGGGCTGTCAACGACGTACATACTCTTCCGGCGTCGGCCCACACCGAACCAGACCGAGCACACGATCCTGCACGAACTCGTGCACGAGTGGGTGGACCACGGCACGAGCATTCCGCTGCTGGATGTGCTGGACAGACTTCCGTCCGGAGTGCGGGGGAAACTGCTGGACGAACTGGGGCCGGGCGCCCTCGTCCAGGCGCGAACGCGCTACAACACTGCAGAGGAACAGATCGCGGAGCTGGGCGCCTCCGTGATCAAGCGGCAGGTCCATCAGGCGACACCGCCGGGTGACGACCTGGTCAGTCAGTTGGAATCGAGCCTCTCCCACCCGGTGGCCGCACCGCGCGGGGCGACGGGTCAGAATGCGGAGCGAATGTGCTGAGCGGCCTTATCTGGGCGGCGGCCATCGCTATGACGGCAGTGGCTCTGTGGCGCCTGCCTGCCCTTCGCCACGGTGATCGTCTTCGGCGGTCTCTGTGGTTTTGCACTTTGGCGTTCAGTGGGACGATCTGGTGCCGGGTGCCGCAGGTGAAGCATGCCTTGGACCACTCCCCCGTGACGGACCTCTCCGCGCTGGGAAAGTACCTGACGTCCATGGGTGCGATCCTCGCAATCCTCAACTACATCACGGCAATCTACGCACGGCCTATCTCCGGAGTCCCGCCACGGCACATCACCATTTCGCGGCGAGTGAGCCGCGTCGCCAATGCGAGCGCCCTGGGGGCCCTGGCCGCCATGGTCGTCCTCTTCTTCACCGTGGTGGACCGCAGCCGGCCGAGCGTTGACTTCGCCGCCGATCACGCCGGGCAGTGGGGTGCGGGGCTCTTCCTGACGATCGTGTACACGTACCTCGCGGCTGCCGCGTCAACCTGCTGCTACCAGTGGAGCCGCGCGAGCCGGCGCGCGGACACCCGGTCGCTGCGCATCGGGCTGACCCTCATGGCCGCTGCCATGGTCATCTACACCGTTTACCCCGCACTGCGCATCTTCACGGTCTGGTTCCCCACGGATGCCAGCTCGGTCACGATGCGCACCATCGCCGACTCCGTCAATCTGGTGGTAGCGGGTTTGTGGGCCGCCGGCGCGAGCATCCCGTCCACGACGGCGGTCGCGGCACGCTGGACGTCCCGGCGTGCACTGCGCGCTCTTTACCCTCTGTGGCGGGATCTGATGCGTGCCTTCCCCCACCTCGCCTTCCAGCCGCCCGGGTCGGCCGCCAGGGAGTTGACTCGCCTGTCGCCCCCGCTGGACGTGCGCCTGGACCGCTGGACGCAGGAGATCGGCGACGCGGTGGAGCAGCTGCGTCATCACGCGACCGAGGACCTGATGCCCTGTGCTCAGGCTGCGGCCGAATGCCTTCCCGATCCGGAACCGGCAGCCGAGGCTTACTGGATCCGGGCCGCCCTGCACAGCGCGAGCGCGGGACAGCGAGCTGCGCTCCCGGTACGGGGCCTGCCAAGTAAGCCTTTGAGTGATGCCCAGGCGGAGGGGTTCTGGCTGGCGCGGGTCACCCGCGCCTACACCGCCATGGCGCCGGAGCAGGTGCGTCAGCTGCTACAGGAGGCAGGGGCGCCTGCGAGCGGCAGCCCACACCCGGAAGGCCAAGCGCGTGCGGCGTAACCAGTTGCCGCATCGGACCTACCGCGAACCGCCGTCCTGCTCGTGAGCGTTCTCGGCTGCCAGCAGTTCATTGAGCACGCTGAGCATCGCCGGGGAAACCCCGCCCTCGCCGCCACGCGCGGCGAGGGCGATGTCGCGTTGCTCCGCGAGGTACCGGATGTCCTCCAGTACGCGCCGCTCGACCGAGGCCCCGTCCTCGAAGACGATCGGGGAGACGCCGAGCACCGCGCCGAGCCCTTCGAATGCGATTCTCCGGGCGATGCCGCTGAACACGTCGGTCGCGGCCGTACCGGCGCGCAGGGCCGCGATCTGCGCAGGCTGGACGAGGGCGCTGCCCAGCTTGGCGTTGACGGCTGAGGCAACGTCGCTGTCGGACACGTCGGCGCCGGGGAACGCCGCCTGGAGAAGAGCTTCGAACCCTCCGGTCGGCGTCTTCCCGGGAGCAAACCGGTGTGAAGGTACGGACTCACCGAAAGATCTGGCCTCAGCAGCCCGCAGCTCGTCGCTGGTCACTCCGTACAGCTCCGCCAGCATGGCCACTGCGCCGGCGTCGAGCCGACGCACCCCGCGCTCAGCGCTCCCCAGCAGGAAGCGGCTCAGCACCCCCGCCGTGTCCGCGGCGGCGCCCTGGGAGTAGCCGGCATCGCAGCGCAGGTCCACCAGGTCGGGATCGCCGTCCCGGGGGAACAGGACGTCAAGGTCCTGGCCGAGCAGCTGTGCGATCTTGGGCAGCTTCTCCGCCGGGGGAAACGCCCGTCCGTTCTCCCACGTGGCCACGGGCGCGTGCGAGCCCAGGCCCAGCCCCTGGGCCAAGACTCGCTGATGCATGTCAGCGGCGCGGCGCACCTCCCGCAGGCGGCGGCCGTCGAAGCGGCGTGGTGGCACCTGTGCTCCTGAATGTGCTGGTGAGAGGGTCGGAGGCTGCGTCAAAACAACCCCTTGCAACATCACTTTACATCACGTAGGTTTTCGTTGTGGGGCCGGAGGGTGACCTCTCTGCGACCACCTCATCCCCCCACTTTTCCAGACCGTGCGAGCGACAGTGCGCGCCGCCACGACCAGGCAGGACCTCACCCATGCCAGCGAACCAGTTACCGTTCCAGGGGCGACCGGCATTCTGACCGGCAGCCTGTTCATGGCCGTGTTCGCAGCGACTGCCGGTGAGTGAACACCCCGGCGCCCGCACCAGAGCTTGCGGCACCCAAGGAGCGCACGCCGTTCGGCGGGCGGGGCTGGCGCGATGCGCTGCCTCAGCAGCCACCGGTCAGCGCATGAGGAACGCCAGCAACGAGGCGCCCGCAGGCAACTGCGCGACCGACCCGCCTCATGACTCTCTGCAACTAGTACAGAGTTTGAGAACCAACTCTGGATCTTGACACGGGTCCGTGCGATGTTCGTCGTCCCCCGGGCACACCGCCCGGCACTACGAACATGAAGAGCGCGGCAGGCACCGCCCAGACCGCGTAGGTCCGCATATAGCGGCGGCGCCCGAGAGCGCGAACTCCCGGACGCCGAACGCATAAACGGCATACCCGCCCCGGCAAGGGCGAGATTGCCCACCATCACCACGCTGAGTCCTTCCGAGGGGCGCATCAACGTGGCAACACTGCAAAGGGGAGTATCGCATGCCTCCTGCCCTGCGTAAAAGGCCGTTCCGTACGGCCTGCGCGGCAGCCACCTCCGCGCCGGCGCCTCGGCGCCCCGAGCCGGAGTACTCCATCCCGGCCCGCCCCACCGGGAGCGGCCGATGAGCAGCGACGCCCGCGAGTGGGTCTGGGAGCACAGCGCCAGCCGAGGGGCCGCGCGCCTGGTCCTGCTGTCGATCGCCGACCGGGTGGCCGACGAGCAGTGCATCTCCTGGGCCTCGCTGTCCAGCCTGGCCAAGCGCACGCGCGCCTCGGTCTCCACGGTGCGCGAAGCCATCGAGCGCCTGCTCCTCGCAGGCGAGCTGGAACAGCTCGACGACCTCGTCGGCCCGCAGCGCAGCACGGTCTACCGTCTGCCCCTCGCCGCCGAGGCCGTCGTACAGGCCCGGCAAGAGCAGCGGGAGGAGGACGGCGACCCGGCGGTGTCCGACGAGCCCGACGCTCCGGCGAAGCTCCGGCTCTCGGCTCTGCGGCGGTACGGGATCCGCCCTCGTGAGGTACCGGAATCCGCCGCGAGGGTCCGGAAACCGGCAGTACCGGAAACCGGCAGATCGCGACGGAAACCGGCACCCCGGCGTATCGGCCACCGGCACAGCGATGTACCGGCCATCGGCACACAGAACCGTAGTGAACCTGATTTGAACCGGAGGTACAGCAAGAGTGCTGCCGTCCTCTCGGCTGCCGAGTGGCAGGTCGACCCGGCCACCCAAGCCTGGCTCCGCCAGCAGGGACACATCGACCGCCTCGGCGAGCAGGGCCTGCAAGCAGCCGACGCGAAGTGGCGTGCCCACCGCGCCGACTTCAAACCGAGGCCGGCGGACGCCTGGGCTGCCGACTGGAAGTCCTGGGTCGCCCGAGAGCATGCTCCTGGCCGACCGAACCTCCACGCCGTGCCCGGCAAGAACGGCGCCACGCCTGGCGGAATGACGCGGGCCGAGGCCCACACCGCCGCTCTTCTCGCCGCACTCGACGAGCCGACCGGAACGGAGGGCTGACCGTGGACCGCCGCGAAATCGCCGCCCTGCTGGCCTACCTCGGCCGCCTCGACCCCCGCACCATCCGCACCGACCAGGGCGAAGCGCGCGACCAGCTCGCTCAATGGCACGAGCTGCTCGGCGACGTGCCGCTGGCCACCCCGCACGGCTGGGACGTCCGCGTCACCGCCCGCCAGCACGTCCGCACCTCGCCGTACCAGATCCTGCCTGCGGACATTGCCCGCCCCTGGGAGAGCTACCGGCGCGACCGCCTGGCCAGGCACTCCGATCCGACGCCGTCCGTCGACCCGGACGACCAGGCCGCCTGGACCGCCGAGCTGGTCGGTACCCGGCGCGCTGTCGCCACCGGCACCGCGCAACCCGCACAGGCCCGAGCAATCACGACCTGCCGCGACGGGGTCGACCCCAGGCTGGAGACGAGACTGCGGGAGATCGGCTCCTGCATACCGCCCGCCGCCCGAGCCGCCCTCGCGCCCTACCGGCCCGCCCGAGCGGCACGCGAGGCAGCCGTCGCGCAGGGTCTGCCCGACGCTCTGAGTGTCCGGTGCGCGTGGTGCCTGGCCCAGCCCGGCGAACCGTGCCGCCGCCGGAGGATCAGCCCCGACGGCGGGGCTCGCGGGACCGCCCCGTGCGCAACTCACCCCAGCCGCCTCGACGTCGCCGCCGCCCGGCAGCCTGAGCAGGTCCAGCAGCCCACCGCAGCCTGACCTGCGCGCAAGGCCGGTGCACCCCGTCCGGTTCACCGCCTCCTCCACACCACCATCCCGTCCCGGCTGCGACGCATGCTCTCGCGCCGCAGCCGGTACCCGACGCCGCGTCGGCCCGCAAAGGCCCGCAGTGGCCGGCGCGGCAGCACATCGGAGACCCCTTTGCGCCACATCACCACCCACGACGCCCCGGCCACCGGCCTGCGCGGCATAGGAGACACCAACTGGCACGTCCGCGGAGCGTGCCACGGCATGGACGTCGAGGACGCCGAAGCGGTGTTCTTCCCCGGCCCCCGGGACCACGAGGACATCGCGGAGGCGAAGGAATTGTGCGGCTGGTGCCCAGTACGACGTGACTGCCTCGACTTCGCCCTGGAGAACGGCCTCAAGGAGGGCATCTGGGGCGGCCTCACCAAAGCCGAGCGTGCCCCTCTGCACAAGAACCTGCACAAGAGGCGCGATTACCGGCGCGTAGTCGCCTTCTTCCAGGGACGCGATGTGCACCTGACCGAGGCCGAGCGGCAGATCGTCATCGATCACGCCTACGTACGCGGCTGGCGGCCCGAACGGCTCTCCATCGCCCTGCAGATCAGCCGCACCCACGCCCGTGACCTGCTCCGGCAGGCGGCCAACAAGGTCCTCGACCGCGACCGCACCTACGGCGTGCCAAAGCCCAAGAAGAAGCGCAAGAAGATCGCTCCGGCCACGGTTGCGCCCGCGCCCATCAAGCTCGGCACTCGTCCTGCGGCGCCGGTGGCCTCGGTGTCCGCCCCTCTCGGAAAGGCCGCATGACCTCCCCCTCTGCACGCCCCGCCGTCGCGCCCATCGGGTTGTGGGACCGGCTCGCCATCGTGGTCCTCGGCCTCGCCGGATGCGCCCTGAGCTACGACGCGCTCCAGCAGATGGCCGTCGCGATCCACATCCGCGGATTGTTGACCTATCTCTTCCCTCTCGTGGTCGATGGCTTCATCGCCTACGGGGTACGCGCCCTGCTGGTCCTCTCCGAGGCTCCGCTGCGTGCCCGGCTCTATGTCTGGATGCTCTTCGGTACGGCCACCGCAGCAAGCATCTGGGCCAACTCGTTGCACGCGGTCCGCCTCAACCAGCAGACCGCTCACTCCACCGGCCTGCGCCTGGGCGACACAGTCGTAGCCATCCTGTCTACCCTGGCCCCGCTCGCCCTGGCCGGCGCGGTCCACCTGTACATCCTCATCACCCGCCACCACCCGGGTGCCGGATACGCGGGGGGTACTACAGCGGCGGGATCCGGGGAGCAGAACACGGACCAAGGGCCCGCCTCCGCCCCAGCAGCGGACTGGACCCGCCCTGCGGACCGTCCTGGAGGCGGCGCGGACCACGGGCGCGGACCAGTATCGGAGGCTGGTCCAGCGAGCGTGGACCACCTCGACCCGCACGGTCAGGGCCCTCTGCGGACCACGGACCATGGCACTGGGTCCGTCCCGACGGACCACGAGGATCCGGCTGCGGACCGCCGGCGCGACTCGGCCTCGGAGCAGGAGGACAGCCAGGACGCGGCGGCTGCGGACCAGCAGACCGGTGATGGTCCGCACGGCATCAAAAACTACGGGCGGACCGGGAAAACCCCAGGTCAATCCGCTGATAGCTCCCATGGTCCGGTGGAGCACGACCGAGCGGACCATGGGCGTGGACCGGCCCAGGATCTTGACCCGGCGGGCACGGACCAGGTTGCCCCGGCAGACCGGATGCCGGACCGCGAGCACCCTCGGACCACGGACCAGCCCGCCGAGCCCGCCGCCACGGACCAGGACGCCCCGAACCTCGCGGACCAGGAGGCGGACGGTCCGGCGGACCAGGAAGAGGACGATTCCTCAACTGGACCGCAGGGCGCTCCGACCACGGACCACGAAACCTCGCACGCGCCGCGGACCACGTCTGCGGACCAGAACGACGAGGTCCCGTGGGAGGTGAAGGTCGAGGTGGCCCGCGAGGCGGCTCTGGCGTCGGGTCGTATGACGCGCCGGGTCATACGACCGCACCTTCGGCGCAACAACATCACCATCAGCAACGAGGGCTTCCGCAAGCTCCAGGCTCAGCTGTACGCAGATCCTGGGCTCGCGCACCTGCCCCGAGACACGAGGAGATCGCGATGAAGACCTGCCGCCGGTTCAGCACCGTCCGCGCGGAGTTCGAGCGGGAGATCAGCTTCATGCTGGCCCACTCCCAGCGGTACGAGGGGAGGCCCGCAGCGAAGTCCAGCGCGAAGCGGGCCACCTCCACGAAACAGCAGATGGCCCGCGCGCTCTCCACCCACGTCGGGCGCTGCCCTGAGTGCGGCTGACCTGGCAAAACCTCGGCTCAATGGCCCTATTCACAACAGGTGGTCCGGCTCCGTGCCGGGCCACCGTCCCGCTTGGGAGGTAATGCCGTGATCCCGCGTTCCCATCGGTCATCCGAGCCCGCCTTCGCCGAGCCAGGCGCCTGGGCACACGTCCTGGTGCGCCGACGGCTCCCTGCACGCCGTGTCCTCGCGCCAACCGGCCAGTGGATCGTCCAGGGCCGTCCCGGCGGGCCGCTCCGCGCCCCTACGGACCCGGCCGACGTGATCGCGCTGACCGCGACCATCCAGCACCACACCCGATCCGCGAGGCCCGAACTGCGATGACGCACGCACCCCAGAACGACACCACCCCGGAACCTGGTCCCGACATCAACTCGGTGTCAGGGCGAGCAAGATGGAGGTTCGGACACTCCCCCGATGGGGCAGCGTCCGAACCAGCCCCTGCCCCTGAGGTGGCGGGGCCCGACCGGCACCAGGGGGCACCGGTCGGGAATGCTGCGACCGGGGGCGGATCGCAGCCAGAAACCGCCCGAACAGGGCGGTCGAGGGGGCGAGCGCGTCCGCGCGACAAGAAGCAGCGTCGCGCGCACAGCGTCCGCCTCAACCCGTCCGAACTCGCTCTCATCCAGGGCGGAGCAGACGCCGCCGGTATGAGCGTGGCGGGTTTCCTCGCCTACGCCGGGCTGGCCATGGCCCGTAACCGGTCCCGTACTGCCGTCGCCATCGCCACTGAACAAGACGTGCTCACGGAGCTCTTCGCGATGCGGAGGCAGCTCGGCTGGGCCGGCAGCAACCTCAACCAAGCAGCCAAGATCCTCAACTCCGGCGGCGACGTTCCCCGCCTGGCCCACGTGGTGGCCGATGTCCACCGGGCGGCCGACGCGGTGAGGGCGGCTGCCGACAAGGTGGCAAACCGACAGTCAGACGAGGCACCTTGATTCCACAGATTCACAAGCAGGGCAGCCACACCCCGGGCCTGCTGTACTACCTCTACGGCAAGGGAACCCACGAAGAACACATCGACCCACACCTCGTCGCCTCCTTCGACGGCATGTCGCCCGACCCCGGCCGCGACGCGACAGTCACCAAGAAGGACCTCGCGCAGCTCCTCGACCAGCCCCTCCATCTCCTCGCTGCGGACCAGCGCCCCGACAAGCACGTCTGGCACTGCTCGGTGCGTGCCGCGCCCGACGACCCGATCCTGGGTGACGAACAGTGGGCGGACATCGCGCGCCGCATCGTCGCCGCCACCGGAATCGACCCGAACGACGGCGCGGGCTGCCGCTGGGCCGCCGTACGGCACGCCGACGACCACATCCACATCGTCGCAACCCTCGTGCGCGAAGACGGCCGACGCCCCGACCACCACCGATCCGGAAAACGGGCCCAGGCCGAAGCCCGACTCATCGAGAAGGAACTCGGACTCCACCAGGTCGCCCCCGGCGACGGCACCGCCGCACGGCGCCCCACCAGCGCCGAGCGGCACAAGGCCCAACGTCAGGGCCGCGAGCGCACCGCCCGCGAGACACTGCGAGAAACGGTGCGGCGCGCGGTGACCGGCGCTACAAGCGATGAGGAGTTCTTCGCACGGCTCGCCGCCGCTGGCCTCCTGATCCGCAAACGCGCCGCGCCCTCCGGAGACCTCCTGGGATACAAGGTCGCCCTGCACGACGACCTGAACAAGGATGGTGAGCCGGTGTTCTACCCCGGCGCGCGGCTGGCCCCCGATCTGTCGCTGCCCCGCACCCGGGAGCGCTGGTCCAGCGAACCGGCTCCCCGACAAGAGGACACGGTCCGTACGAGGCCCAGCACTCCAGCCGCCGCCCGACGTGCAACGGCATCGGTCGCATGGCGGGCCGTACTCGTCGTCGAGCACGGCGACGACCCGACCGTCGCCGCCCACATCGCCGCCGCCGGCGAGGTCCTGGACGCCCTCGCAACGACGTCCGCCGCCCACACCCGGCGCGAACTCCGCGACGCCGCAACGGCCTTCGAGCGCGCCTCGCGCTCCCACGTGCGCGCCGTACGCGGACATGACCGGGCTCTACGCCAGGCGGCACGCGACCTCGTCCACGGCGGTCGGGCCCTTGGCCGGGGTGAGGACGGCGCGAGCACCGCGATGGCAATCGACATGCTGTTCTTCCTCATCACCGCCGCCGCGCACTGGCACGCCCGGAAGGGGCACGCTCAGCAGGCCGAAGCCGCCGCCCGGGCCGCCGAGCACCTGCGCGCCGCCTATCGGCCCGCCGCCGCCCAGCCTCTCGGCGTGCTTTACCAGCGCGGTCGACGCCTGAGCCGACCGGTGATCCAGCGGCAGACGGTGGCGCTGCGCGAGGCGCTGCCGGAGCTGGCCGAGCAAATCCTCGCCGAGCCCGGCTGGTACGCCCTGGCCGCGACCATCGCGGAAGCCGAGGCCGCCGGCCACGACCCGGCAGCCCTTCTGTCCGACGCCGTCGAGCGCCGGGAACTCGGCACCGCGGTCTCAGTCAGCGATGTGCTCGTGTGGCGGCTGCGGCGAACGGCAGACCTTCCCGCCGACGCCGCCAACCTGCCCGAGACGGGCACAGCAGGCGACCGGACCGCAGCACGTAGGCCAGCGAACCGACCTTCCTCACCCGGAAGGCAGCGCAGCGGAAAGGAGACACCGGGCAAGTCCCGGTGACCTCCTGCGAGCGCTGATGCGCAGCGTCAGCGCATCGCGGAGAGCAGGGCCAGCGCCACCGCGCCCGCGATCCACAGCATGGTCCACCCGCCACTCCCGCTCTCGGCGGTGGACCGGCCCGCCTTCCCGGCCGAAAGGGCGGGAAACCCGTCATGAGCTGCCCGAAGGTAACTGTGGACTTTGTGAATTGAACCAGCCGAGGGCATAGGGCACGATCGTGAAGCGAGTCGGACGAGGCAAGGGAGGACGCCAGGGTGTTTCACCGAATACGCCGCAGGGCCAAGGGATCGAGCGAGGCGGAGCGCCAGGTCGCCGAGTGGCATGCGCGGATGCAGAACCAGGTCCCGCAGGGCTTCGGCGAGCCGACGGCGGAGCCGAGGCAGCCCGAGCCGGCCGGCGTAGTGGACGACTTCCTTCCGCCGGAGCTGCGGGTGCCGAGCCACGACCAGCTCGACGGCAGGATGATGCCGTGGAAGCAGCCCCTCGTCCTCGACGGTGAAATGGTCGCCTGCACCGAGTGCGGCGAGTACCGGGACTGGCTCATCCTCTCCACGCGCGACGAGATCTGGCTGCGCTGCCGGGCGGGTCACCAGCAGCAGGAGACGCGCCTCGACACCGCGTGGTACAACCGACACGCGGGGCCGGCGGACGCGACGCACGCCACGTTTGAGGACTGCCTGCGCCACCTCGGGCACTGACCACCACTTCGACGAACCCACCGGGCCTGCGGGCCCGTACTGACCACCCGTCACCTAGCACCAAGGGGTCAGTTCCGTCATGCACGTTCGCGTCGCCACCACCATCCTCGGCATCACCGCCACCCTCCTCGCCGTACCCGCCTGCTCCACCGACTCCGTCGACAGCCAGCCCATCGCAGCACCGTCCCCCCGTACCGGAAAGTCCAGCAGCGGCAAAACCGTCCTCTCGTCGGCCGCGCTGGAGACGCGCCTGCTCGACGAGAGCGATCTCGGCAGCGGCTATCTGCGCAAGCCGGAGCGTCCCGCCCAGCACGACGACGTCACCGTCATCGGCTGCCCGGCCCTGACCGAGCTGGGCGGCGACGCCGCGATCGGCGGCAGCCTCTCCTTCCCGCGCAAGGCGAAGGTGTCCTTCGCCTATGGCGGCGGCTCCTCGGAGGTCTCAGAGGAGCTGTACAGCGGCCGGGAGGACACGTTGTCCGACGGCATCGGCCGGATTTTCGAGGCCATGACCGGGTGCCCGACCTATCAGGTCGTCGCGGGTGGCACCTCTATCAACATGGCCTCCCAGAAGCTGTCCCCGCCCCGCAGTCTCGGTGACGAGCAGTGGAGCCAGCTCCTGACGGCCTCCACCGCAGGACGGAGCACCGTGGTCAAGCAGACCGCGATCCGCGCGGGCAGCCTGCTGCTGGTCGTCTCCGGCTCCCCGGCCCTCGTCGACCGCCACCTCGACAAGGCTCTCGACAAGGCCACGACAAGGAGTTGAGGCGGAATTGCCCGCCGGGGCGTCGTTCAGCGCGAGCGACGCCCTGCGCGGGTCGATACCGCAGCCCGTGAAGGCTGCGGGGCCGTCGAGTCGCCATGCCCGGCGCATGCGTGAAGCCCGGCCTCCCCGTACGGGGAGGCCGGGCTTCGTTGGTGTCCGGCGAGGCGGACGGGACCGTGGGCGCCATTCCCACGTCGGGGCGGTGGTGCCGGGGCGTCATCCTGACAGCAGGCGCTGATCTCGACGCATGCTACGAGGCGGGGTCGGCCCAGAGTTCGGTGCTGTGCGCCCTGATGAGAGCGCTGATGCGGGTGAGTGCGTCACTGACCGGCTGCGGGTCGAGTCGGCGTCCGTCTCGCAAGCGCAGGGCGACGTGATCGTCAGCGGCCTCCTTGGCGCCGATGACGGCTTGGTAGGGAACCAGGCGGGCCTCTCGGATTCGGGCGCCCAGGCTGCCGCGGTCCGGTCCCGCCATCTGGGCACGCAGCCCGAGACGGGTGCAGCGTTGGGCGAGGGCTGCGGCGTTCGGCAGTTCGGTGTCGGAGATCGGGAGGATCACCAGCTGAGTGGGGGCGAGCCAGGCGGGGAAAGCGCCGCCGTGCTGTTCGATGAGATGGGCGACGGCTCGCTCCACGCTGCCGATGATGCTGCGGTGGACCATGACCGGACGGTGTTTGGCGCCGTCCGCGCCGATGTAGTGCAGGTCGAACTGTTCGGGCTGGTGGAAATCGACCTGGACGGTGGACAGGGTGGACTCCCGGCCGGCGCCGTCGGTGACCTGGACATCGATCTTGGGACCGTAGAACGCGGCCTCTCCCTCGGACGCCTCGTAGGGCAGACCGGAGCGGTCGAGGA
Source organism: Streptomyces sp. NBC_00654 (assembly GCF_026341775.1). NCBI lineage: Bacteria > Bacillati > Actinomycetota > Actinomycetes > Kitasatosporales > Streptomycetaceae > Streptomyces > Streptomyces sp. NBC_00654. Next base: position 3,707,307 of record NZ_JAPEOB010000001.1, on the reverse strand, counting down.
CATCGGTCAGCAGCGCGGTCGAGCGTTGCCACTTCTCGGGTGCGGCAACGTACTTGCCGCCGGGGCCCGGGAGGGAGAGCCGGTAACGAGTGGGGGTGATGCCGAGCGCCTCGTACGCCCGGCGGATCATCTCCAGCGCCGCCTGCGCCTCCTCGGCGACCTGGTCCAGGGTGCAGAAGATGTGTGCGTCATTGAGCTGGATGGCCCGCACCCGGGTCAGTCCACCGAGCACGCCCGAGAGCTCGGAGCGGTACATGCCGCCCAGTTCCGCCATCCGCAGAGGCAGTTCGCGGTAGCTGTGGGAACGGGATCGGTAGATCACCGCGTGATGAGGGCACAGGCTCGGCCGCAGGACGACCTGCTCCCCGCCGAGGTCCATCGGAGGGAACATGTCGTCGCTGTAGTGCGCCCAGTGCCCCGAGATCTCGTACAGCTCCCGCTTGCCGAGGACCGGCGAGTACACGTGCTGGTAGCCCGCCCGCCGCTCGGCGGCACGGATGTACTCCTCCAGGGTGTGCCTCACGGCCGCCCCGTCGGGCAGCCAGTACGGCAGGCCGGCGCCGATCAGCGGATCGGTGTCGAACAGACCCAGTTCACGGCCGAGCTTGCGGTGATCGTGCACGGTGGTCATCGCGGTCTCCCTGCTGGGTGCGGAGCAAGTGACCGGGCCTACGACGAAGCCCCGGGGCACTTGCCCCGGGGCTTCGGATCAGATCGTCTGTCAGCGCGCCGGGACACTCTCCGGCGTCGTCGTCATAGCAGCGCGCTTCATGCCCCAGACGTTAGCAGGATGTACCGCGGTCCACACGGCCATTCCTCGGTCAGGAGATCCGCCGGACAACCACTAACTGGCCGGGGCCCGCAACAGCCGCTCCTGTGTAGCAGCGGGCAGCACCCGACGCAGGACCGGTGCGGTTGAGCTGAGAGCGGCGGCGAAGGCTGCGACGAGATCGTGCGGGACCCCTGCGGCGAACGATGCGGCCCACAACCACGGTGCGCCGAGCGAGGGCTCGGCCCACGCCTGCCACCCAGCCAGTCCCGCCTCGTCGTACTCGGCCACGAGAACGCGCGGGTCGGAGTCCTGGATGAGCGGCGGAACCTCGCCGAGGCTGATCTGCGAGGTGAACGTCGGGTCCGCCGCTCCCACTTCCGGCTGGTCGAGGTCGCGGAACCATCCATGAGCGGCAACAGCGTCAAGGACCAGCTCGGGTCCGGTGAGCGGCTCGGTCGGCTGTTCGCTCGCGTCCAGCGCGACAAGGAAGTCGACCACCGCCTCGCCGGGAACGTCGCGGGTGAAGTAGGCCGACCACTGGGCGAGCGGGCTGCTCGACTCGGCTCGGGCGGAGATCTGCCAGGCGACCGGCAGTTCTCCCAGGAGGAACGGCTCGTCCGGCAGCGCCCATTGGGCCCAGCGAAGGGCATCGGGGCTGATATGTAGGACGGTGCTGCGCACGACCTGGCGGTCCTCCGGTGCCTCATCCGGCTCGTGCCGTCCGCGGACAACGGTCAGGCTCGTCCAGCCCAGGCCGGACAGCGTGTCGGCGACGACGTCGTAGAGGCGCCCGTCGTCACCGGCAAGGTGCCGAGGGCCGACCCAGAATGCGGGCGGGCCGCCACCGGCGGCGGAGGAGTCGGTCGGAAATTCGGGGTACAGGGGCGCCTCCAATGGCTCGGTGTGGATTCAGTTGCCGCCGGCGCAACGGCGGGTGCGGCGCGGGGGCGCCTGGACGGGGCCCTGCCACGTCAGGGCGACAGCGACATCGGTCGGCAGATGGCCGAGCTGGGTGCCCTCGTCCCGTCCTTCGGCGAGATAGACGACGGCCCGACCGGTCTCGTCCACGGACGCCAACACCCGCTCGATGCGGTGCGCCATCGGGAAGAACGGGTTCATGGCCAGGCGGACCGGAGCACTCCGGTCACGGGCGGACAGCAGATCAATGAGACCGCCGACTGTCATCTCCGAGGACGTCACGAACAGCCTCCAGGGTGGGAAAACGGGGAGCAGAAATACGGATCCGGCCGCCAGCGAGACATCAGGGCCGGTGAGCGTTGACGGCAGAAGTCGCCGCGGTCATACGCGACGTGAGGTCGCCAGCACGCACTCCACCACTGCGGCGACCATGTCGGCCGGTGTCTCGGTGTCGAACGACATGCAATAGCCGGGCACCTCGGCCGTACTGGTGACGGCGATCGTCCACCCCTCACCATCCGTGCCCGGACGGCCACTGGGAAACCAGCCGAGGCAGAAGCGACCGTCCTTCGAGCTGATGTGCACGTCCGCCCGGTCATCCACGATCAGGTGGAAGTCGTCAGCGGAAAACTGATCTGTCACGAGCGAGGGTCGGCCGCGGCCAAGCTGCCGCTCGCGCAGACGCAGGGCTTCGATGGTGGTAGAGAAACCAGGGCCGGCAGGAGCTACGGTCACAGGCAATCACCTCTCTGACCTGGCATTTCTTGCAAGGTCGTCTACGTTGACATGCATCAACGCACCTTGGCCAGTCTTTCCGCGATCTTTCCTGTCTGCCCCGGGCGAACTACTGACGCACACCATTTCGCGGCGAAACCACGGAGCCACCCGAAGGGAAAGAAGTGGCCGACGAAGCGCCTCCGGGTGCATGCTTGCCCGTTTCCCACTGCGAGGAGAAGTACATGGAGATCCGTCCACTTGCAGAATTGCGCGCCGCGGACAATCTGTCTCTGGCGTTCAACCCCTATGGGCTCGGCGGCCGTCTGGAACCCGAGGACGCTGCGGAATTCCAGCAGCACCAGATCGCGGACTGCGACCTGGCGGACGGCGTCGCGGCTGGAACACGCGACTCTTTCGAGCGGCTGCGCACCGTCTTCGCCTATGGCGTGCTGTGCTACGACGTGTACACCCTGGTCGGCGATCAAGCGCTCCTCATCTACGAGCAGGCACTGCGCGACCGCTTCATGGAATGGTGCGCCGGCACCATCACGTTCCGCCGCCCTAACGGCCCGGACGTCTCCCTGACCGTTACGTCGTACGACGACGTGAAGAAACTCGCAGGCAAGATGACGCGCGAGCGGTCGAAGCTGGTCGTAACTGCCCACGCCGTCGAGTTCAACGGAATGCTGCACGGACTCCGCCTCTGGGCCCGGGCCTCAGGTCTGCTCCGAGGGCGCCGCAGCCGCACGGTCGAGGACGCGCTCGCCAAGCTGCGCAACCACGTGGCCCATCCATCCGGCCACCATGTCGACACCCCCGTCGAGGCAGCCCGAACGGTGCGGGATCTGGCGGAACTGATCAACCAACTGTGGGGGCAGGCCACTACCGATGGGCGCCTCTACCCGGCCCCGCTGCACCGGGAGATCGCCCTGCTGAGCTGGAACGATTCCGGCCGTACGCGAATGGAGCCCGCCGGCGCGTTCATCCTTTCCGACCCCAAGGAAGACCAGAGGGACGAGGCATACCAGCACGTAGTGGTGCGGTCCATCCCCTTCGTACCGGGCAGCCGATGGGATGACGCTCACTGGGCCGAGTTCGACACCCGGTACGAGACCACACGGTTCCCGACGGACTACCTGTGGGGGCCGGGCACCCGAGAGGAGGCCCGAGCCTGGCTGGAACGAGAGCGCCCCGAGGGGGACACCGTCGACTTCACCGACCGGGTGTTCCTCGTCCAGGACCACCAACGCCTCCTCCCGCCGATGCGGCCGGCGGTAGCAGCCGGACTGCCCGAAGAGGAACGCGCCGGGATCTGGCATGCCGTGCGCGCCGACTTCCCGGACGACGCCTTCACGCACGTCCGAGGCTCCACGGATCGCAGCGCCGGTCACACCCGCTGCCCCGGCGACTGCTCCGCCTGTTCCGCCGAACTCCTCGGCTTCGGCTCCTACGACGAAGTTCTTCGCGCTGCAGCAGCCGCGCTCGGACCGATCCAGGCAGTACGGCTGCCCTCCGTCCGGCTCCCGATGTCGCGTCTCTGGCCCGACCGGCACTGAGCGGACAAGGCCCCAATCGAAGTTCGAAAAGTGACACCCGCCACACTTCTCCCGAAGCACTCCACCCGTCCGCAGATCAAAACGAGATAGCCCTACACCCCCGATCAGCATGTATTCATAATTTGACGCGTATAACTTAACACCCCGACCCCATAAGAGTAAATTAGCGAGTGCAGAGCCCGCTGATATCTTTGAACGCATGGAAGTTGCTGCGAATCTCACAACGTTAACCGGACCACTGACCGTCACATTGGGGGTGCTGATATCTGTGGCACTGTCACACCCCGAACCGCAGGTCAGGGCACGTGCTGAGCGAATTCTGACTCTCATTTTTCGATCCCGCTAGCCTCGCCGTTTCGGTTGAGATGAGGCCGGAAGCGGGAAGAAAATACGAAAGTGCCTTCTGAGCTGGGACGATGAACCTTGTCGAGGGGTTCTGTCGGTCCAAGCGGAAGGCACTTTCTGCGTGCAGGGTATCGGTTCTCGTGCCAAGCTCCACGTCTCCACTGACGGTTCGGGGGTGGTGGGGCACGCGGGCGCACGGTTGCTGGCGGATCTCGCCGAGGCCACCGGCCTGACAGGCGCGTACTCCGCTGCGCTCGGGCCGCTACGACCGCGTGGCACCGGGCACGATCCGGGTCGGACCGCCACCGATCTCGCGGTGATGCTCGCCGACGGCGGTGAGGCGATAGCGGATCTGGCCGTGCTGCGGGACCAGGGCGAGGTATTCGGACCGGTCGCCTCCACGCCCACCGCCTGGCGGTTGCTCGCCGACATCGACGGGGCAGTGCTTGCTTCGCTGCGAGCGGCCCGCGCCTCGGCCCGGGAAGTCGCCTGGATGCAGGCCGCCGAGACCGGCCAGGGCATACCCGCCGTCCGGGCCGGCGGACGAGAACTTCCCGGCCTGGTCCTGGACCTCGATGCCACGCTGATCACCTGCCACTCCGAGAAAGAAGCGGCCGCACCCACCTACAAGGGCGGCTTCGGCTTCCACCCGCTGTTGTGCTTCCTGGCCAACACCGGCGAAGCACTGTCCGGCCGGCTCCGGCCCGGGAACGCCGGTGCCAACACCGCCGCCGATCACATCACTGTGCTGGACGACGCTCTCGCACAGATTCCCGACGTCCACCGGCACGGCACCGACATTCTTGTCCGCACCGGCAGTGCCGGATCCGCGAAAGCCTTCCTCGCCCACATCCGGGCTCTGCGTGAGCACGGCCTCAACCTGCGGTTCTCGGTCGGATGCGCGGTCACCGAGCCGGTCCGCCGTGCTGTCCGAGCCATACCCGACGCTTGCTGGCACCCCGCCCTGGACCAGAACGGAACTCTGCGTGACGGCGCCGAGGTCGCCGAGCTCACCGGCATGGTCGACCTGACCGGCTACCCGGCCGACACCCGCATCATCGTGCGCCGGGAGCGCCCGCACCCCGGAGCCCAGCTCTCCCTGTTCGATCAGGACGAGGGCCTGCGCCATCAGGTCTTCCTCACCGACACCCCGTCCTGCGGTGGCGGTCCCGCCCAGTTCCTGGAGGCCCGTCACCGCGGGCATGCCACCGTCGAGGACCACATCCGATGCGGCAAGACCACCGGCTTCGGCCGCTTCCCCTCCCGGGACTTCGCCATCAACGCCGTCTGGCTCGAACTCAGCCTCGCGGCGACCGACCTGCTGGCCTGGACCCGCGTCCTGCTGCTGAACGGCGAACTGGCCACTGCCGAACCGAAAAAGCTCCGCTACCGACTGCTGCACGTCGCCGCCCGCCTCACCCGAGGCGGCCGACGCCTCCGCCTGCGGATATCGGCGACCTGGCCATGGAGAAACGAACTCGCCGACGCTTTCCATCGCCTTGCCGCACTGCCCCGACCAGCCGGCTGACCGACAACCCCTGCCCGCCCACGACCCGAAGGACCCTGGAGAACCCGACCACCGCGCCGGGCCTCCGCCATGCCTAAACAGCCAAATCACCTCGCCCACCCGGCGGCTAACGATCAGCGACGACTCATCACCCCAACCGAAACGGCGAGGCTAGAGCGCAAAGGGTAATTCGCCCACGCTGAACACCCTCTCGGACTCGCACATCTGATCATCTGCGAGAGGACGGGTTGCCCGGCCTGCGGGTGCGGGCTGGGTGGTCACGGTTCGTCGTATGGGCGGATGAGGAGCAGGGCGATGTCGTCATTTCGGGGCGCGGATTGTTCGGCGTGGTCGATGAGCGTGTCAGCCAGAGCGTCCAGGTTCTCACTTTGTGCTTGTGCAAGTTGGTTGGCGAGGGCGGTGGTCGCGTGGTCGATGTCGGTGCCGGGGGTTTCTACGAGTCCGTCGGTGTAGAGGGCGAGGACGGCGCCGGGCGGGAGGGGGATTTCGGTGGTGGGGTAGTCGGCGTCGGGTTCGATGCCCAGCAGCAGTCCGGGAGGCAGGTGAAGGGTTTCGGTGCGGCCGTCGGGGTGGCGGAGCAGGGGTGGGGGATGGCCGGCTGTGGCCAGCCGGACGCGGTGGTTGGTCAGGTCGAGGTGGGCGATGAGGCAGCTGGTGAACAGGCCGGGGTCGAGATCTGTCAGAAGGCGGTTGGTGCGGGCGAGGACGTCGCCGGGAGAGGAGCCGTCGGTGGCGTGGGCGCGGACGGCGGTGCGAACTTGTCCCATGAGCGCGGCGGCGGCGGGGTCGTGGCCCTGGACGTCGCCGATCACCACGGCGGCTGTCGCTCCGGTGCAAGGGATGAGGTCGTAGAAGTCGCCGCCGATGTCCATGCCGTGGCCGGCGGGCCGGTAGCGGGCGGCCACATCCAGGCCGGGGATGTGCGGCAGGACGCGGGGCAGCAGGCCGGTCTGCAGGGTGCGGGCGAGAGCGTGCTTGGCGTCGTAGAGGTGGGCGCGGTCCAGAGCCTGGGCGATCAGTCCGGCCAGCGAGGTGAGGAGGGCCCGCTCGGCGGGCGGGAATGGGCGCGGACGGTTGTAGGCGAGGACGAGGGAGCCGACAGGGCGGCCCGAAACGGTCAGCGGTAGGAAGGCCCAGGCGGCCATCTCGTCCTGATGTCGTGCCTGAGGGTAGGCCCTCTTGAGGTCGGCGAAAGTGGGGAAGAAGCCGGCCACTCCTGTGGTGATGGCACGCACAACTGGGGCGTCGGAAGTCAGGGGAATCGCGTCGAAGCGGTCCATCAGGTCGGGGCTGTAGCCCCGGTAGCCGATGATCCGCAGCCGTCCTTCTTCCACCGTCGACAGCGCCATGGCCTTGGGGCCGAAGGCCGGCACGATCTGGTCGGCAGCCAGCTCCACCACGTCATGAACACCGGCGGCCTGGGCGAGGACGGCGGCAAGGTGCGTCAGGTGGTACAGCGCCGTCACGCCCACCGGCTCGGCCGGGGACGGTGGCGGTGGGCCCGGTTCGGTGGCATCCGGTTGCCCTACGGCGGGGGTGATGTGGACGCTGATGCCGCTGTCATCGGGGTAGAGCTGGAAGAACAGCCAGGTATCGGGTGGATGCCTGGCTGTAAAGGAGGAGGGCTGGCGGCTGACGACCGCTGCCCGGTACGCGTCCTCGAACACCGGATCGTGCAGCCACAGGAGCACCTCCCACGGCCTGTTGCCCACCAAGGAGGCCGCCCCAGCACCCACCAGCTCGGCGCCGGCGGCGTTGATGAAGGTGAGCCGGCCCTCCAGGTCGAGGGAACAGCAGCCCACGGGCAGACGTTCGGCGAAACCCAGCGCGGCCATGGCCTGGCCCGGGTCCGCTTCACGGGGGTGCGGCGCCGTGAGCAGGCGCGGTTCGTCGGCGGGCTGAAGTGGGCGGCCGCTGTCGGCGGCCTGTTGCAGAATGGCTGCCGTACGCAGGCAGCAGCCATTGATCGTCTTCCGCTCGGCCGCACTGAGCTGCGGCGAATGCCAAACAGGCCATAGCAGCACGAACCCTCCCCACACCGTGGTGCCGCTGGTGATCGGGACTGCGGCAAGCATGAACTCGTACGGCAGGACGATCCCGAGCTGGGGATAGCGCCGTGCGACGTCCTCCTGGCTGCCCAGCCAGACCAGGCGCCTCTCGCGCATGGCATCCACCACTGGGATGGAGGCGTCCATAGGGATGCGGGCCCACGGAGCCGCGATCTGCCGGGACAGACCGGAGACCAGCACCAGGCGCAGCACCCGTTCCCCCGGCGGAAGCACGTACACCAGGCCCACCGACGCGCCGGTGCCCCGCACCACCTCGGCCAGAACAGAATCCGGAAGTTCCGCACCGGGGCCAGGGGCAACGGGACACCCCATGGACATCATCCACTCCGGCCGGCCCGCGCAACGCTGCGCGTACGCCCGAAGCGACTGCGGGCCGCCTCGGCGCTGACGCCCAGTCCCGCGCCGATCTGCTCCCAGCTCGCCCCGGCCCGCCGGTCCGCCAGCACCGCCGCCCGGACCAGCTGCCCGGCCAGGTCAGGAACCCCGGCCACCGCAGCGCACTGCCACCTCAAAGGTGAACCCGGCGGGGGCGGTTTCAGAGGAGGATGCGCGACCTTCTTGACGTGCAGCAGCGGTACCGTTCCTGCTGCGGTCACCCCTTCCCGCGCGGGCGCAGCCTCCCGCCACCGGCGCCGTGTCCTCCAGGCCGCCTGTCGATGCGCCGGCCGGCAATACCGGCGCCCACGTGCCGCCGACCCCGGCAGCCACGCACCACACCAGTCGCACCGCACGTCACCCATACCGTGACAATACGCCCGCTTTGGTGTGACGGCACCCTGCCCTGACCCGTGCGACGCACGTGGGGCGCCGTAGTGCATTCACGTGTTGGTGAGCAGGAGCGCGACTCACCGAGCCGTCACTGGAAGCTGAGGACTTCGGCCACAGACCTGCGAGGTGTCGCGTGACGTGGGGGCCCTAGCCGAGACGGACACCATGCGGACGAAGCTGATCGCGGAAGTCGTGTCTGTGTGGGACGGTCGCACAAGCCTCAAGCTGACGTCGTCCGCCCGGCAGGAAGACACGGATCGGCACTCCAACGGAGGCCACGCGCTCGTCGGACATGCGTGCCCTGGGGGTTCATCCTGGCTCTGCGCAGCCGTTCTTCGCATTGTCGCAGCGCTGAGCGAGCCGTACCTTGCAAGGCGACAGAGTGCCCATGACAGCAGGCACGGCCTGTGCGTATTCACCCTTCCCCGCCGTCCTCCTCATCGTCGAGTCCGGATACCGGAACCGTTCCTCGCGAGTGAACCTGCGCACCGATGACCTTGGCTGCACGGGGCCCTCATCCGCCATCCGAGCCAATGAACACTGTGCATCGTGAAGTTGCAGGTCACGGGTCTGGTGTGCGCGGGGTTCGGGATGCTCGTGCTGGTCGTGGGCGGATGGCTTCGGCGAAGATCGTCGGTCACCGGGAGACTTCGCGGTTCGTCAGGACCAGCAGAGCCCTCACCAGCGCGGTCGCCCACTTCGGATCCGTGCGGACCTTGCCGAGGACGCGCCAGTTCTTCAGGTGGGCGAAGCCGTGCTCGACCGGCGCCCGTACTGCGGCAAGGGCCTTGTTCGACAGCTTCTGCCCTCGCGTGAGCGGCCGGTTCCGGGCGGCCTTGTAGCCGGTGATCACCGCTGGGTCGGCATCGGGACCGCTGTCATCGAGCCCGACGAATCCCAGGTCGGCGATCGCTCCGAGCCGGGCCGCCCGCAACTTCTGCGTGAGCTTGGCGTGACGGCAGGCGGTGATCTCCGAGGTCCGCCCCGGCCGGGCCGCCGAGACCCAGAGCAGTCGGCCCTTGTCGTCGGTGAGCGCGATCACGAGCAGACCATGGTGCTTGTGCTTGCCCGAGTAGTTCTTCCGGTTTTCCGTCCCGGTGCGCCGCCGGGTGCGGATCAGCGAGCCATCCAGCAGGACCACCCCGCCACCCGTTCGGGCGATTCTCTTCAGGGCGCGGTCCAGGCGCGGGGCGCGGGCGGCCAGCAGGCCGACGACTTCCCTGACCCACCGTGTCACGGTGGTGCGGTGTATCCCGTTGCCGCCGGCCAGGTCGCCCGGCCGCTGGTCACAGCGCAGCACCGCCAGCACGATCCCCGCGATCCTTCCCGCGGGCAGCGCCCGCCACCGCGAGCCGATCTTCTTGCAGTGGCCGCGTATCAGGGTGGCGAGATAGTTCAAAGTGGCGCTCGACAGCGGCAGGCGGGCAGTGTAGACAAGGTCGTCAGGGCCCTCGACGGACCCGTTGTTTTTCTTCACACCGAACTCAACTGCCGCCGGGGTTTCGCTGGTTACGGCCTGCCGGGTTTTCTTCCGGCACGGTCACCGACGTGCGGTGAACCGCCCGTCGGGACGTTTGTGCAGCCAGCCGCGATCAGCGAGCTTGGTCATCTTCGCCCGCAGCGGCTCCAGCTTCCCACGCACCGCAACGTCAAGGCCCAGCTCCTCACCCACCGCCCTGACCTGGACCGGGCCGTCGGCGGCCTGCACGATCGCCAGGATCATGCGGTAGTCGTCCAGCAGGGCGGTCTCATCGGGATTCTCGCCGCGGTGCGGGATCAGCAGGACAGCCCGCCCCGCCACCCGGCACAGCAGGACGATCGTGTAGTTGGCTTTTTCCGCGTGGATGAATCGGCAGACATCGCTCACCGATCGCTCTCCTTCGCGAAAAAAGCTGTCGCTTTTTTAGGATTTCAATCGTCTTCGCCTGCTCTACGGTGAGCTTCCGCAGCCGCTTCAGCTCCTCATCCCGTTCGCCCGCGCCCGGCGACAGGGATGCCGCCACCGGCGCGGCCTCCGCGGCCCGGGCCTTCTTCACCCACGCACGCAGGCTTTCCGAACTGACCCCGAGGGCGACATCAGTCACCGTCCGGCCCGACGACCGTACGAGCTCGATCGCGTCACACTTGTACTCGTCCGAGTACCGCTTTGTGTACTTGCTTCCCACCTGGTGCTACTTCCTCTGGAACCTCAGGGTCCCAGTCTCCAGGTGTCCATGATCAAGGGGAAGCCTCAATGTCGACTTCACCCCGCTGCGCGACGAGGACCGGGCCGCAGGTGGCTTCAGTCAGGCCGCCTGAGTGGCTGAGCGAGAAATCACCCAGGTCAGAGACCGCCGCGGGGTCAGTCCGCGCGGCGAGGGCGCGGTGCCATCATCCCCACGTACCAGAATCATGGCGCAGTGGCGCAATTTCGCTGTGCGACGCCTGCGCATCCTCGATGATGCTGTCATGACGGGGAAAGCTCTGGCGTGGTCTGGCGGAATCGTGACGGCTGTGACTTCGGGCGGTCTCATCTGGTACTTCAACCGCGTGGGGCTGGAAAAGGCGACCTCGCTGGCCGGGGTGGCGGGTTTGTTCGTCGCCATCGCCAGTCTCGTCGTGACCATTTGGGGGTTGGTGCTCCAGTACCGCCCCAGTGGAGGCGGACAGCACGTGGCGGCGAACGTCGGCGGAGGCGTGTACCAGGTGCGTGGGGCAACTGGCTCAGTCAAGATCAAAAGCAGTTCTTCGACGCCCACTCCGCCCCCGACGCCACCGGCAGGGGCACCGCAACCTCCGCGAGCCGTGCCCCGCGGTGATCAGACGGTCTTCGGTTCGATCTCCGGACCGGTCCACCAGGTCGACGGTGGCACGGACATTGAGGTGGAGTGAGGCTGCCGAACTTGCCTGACGCCTGGGGAAAGTGGGGACGCCGCCGCAGGGCCACCTCACAGTCCGTGAGCCGATCGACCGTGTGGGGCAGCCTCTACCAGGTCGACAGCGGTGGTGGCGCCGTCACCCTTCAGCACGAGGGCAACGGCGACATGTCACGTCCCGGTTGTCCTCGAAGTCGGGCGGCAGGTCGTCCTCCGGGTTCTTCCAGCGATTCGTACTGCGGATGGCCGCGCCCGACACCGACCCATGCCGCGTCAGCTCTCCGGGGCCTCGTCGGTGAGCCTGCGGCGAATCACCTTCGCCTCGCCGGTACGGCCGAGCCCGTCGAGTACGTCCGCCTGTGTCTCCTGCACGTCCCGTAGAAGCCCGGCGAACACAGCCGGTGTCTCCGCGGCCAATCGGCGGTAAATCTCCACGGCCTCCGCCACCGCCGTCAACGCCCCGGGAAGAAGGCCCGGTTCCCCACCGACTCGCAGCCTCGCCATCGTCCACAGCGACTTGGCGAGGTCGGGCTCGTACACGGAGGAGTTCTCCTCGGCGAAGCGGCGTCGGATGGTGACGACCTCCTCGATCGCGACCAGCGCCTCGACCAGTCGCCCCACCGCCCCGTACCGGATCGCCAGGATGGTCAACGAGTGGGCGAGATCGGGTTCATAGCAGACTGGATCCGCCCGCCGGCGGTAGACCTCGCCAGCTTCCTCGACGGCTGGCTCCTCGGCCCGCCTTCCCAGCAACCCCCGCCAGATTGAAAACTGGTTCAACACCTTGCTGAGGTCGGGCCCGTATGCGACGCGATCCGTCAGGCGGCGGTGTACCTCGACGGCTTCCTCGATCGCGGCCAGCCCCTTGACCCGCCGCCCCACTGCCCAGTACTGGCTCGACAGGTTCTTCAATGACCTGGCGAGGTCGGGTTCGTATGCGGCCGGATCCGCCCCCGCCAGAGGGCGCTGAGCCTCGACGGCTTCCTCGGTTACGGCCAGTGCCTCGGCCCGCCGCCCCACCTCGCCCAGCCGGACCGACAGGGTGTTCAACGCGTTGGCGAGGTCGGGTTCGTATGCGGCGGAGTTCCCCCCCACCAGGCGGCGTCGGATGGTGACGGCTTCCTCGATCGCGGCCAGTGCCTCGGCCCGCCGCCCCACCTCGCCCAGCCGGACCGACAGGGTGTTCAACGCGTTGGCGAGGTCGGGTTCGTATGCGGCGGAGTTCCCCCCCACCAGGCGGCGTCGGATGGTGACGGCTTCCTCGATCGCGGCCAGTGCCTCGGCCCGCCGCCCCACCTCGCCCAGCCGGACCGACAGGTTGTTCAATGACCTGGCGAGATCAGGCTCGTACGCTGCGGTATCCGCCCCCACCAGACGGCGATGGACCGCGACGGCTTCCTCGATCACGATCAGTGCCTCGGCCCGCCGCCCCACCTCGCCCAGCCGGACCGACAGGATGTTCAACGCGTTGGCGAGATCAGGCTCGTACGCTGCAGGATCCGCCCCCGCCAGACGGCGATAGATCTCGACGACTTCCTCGATCATCGTATCCGTGTTTCTGTTCCTGCCCCTCGATCCCCAGTACCGGTTCGATTGGGTACTCAGCGCGTTGGCGAGATCAGGCTCGTACACTGCGGGATCCGCCCCCGCCAGACGGCGATAGATCCCGACAGCCTTCTCGATCGCGAGCAGAGCCTCAAGCCCCTGCCCTGCCTCCCAGTATCGGTTCGACAGGGAGCTGAGCGTGTTGGCGAGGTCGGGCTCGTACGCTGCGGGATCCGCCCCCGCCAGACGGCGATGGACCGCGACGGCTTCCTCGATCGCGAGCAGCTCCTCGTCCGTCTCCTCCTCTTCGGACACGCTGCAGGCCTTGAGGCTGAAATCCAGCTGTGCGAGGCGGCATCGGATGGTGACGGCTTCGCCGATTGCGGTCAGTGCCTCGGCCTGCCGCCCCATCGCCCCGAGCCAGATCGACTGGGTGTTCAACGCGTTCGCGAGGTCGGGTTCGTACCCGGCGGGGTTTGCCTGCGCGAGGCGGCGTCGGATGGTGACGGCTTCCTCGATTGCGGTCAGTGCCTCGGCCTGCCGCCCCATCGCCCCGAGCCAGATCGACTGGGTGTTCAACGCGTTCGCGAGGTCGGGTTCGTACCCGGCGGGGTTTGCCTGCGCGAGGCGGCGTCGGATGGTGACGGCTTCGTCGATTGCGGTCAGTGCCTCGGCCTGCCGCCCCATCGCCCCGTATCGGATCGACTGGGTGTTCAACGCGTTCGCGAGGTCGGGCTCGTACACGGCGGGATCCGCCCCCGCCAGGCGGCGATGGACCGCGACGGCTTCCTCAATCGCGGCCAGCCCCTCGTCCTGCCGCCCCAGGTCCCCGAACCAGATCGACAGGATGTTCAACGCGTTCGCGAGGTCAGGTTCGTACCCGGCGGGGTTTGCCTGCGCGAGGCGGCGTCGGATGGTGACGGCTTCCTCGATCGCGGCCAGCCCCTCGGCCCGCCGCCCCACCGCCCAGTATCGGATCGACTGGGTGTTCAACGCGTTCGCGAGGTCGGGCTCGTACACGGCGGGATCCGCCCCCGCCAGGCGGCGATGGACCGCGACGGCCTCCTCGATCGCGGCCAGGCCCTCGGCCGGTCGCCCCATCGCCCCGTATCGGATCGCCTGGGTGTTCAACGCGTTGGCGAGGTCGGGTTCGTGCGCGGCGGGGTTGGCGTGTGCGAGGCGGCGTCGGATGGTGACGGCTTCCTCGATCGCGGCCAGCCCCTCGGCCCGCCGCCCCACCGCGCCCAGCCGGAACGACAGGTTGTTCAACGCGTTGGCGAGGTCGGGTTCGTGCGCGGCGGGGTTGGCGTGTGCGAGGCGGCGTCGGATGGTGACGGCTTCCTCGATCGCGGCCAGCCCCTCGGCTCGCCGCCCCACGTCCCCGAACCGGACCGACAGAGTGTTCAACGACCTGGCGAGGTCGTGCTCATGCACGGCGGGATCCGCCCCCGCCAGACGGCGTTGGATCTCGACGGCCTCCTCGATCGCGGCCAGTGCCTCGGCCCACCGCCCCACCTCGCCGTACCGGATCGACAGGGTGTTCAACGCGCCGGCGAGGTCGGATTCGTGCGCGGCGGGATCCGTCAGGCGGCGATGGACCGTGACTGCTTCCTCGATTGCGGCCAGTGCCTCGGCCCGTCGCCCCACGTCCCCGTACCGGACCGACAGATTGTTCAACGACTTGGCGAGGGTGGGCTCGTGCGCGGCGGGATCCGCCCCCGCCAGACGGCGTTGGATCTCGACGGCCTCCTCGTTCATGGCCAGGCCCTCGGCCCGGCGCCCCACCTCACCCAGCCAGATCGACAGGTTGTTCAACGATTTAGCGAGATCGGGTTCGTGCGCGGCGGGGTTCTCTTGCGCGAGGCGGCGTCGGATGCCCAATGCCTGGTCCTCGGCGGCCAGGGCCTGTTGGTAGAGGCCGGCGTTGCCGTAGCGCTTGGCGAGGGCGGCGTGTAGATCGGCCTGGTGGGCCGGGTCCGTGGTGACGGCGAGGCGGTGGGGGGTGAGGCGGGCGGTGACGGCGGCAATGCCGGCGTCGAGGTCGCTGTGGCGACCTTCGGGCAGGTGGGCGTCGACAGCCTCCAGGACCTCCACGGGCACGTCATCCAGGGCGGCGAGGGCGGCCAGGGCGGCGCCGCCGGCATGGAGCGCGAGGTTCGGGCGGGTGGTGAGCAGGGGGACGAGTTGTGTGGTGGTGACGTGGGGCCAGCGGGCGGCGGCCGCGATCAGGACCGTGAGGGCGGATCGGGCCCATGGGCCCCGCCCCTCGATGGTGCCGTTGTTCCCGGTACCTGTGCGAGTGTCGGGTGGCGGACGGAGGAGGCGTTGGGGGGCGGTGGCGGTCCAGGGGTCAGGGTCGGAGTGGGTCAGGTGGTGGCCGGGGGTGGTGAGGGCGAGGAAGTCCTCGGCCAGGCGGTCGGGGTGGAGCGGTTCCAGGACGGTGCCGGCGTGGGGGTCGGCCGGGGGGTAGGGGACGGCGTGGTCGGTCAGGGCGTGGTCGGTGCTGTGGTCGGGGCACGCGCCGATCGCGGCCAGGGCTGCCTTGGCGTCGTCGTGGGTCAGAGTCCCTGTGAGGGCGGCGGTGTACGCGGTGTGGGCCAGGGTTTCGGCGGTGACAGTGACGCGCCGGTTGTCGTGCAGGCTCTGCCAGTGGTCGCGTTCGCGGCCCAGCAGGTATCCGGAGATGCGGCCCGGGGCGTCCAGGTCCACGGTGGGGGTGCCGGTGCGGTGGGCGTCGACGGCGACCAAAGCGGCCATGTGCACCGCCAGCACCTGCCCGAATCGCTCCCGGTCGCCCAATGTCGCGGGTACCGGGATCCGGTGCGGGTCGGGAACGTCCAACGCTAGCGCGAAACGATCACGGGCGGCGGCGAAAAGGGCTGCCGGGTCGGTGCCGGGGTCGTCCGTCAGCGGGGGCAGGCACAGGGCGTCGGTGTCCAGGTCCATGCGGTCCAGGCGATTGGTCAGGGTCTGCCACCACAACCCGGCCGGACGGGACACCAACAACACGCGCACCCGTATCCCCTGCGCGGGGGCGTGCGCGAGCATGGCCAACAGATCCGCGGCCGGCCACCGCTCCGCGTAGTCCACCACCAACAACACCCCCGCCCGCGGATTCCCCACGCCGGCCCGACCCGGAGCGTCGCCCTCGCCCGCCGAGGAGTTCGCCGGGGCGGGGTCGCCGGCGTGTCGGGCCTGCAACACCTCCCAACCGTCGGCATGCGAGTCGGCGGCGAAACGGGCGGCCAACCGCGTCTTGCCCTGCCCGCCCGCCCCGTGCAGCAGCTTCACCGACACCGCTTCCGAACCGTCCCGCCACGCCGCCAACCGCCCCAGCTCCTCGGCCCGACCGGTGAAGCCGACCAGCGCGTAGCGCGAATGCAACAGACGTGCCGGCTGCGTGCGCGCCGCCCCCACCGACGGGGCCGAGTGCTCGCGCGGGAAGGCGCCGACGCGGTACAACGGGTGCTCCGTGCCCGTGGCGATGTGCACGGGACCCACGGTGTCGGAGACCTGGATCACCGGCCCGTATATCACCGAATCCGCCACCCGCTGGCCCGGCCGCGCCCCGTGGGTCGGCGTCGCCGCGGCGTCTTCCCGTGCCGAACCCTCCCCGGAACCAGTCGGGGTGCCCGGGCGGGGCCACCAACGGGACTTGCGGCCGGCGCCGGTCACGGACCCTCCTCGATGTCGACGTCCCCGGTGGTGTCCCGCACCTGGTCGACCGGACCCACGATCGTGCTGTCGCGTACCCGTTGCCCGTCGCCCCCCGTTGGTGCGCCGCCTGACGGAGGCGGTACCGGCGCCACCGGAGGCAGGGACGCCGCGGGGCGGCCGCGGCGGGTGATGCGCACGTTGCCGCCGATGTTGGATACCTGCGCGGCACCGCCGTTCACCTCACTGTTCGCGAGCGACTGTCCGCCCTGCGGGGAGTGTTCGCGTCGTGGCCCGGTCACCGCCACCACCAACCCCGCGATCGCCACGAACAGGCCCGCCACGCTCGCCGACTTGTCCGCCGCGTCCAA
This sequence comes from Streptomyces sp. NBC_00654, assembly GCF_026341775.1. Taxonomy (NCBI): domain Bacteria; kingdom Bacillati; phylum Actinomycetota; class Actinomycetes; order Kitasatosporales; family Streptomycetaceae; genus Streptomyces; species Streptomyces sp. NBC_00654. Next base: position 3,690,209 of record NZ_JAPEOB010000001.1, on the reverse strand, counting down.
CCCCACCGCCGCGAGATACACCGCCAACCCCACCAGCGCCGCACCCGCCACCACACCACCCACCCACGCCCGCATCTTGGCTGTCATCCCTCTATCGTCCACCCCCATCCCCGACCACGTCCCCTTGCTCACACGGACGGTGACACGCCCGTGACGTCCACCCTCGGCGAAGCTGCGATCCCCGAGACGACGAGCCGGAACACGCGACCGACGACGTCCGACGACCCGGCCCTCCTTTCGCGGGGGCCGACTGTAGGTCGGTGTCCACGATGAAGATCGTCTGACCTGCCGGCTGGAGGCGTTGTCGGGTTTTGCCGCGTCGGCCGCCGTGCCGCCCTTACGATCCGTCACCGGGCCGGTACGCCGGGAGAACGCGGGAGGGCGTGGGGATGCAGGAGCTGGAGCGGATCACGGCTCGACGGGGTGAACTGGACGTGCTCACCGAGAAACTGGCCAAGCAGCTTGCCGAGGTCCAGGCCGAGCGGGAGGAGCTGGTGATTGCCGAGCGGGTCCTGAACCGGCTGGCCGAGCAGGACCGGGCCGCGGCCGGTGCCGCCGCCCCGGTTCCCGGCCGGGTGGCGGGGCGGGCTGTCCTGCTGATCCCGCACCGCGGCGAGAATCCCGATGAGACCGCCCTGCTGGACGACTACCGCATGATCCTGGCGATCGTGCAGGCCGCCGACGGCCCGGTCCAGGTCAGGGCGGTGGGTGAGGAGCTGGGCCTTGACGTTGCGGTGCGTGGGAAGCTGGAGCCGCTGCGGGCGAAGATGACCAAGCTCGCTGATCGCGGCTGGCTGCACAAACGTCCCGACGGGCGGTTCACCGCACGTCGGTGACCGTGCCGGAAGAAAACCCGGCAGGCCGTAACCAGCGAAACCCCGGCGGCAGTTGAGTTCGGTGTGAAGAAAAACAACGGGTCCGTCGAGGGCCCTGACGACCTTGTCTACACTGCCCGCCTGCCGCTGTCGAGCGCCACTTTGAACTATCTCGCCACCCTGATACGCGGCCACTGCAAGAAGATCGGCTCGCGGTGGCGGGCGCTGCCCGCGGGAAGGATCGCGGGGATCGTGCTGGCGGTGCTGCGCTGTGACCAGCGGCCGGGCGACCTGGCCGGCGGCAACGGGATACACCGCACCACCGTGACACGGTGGGTCAGGGAAGTCGTCGGCCTGCTGGCCGCCCGCGCCCCGCGCCTGGACCGCGCCCTGAAGAGAATCGCCCGAACGGGTGGCGGGGTGGTCCTGCTGGATGGCTCGCTGATCCGCACCCGGCGGCGCACCGGGACGGAAAACCGGAAGAACTACTCGGGCAAGCACAAGCACCATGGTCTGCTCGTGATCGCGCTCACCGACGACAAGGGCCGACTGCTCTGGGTCTCGGCGGCCCGGCCGGGGCGGACCTCGGAGATCACCGCCTGCCGTCACGCCAAGCTCACGCAGAAGTTGCGGGCGGCCCGGCTCGGAGCGATCGCCGACCTGGGATTCGTCGGGCTCGATGACAGCGGTCCCGATGCCGACCCAGCGGTGATCACCGGCTACAAGGCCGCCCGGAACCGGCCGCTCACGCGAGGGCAGAAGCTGTCGAACAAGGCCCTTGCCGCAGTACGGGCGCCGGTCGAGCACGGCTTCGCCCACCTGAAGAACTGGCGCGTCCTCGGCAAGGTCCGCACGGATCCGAAGTGGGCGACCGCGCTGGTGAGGGCTCTGCTGGTCCTGACGAACCGCGAAGTCTCCCGGTGACCGACGATCTTCGCCGAAGCCATCCGCCCACGACCAGCACGAGCATCCCGAACCCCGCGCACACCAGACCCGTGACCTGCAACTTCACGATGCACAGTGCTCAATGCGGAGCCCGGCTGGTGCACATCTCCAGCGACTATGTCTTTGACGGAACTGCGCCGCCCTACCGGCCTGACAGCCTCCCGAATCCGCTGAACGCCTACGGCCGCTGGAAGCTCCTCGCCGAGCAAGCCGTGCGTGCCGCCTGCCCGGACGCGGCGATCCTGCGGCTGCCCGTGCTCTACGGACCGGTCCAATTCGCAGCCGAGACAAATCTGACCGTGATTGCCCGCCAGGTAGGGACCGGCACACCGGTTGAGCTGGACGACGTGTGTGTTCGCTACCCCACGCACGTGGACGAGGCCGCCGAGGTGTGCAGCCAGCTCGCCCGTTCCCTGTTGGAAGGGAAGGGCCTGGGATCGGTTGCCCACTGGAGTGCGGAGCACGGGCTGACCAAGTACCGGATGGCTCTCCTGATCGCGCGCAGGTTTGGCCTGCCCGTCGATCACGTGCGCGGCGGGGTCGCGGACGCGGCGCCCGGAGACCGGCCGGTCGACTGCCGCCTCGACTCCCTTGATCTGCACGGGGCCCTTAACCCGGTCCGTCGCCTGTTCGACATCGAGTTCCCACCCGTGGTCGAGCCCTGGCTTATCCCTGCCGGACTCGTTCCCGGACGAAGGAAGGAACCATCATGACCGCGCTCCTGTACGAGGACTTCGCCCATGCGTATGTGACCGGGGTGGGCGACACGGTCCGCCGCATGCTCACCCGTGGCGGTACTGCTGTTGATCTGCTGGCCAAGGCCACCGCCAGTGGCGGCGAAGTCCGCGCCTTCGGCAACGGCGGCTCCTCTGCGATCGTCCGCTCGGCTCTGCTCCAGCTCCACGCCCAGGCCGGAGTACCGGTGAACGACGCGATGATGAGCCCGGCGACCCTGGCCTACAGCGCGCAGCAGCAGGACTACCGCACGGCCTTCGCTCGGTCGCTCGCCGACGGCATCAGCCGGGTCGACCTGGTCGTTGTCGCCAGCGTCAGCGGCCGGTCGGCGAACATTGTCGAGGCCGCCCGGCTCTGCGCCGAACGCCGCGTGCCAGTGTTGGCTCTGGTGGGCGGCGACGGTTCCCAGATGGAGTCGGCCGACGGGATGGTCTGGGCGACCGGCACCACGGATCAGCAGATCAGCGAAGACGCCATGCTGACTGTGCTGACCCTGGCCGCCGCCGCGGTCGCCCCCTCCGCGGAGCCCCTGTCGGCCCGAGCGGAGCAGCACCTGCGCGCCCTGGGCGCAGTGGATACCGAGGTGCTGGGGGCATTCCTGCGGGAGGCGACTGAAGCCGTCGCGGACGCGATCCGATACCGGCGCCGGATCTACGTGCTGTGCCCGGACGGCGGGCCCCTCGCCCTCGTCGGCGAGCATTTCGCACACAACTTGGCCTGGGACGCGCCGCTCGGCGTCGAGGGGGTACAACCCCCGCTCGTCGTCAGCGATCCCTCGCTGGCCGACCTGAGCGCGATGCACAACGACCACCCCGACCCCGCGCACGGCGTCTGCTACCAGCTGAGCAGCACGGATCCCGACGACGTGGTGTTCCTCCTGGCCTATGACTCCGCCAGCAGGACGACCCACGAGGCCGTCAACGCCGCCACCGTGGCAGGAACCCGACCGCTCCTCCTTCACCGGGACGGCCCCCGCCATTCCGGCGTTGGGGCGCGTCACTTCCGGCTGCCGCGTGTCGACGACTTCGCGCTCGCGGCCCTGGTGCAGTCGGTCGCCCATCTGCTGTGCCGAACCACCCGCGCCGTCCTGGCACGGACCGAACCGGCCCTGGCGCTGCACTGTCGTCCGACGACCTCATGGCGCAGGACCTGGCACCGCTCCGCGAACTTTCCGACACCCCGTTCCACTGAACGAAAGGTCCCACCATGTCCGTACGTGAGATCCGCACCGACATCGTCCGCGCCGCCCGCAGCGAGATCGCCGCCCTGGCGCGCATCCCGGTCGCCTCGATCGTGGATGCCCTCGGCAAAACCGGCGCACTCAGCTACTGCCTGCGCCTTCAGACCCCGGGCCAGGTTCTGTGCGGCAGCGCCGTCACCGCGCTGGGCCCGGACGTGACCGTGCGGCGCGCGGCCATCGACCTGGCGCTGCCCGGCGACGTCGTCGTGGTCGCGGCCGGCGGGAACAAGGAACGCTCGTGCTTCGGCGGCGTGACCGCAGCACACATGCAGAGCCGGGGCATCGCCGGAGTCCTCGTCGATGGCATGGTCCGGGACGTCGCCGAGTTGCGCCACATCGCCTTCCCCACTGTCGCCCGTGGCACCACCCCCCTCAACTACGACTACCCCGCCGGCCGAGAGGCCGGCGGGGTCAACGTCCCCGTGGACATCGACAACGTCCGCATTACCCCCGGGGACGTAGTGGTCGGGGACGAGGACGGAACGGTGATCGTCCCCCGCGACCAGGTCGCGGCCGTCATCGCCACTGCCCATGCGTCCATGAGCGCCGAGGCAGAGAAGTGGTGGGCTCGTCGCGGCCAGAGCCTCGGCGCCGTGCAGCAACTCGCCAACTCCGGCTACAAGATCATCTGATGGGGTCCCCGATGACCGACCACACCCAACTCGCCGCGACCTTCCGGCAATTCGCCGACCAGCAGGCGACGGGCCTGTCTCCCCTGTACGCCACCCTGTCCCGCGCGGTCGCCCGCACCCCCGAGTTACTCGCCCTCGCGGCCTGCACCCAGCCGGGACAGCCCGCTCCGAACATGTTGCTCGGGGCCGTCCACCACGTCCTCCGCCGCGGTGTCCAGCACCCGCTCGCCTCCTACTTCACCGGCCACGAGGACCTGGCAGACGACCGTGCCATCGACCTGCTGGCGGACTTCTGCCGCCAGCACGCCGGACAGATCCGGCGGATCATCGGGGCCCGGTCCGTCCAGACCAACGAGGTCAACCGCTGTTCGGTCCTTCTGCCCGCCTTCGCCGCGCTCCAGCAGCAGCTCGACGACGGACGACCGATCAGGATCGTGGACGTGGGCGCCAGCGCCGGGCTGACCCTGCTCTGGGACCGCTACACCTACGAGTACAACGGTCACCGGCTCACCCTGCCGGACAGCAACCGGGACACTGTCGTGCACTGCGCGGTCAGGGGCGGAACCCCACCTTTGACTCTCGATGTCACGCGGTTCGTCCACCCGGTCGGGATCGAACCGAACCCGGTGGACGTCACGGACCCCGAGGCCATCGAGTGGCTGATCAGCCTCACCTGGCCCGAGCAGACCAAGCGGATGCGCACCCTGAACTCCGCCCTGGCGCTGGCCGCCCGTACGCCGCCGACGATCCTGGCCGGCACAGCCCAGGAGCACCTCGTTGGCATCGTCGACGAGACCCCGGCCGACCAGCACCTCCTCTTCGTCTTCTCCTGGTCGATCTACCAGATCTTCGGCTCGCCTGGCGGCCGGGAGCGTCTCGTCGACACCTTCGCCGAGCTGAGCCGGCGCCGCCCGCTGCACGAAATCTCCATCGGCCACTTCGGCCACGACACCCCCCGCGTGATCATGGCCAGTCACGACGGCGGCGTCAGCCGCTCCGACGTCGTGGCCCACTGCGACGTCTACGGCACCTGGCTTGAGTGGCTGGCCAATCCGCCCGCCCGGCCGAGCGCCTGAGGGGAGTGCCTCATGTCGCACACGATCACCAGGGCGGTCGTGGCCACCGGCGGAGCCGGGACCAAGATGTCCCCGATCACTCGCATCCTGCCCAAGGAGATGCTGCCCGCCGGAGGGAAGCCGATCCTGGAGCACCTCGTCCATGAACTGCAGGCGGCCCAGATCACGGATGTCCTGTTCGTGATCTCCTCACGCAAGCCGCAGACCCCGGCCTACTTCGGCAGCGGCGCCGCGTACGGCATGGACTTCTCCTACCGCGTCCAGGACGACGGCGCCGGCCCCGGCGCCCCCATCCTCGCCGCCGAGACATGGACCGCAGGCCAGCCGTTCGTCCATGCGTTCCCCCGGGGCTCAAGCACCCGCTGGGCATAGGTGGTCTTCCCCGAGCCAGTGAGCCCCACCAGCAGAAAGACCGTCGGAACATCGCTCTCGGCCAACGTCAACTCCCCTCACCCCTCCGAATTGGACACGCTGAGTGTGCAGTCCTCAGACGGTCGGTACGTCATTCACCGGCATATCCAGGCGGAGACGGGCCAGGCGGACAGGGTGCCGCCAGACACCGCGATCCTGGGCCGTGTCGACGCTGACCTCCGCCACCCGGTCCGGAGCGACCAGCGTCGTGTCGAGGACGTCGCGGTTGCCCCACGCGGTGGAGAACCGAGCGTCTTCCCACGGGTGCGTTCCCACGCTGGCGGCGGTGAGCCAGCCGACGAGCTGCTGGGCAGCCGTGGTGGAGATCTGAGTTGTCTTCCCGACGTAGCGCAACCGGCCCTCGCCGTCGAAGCGCCCCAAAACCAGCATGCGGGGCCGGGACAGGGTGCCGGTAATCGCGCCGACCACAGCCTCGGTCGTCTGTCTCGCTCTCACTTTCAGCCAGCCTATGGCCCCGGGGCGGTACGGCTGGAGGAGGCCCTTGCAGACCACGCCCTCAACCCCGGGCGTCCGTGTCCACGTCTCCAGCCACTCCCGGGCCACCGCCGGGTCCTTCGTCGACGGGCACAAGGTCCACGGCGGGGACAGCGCATGGCCTGCGAACAGCGCCTCCAGCCGGCTACGACGCTGCTCGTACGGCTCGGCGACTATCGGCTGCCCGCCGAGCTGGAGGATGTCGAACGCCACAAAGTAGGCGGGGTGCGCTCTGGCGAGCGTCTGCACCGCCCGGGGAGTGGTGGTCACGGCCCGCCGCTGGAGAACCTCGAAATCCATGGTCCCCGCACTGTTCAGAACCAGCAGCTCACCATCCAGCACCAGGCCCGGCGGCAGCTGAACGGCAGCTGCGGCCAGGTCTGGAAACCGGTCCTGGATCAGCGAACCCCGCCGGGTCTGGAGCAGGAAGGGACCGTCTGGTCGGGCAGGGCTGAAGGCAATCGCCCGGTACCCGTCCCACTTGAGGTCCATGGCCAGCCCGCCGCGCAGTGCCCCCGGGCTCGGGATGGTGTCGCGGGCCTGGGCAAGCATGGGCTCCACTGGCGGGCGGAGGCGATCCGGGCTCATCCTTCGGGTCTACCGCTCCAACCGGGCGTGTGCCACCCGAAGGGACGCCCTTCCCGCCGGGCGGAACATAACGCGAGATCGCCGGTTAGCCAAACCGGCGATATTCAGCACCATTGGTAGTCCACCGCCACTCCCCTGCCCGTACGTCGAAAGGCACCACCCCACGACCACAGAGCAGCCACGAAGCAAGCCCGGCAACGGAGCCCGCAGAGGGTCACACCGCCGCGTAGCTCGCCCGGAACAGTTCTTGCGCCCGCTCCACGTCCCTCGGCGTACGCAGCTGCACCTCCAGATCACCGGTCCCGTGATGACCGAGCCCGGACACATCCCGGGTGAAGCCCGGAATGAGGTCCACGGCCGCCGGGTCCACCTTCAGGTAGACCAGCAGCTTGCTGCGCTGCGGCGGGCAGAGGCAGGCAAAGTTCCGCAGCCGCTGATACGCCCGGTAGGTCTTCCGCTCCACACGGTTCACACCGTCCCCGATCCCGAGCAGCGCTTCGTCGACCGCGCTCGCCAGCTCCACCATCGACGCGCCCTCGACGCCGACTACCGCCTGCCTGCGCGCCCGGCGGGCTACTTTCATGCCACCGCTCACGGACGCCACGGTCTCAAGACCGAGCAGGTCGCTGCCGAAGAGTCGGTAGCGGACCAGGTCGATCGAGCGCCGGTGCTCGCGCACAGCGTGCACGTCGTAGCGGGTGAAGTCGCCAGCGACGCAGATCAGGCGCGGTCCGCTCCACAGGACCTGGGACGCGGCCGTCACCCCGAGGCGGTCGCGGACCAGGCGCTCGAACTCGGCGCGGTGATCCATCAGCCACGCCAGGTAGAACAGACCCTGGTTGATCACGCCGGCGTCAGTGCCGCGCTTGTACTCGACGATGACTGGGCTACCGTTCTCGTCCAGCCCGAGCGAGTCGATCCGGCCTCCGTGCACCGACCCGGTGCCGTACTCGCTTGCCAGGAACCGGACGCCCAGCAGCGTCTCCATGTGTGCCTCGACGAGGCCCTGCACATCGGCCTCGATCTCAGCAAGGCGTGGCATGACCTCGGTCATGCCGCTATCCCTTGTGTCCGTGCGGAACAGCCTCAGACCTGACACCTTCCCTCCTCGGCCAAGGCTCCGTCAACGCCAGAGAGGTGTCGATCTATTTCCGGGAGATCACACAGATGCGCGGAGGTGAGGCTTGTATATCTGCCCAACTGGGGTATCTCCGCGGCTCGTCGGCCAGACGACGCGCAATGCCCCCTTCCGCCGAGGGGAGGCAAGCACCGCGGTACTCAGCACATATACCTTCAATTCCGGGTGCCCGGCGTCCGCTTTGAACCGGCGCCGGTGTGGAGGGCATGCTCCACGCCGGGCATCAAGGAGAGCCTGACGGGCACCAATCCCCCAGAATTCGACCCGCCATCGGAGAGCTCTACCGGTCCGAAGGCGGAACTCCCCTCATCCTCGCGCCGACGGCACCGACCGCTCGACACTCTGCGAACACGCCGCAGCCCCGGAGAAACCTCTCCGGGGCTGCGCAACTTGTCAGGCCGTTGGATGGGGCTGGCCGCACATTGATCGACGTGTCCGGCCAACCACCGGTAGAACCTGCCTCAGGGGGCGCCATGGCCAACGCGTGACCAACAGCGCCCAGGAACAGACAGAAACACCTGGAATTAGGCCGAGGCAGCCGGAAGCCAGGAACCGGAACCTAGACGACAAACGTGCAGGTCAGAGGGCTAAACTGATTGGGTACGGCCGGGGGTGGCGGCCCCCACAGGACTGTTGGTCGAAGACAGAAGCCAGCTGCTCCGTTTCGGCTCGCCCTATGGCCTCGCACCAACACCGAGCCTTTGGCCAGCGACGGGTGTCAGAGGTCGGCCTCCGCCTCTTCGTCCGTACTCGTTTCGTCTTCGATCAGCCCGTACGGCGGACGGTCTTCGTTGCGGCTGTAGCGCACCACCACATCGTTCTCCACCAGCGGCGGCGGGCTGTTGTCGGCGACGATGAGCTGTGCTCGGCTGCCGCGGTCCGCGAGCCAGCGAGAGAGGTGCTGGTAGAAGTCGCCGATCGCCACGGCGTCCGCGATCACGGCATCGAGGGTGCCGCCGTGGCCCAGGTTCTTCTGGGGGCTGTCGATCATGAGGAATCCAGGGTGTGCGGCCCCTTCTTCGACGGCGATCTCGAAGACGGCAAGCTGCCAGGCCAGGGTCAGCAGAGTGCGGGCCCCGGACGAGGCTTCCTGGTATGGCTCACCGCGGACGAAGGGGGTGAGGTCGGTCTTGATGAAGGGCGTGCTGACCTTGGGGTAGCGCCAGGCCCGGAGGAGGTCGCCGTATCGGCTGCTGATCTTGGCGATGACACGGTCGCGGTCGTGGGAGGCGTCTCCGAGCCGTGCCAGTTCCTCCCGGAGACGGGCGATGTCGGTTTCGTGGCGCTCGACGACGTCGGCCCGTTTGGTGAGTCCTTCGCGGAGCTTGACCGCGTTCTCAGCCTGTTCGCTTTGGCGCAGGACCTGTTCGCGCCTTCGGTGGAGGTCGTCGCGGGCGGCGAGGAACGGTGAGACGGAGGGGGACGTCGCGGCGTCCAGCGCGGCGGCGGCTTCCTCTTCCCTCAGGGCCGCGTCTTCGGCCTGGAGTTTGAGTGCGGCGAGCGAGTCTCCGAGTTCATCGATGTAGCTGGTGATTTCTCTAAGGCGGGCCTGGGTGGACCGGGTCTCCGCCTTGACGTCCACCCGGCCGTCCCCGGGCAGGCTGCCGGTGTCGGCAGCCCCCAGGGTCAATGTCCCTTCCTGTGCGGTCAGTTCGTGACGGCACATGCTGCAGCGCCCGTTGTCGGCGGTGGGGGGAACCGAGAGCCGGTTCAGGCAGGCGGGGCAGGTGGTGACACTCAGGGGGTCGAAGAGCTGCTGTGCTTCGCCTAGCATGCCGAGCTTGAGGAGATCGTCCGCGTACTGTGCCCGCAGAGGCATCAGGCGTTGGAGCTGCGTTTCGCAGTCCCGCAGGACCGCCGCCGCCCGGCGGGAGTTCCCGGCCGCCTCTTTGTGCTGGTGGCGCAGCTGGGCCGCGAACTGCGTCCCCGCCTGCGCCCTGCGGTCCAACTCCTCCAGCTGGCTGGTGATGTCGGCCAGCTCCCCTTCGTGGACGGCGGGTGTGGGTTCGCCGTTCAGCGCGGTGGGATCCTGCTCCACCACGAAGGCGCGGGCTGCTGCCAGTTCGGCCTTGGCGCGGTTGAGCCGGCCGCCGAGTTCCTGGATGCGCTGGCCGAGTTCGACGGCGCGGTCGTCGTGGACTCCGAAGGCGACGTCGAGGACCTGCCGCAGCTTGTGCTTGCGCATGTAGTCGTTCTCGAACAGGAAGTTCTTGTCCGCGACGCGTTCGTTGGGAAGGAAGGCGAGCCACATCAGATCGCGGAAGCTGAGCGGGTCCGTGCGCGATTCGCTGTTGGTAGGTGCTTCGCGGAGCTGGACCCCTTCGAGCTTGCAGTGCCTGAGCAGGAGGGAAGACAGACTCTCCGGTGCTCCGGGCGGGTCGATGAGCCTGCTCTCGGCCCTGGATGCGGGCATGCTGTCGAGCGTTCCGCGGCGGACGAAGGCGACCTTCGAGGGTTCGCCGACCGACCGCTCGATCACGTGCGGCTCGCCGGACAGCTCGACTTCCAGAAGGCATGAACGGACCTTGCGCAGCACCTCCTGGTGGCGGGGGTGCCGTTTCGCGCCGAGCCCGTAGGCGATGAACTCCAGTACCGCTGTTTTGCCGGAGCTGAACGCTCCGGCGACGACGGAGAGGTTCCGCACCCTCTGGTCGGCGGTGAAGTCGACGTCGTAGGACCGCTCCATGCCGACCAAGCGCAAGCGGCGGATGCGGATACCGGGAAGCGGCTCCATGGTGATCATCCCTCCCAGGATGTTTCCAGCACGGGCCCCGGGCCCAGGACGCTCATGAGGGCAGCAGCGGGTCCGTCCGGCCTCAGCCACCGTGCGGTCTGCTCGCGCAGCCTCTTGTCAGTGAGTTTGCGGAGCTGGCGGACGACGATGCCGGCGGCGGTGGTGAAGGAGGTGGCGTAGGTGGCGGTGAAACGGCCACCGAGATCCTGACCGGCCTCGGTGATCGAGTAGGTGAGGGAGCCCTCGCGGTTCCGGATGCGGCAGCACCCGTAGGCCACCAGGAGCGCCAGGTCGTGCTGGATCCGTTCGCGTCGGCTCGTGAACCGCTGTGAGGAGGAGGCGTAGGCGAGGACCTGCGGGTCGAATCCGGCCAGCCGCAGGAGGCTGGCGTCCCGGCCCTCGGGGGGAACGACGAGGAAGGGGTTCGCGGACAGGAAGTCGTAGTACCCGATGCGTTCCAGTGTCGCCCCGTTCGCGTCCTGCGCGGCGACGGCGTCCAGGAGCAGCAGCAGTTGAGCAAGGCGGAAGGGCACCTCGTCCTCGGGCATCACGACCGGCCGGTCTGCGTGCACGGCATGCTCCTCATCAGTGGTCGGGCGGTGCGGGCGGTCGGGGTGTCTCAGTCGTCGGCGTGACCGCTCGCGATCTGCCGCCAGTGCGTGACCCATCCTGCCCGGCGGTTGTCGACCAGCCGGTGGACCAGGCCCCAGCTGTGCGTTACCTCCAGACGCAGCACCGTGGGCAGTTTGTCGTGCTCGGAGCGCACCTCGCGCCAGACCCGGCCGTGCAGAGCGGGGAGGGTACCCTCGGCCGAGCACTCGTTGAACTGCATCTCCCACACGCCGTGCAGCGTGGCGTCGGCAGAACTCAGCGCGGCGACCTCGCTCGGCACGCCCTTGTGTGCGACTTCGCGAGCCACCAGGTCGGCGTTGAAGAACTGCCGTTTGGCCGAGTCCAGTTCGACGTGGCCGGCCTCGGTCATCTGCCGCACGAACAGGGCAGAGTCGAGCGCGGTCGCCTTGTCCTCCTCCACGTCCAGCACGAGGCGCGTCTGCCCCTGGGCGGGGGCGGCGGGGGCTGTGAAGGGTTCGTAGTAGGCGCGCCGTACGTGGTCGCCTTCGGGGCTCTGCAGCTTCTTCACGAGCGTGGTCCCGTCCCACAGCTCGATGACGAGGCCATGATCCTTTTCCTTCCGCTTCTTCCAGCCGTCCCACCATTTGGCTGCCGGCCCGTCCATGCTGGAGGGGATGCACAGGATCCAGAGCGTGATGGTGTGACCGTTGGCCGCAGCGGCTTTCAGCGCGTTCTTCAGGGAGTCGCGAATCTGCTGGGACTGGCTGGTGGTGGTCTGCGGCATGAAGTACTTGGACTGCCAGACCGTGATGGCGCCCCCGAGGTCACCGGCGAAGGCGTCGATTCCCCAGTCGCCCGGATTCGCGGCGATCATCCGGACATTCGGATTGGTCGCACCGGCGAGCTGCGCGAGCATCTGCTCGAAGTCGGCCCGCGCCCCGTCCGCGCTTCCGGTCCGCAGCTCGTGCACGCGGAAATTGATGGGCGGAACCCCGGCTGCCACCGGCATGGAGCTGTTCAACCCGCACCCCCGTATCCCGCAGGCACCCCGACCGAACCGTATTCAGCGGTCTGTCCCCCCCTGCGCCACCCACAGTAACGGCCGTCAGCGTACGTGGGGCGGAATCATCCGATCAAGGTGCTTGCGGCCGGCGGGAGCGGGACGGTGGATGGGGCCGGTGCGCAGGGACAGCGGCAGGCCGCTGGCCCCGTGACCTGGGAGCCCGTACGCCCGAGGAGACCGCCGTCTCCATCACCGCCGAGATCATCGCCCACGCCACCAAGATCGTGTTACGAGCTCGTACGAGTGAATTGCCACCAGCCACCGCGAGTGGCTCGTCACAACCGACATCGTGTGCTTTAAGGTGCAGTTGCGGCTTGACCACCGCTCCCTGGAGACGCTTCGGCCCATTCCTCCACGCGCGGGTGAACCGGTCACTGATCACTCAGGACGACGCGCTGTCGCACACGAGTCTTACTTCCCAGCACCCAGGGCCGAGGTGCTCAGGAGAGTCATGTGTGCCTACGACCAATCCGTCGCGCTGAACCGCGTCAAGTACACGGGTGAAAGTATCCAGCAGGCCCGACGGGCCCTGGACTTGCTGCCTGAAACCACAGCAGCTCCAATCCCCGCTCCAGCACACGCGGCCCAAATGCGCCTGGAGGCACGCGTGTTCCTCGGCCTCCTGGAGAACCGCAACGCATGCACGCGCTTCCCCCTCGGCATCGTCTCAGTCCAGCCCGGTTCGAATCTGCTCACACTCCAGGTAGAAAGCGTGGACCGTGCTGCAGAGATCCTGTTCGGGCTCCTCCCCACCCTCCCTTCGGAAGGGGAACTGCACGGCGTGCCCGGCTTGCGCATCGTCAAACGCTTCCGCACAGCGATCGAACTCCGCGTACTGGGCCAGCCCACGCGGCTACGGCTGAGTGGTCTGCCCCACTCGCTGTGGCGCGAGGCGGAGCAGAACATGCTCAACAAGTGGATCGACCCGGATACCATGCAGCTCTGCTGGCGCACCTCTCGGTCAACATGGATCGCCGGTGAGCGTGAGCACTTCTCCCAGTGGGAGAACGACAACGATCCTTTCGTCCAGGTCCAGCATCGCGGAGCCTGGCTGGGCAGCGGGCTACTGCGCCGCACAGCCCTCCTTCACACCGTGGCCAACACCTACCTCGCAGACGGCTACCGCGGAACGGCGTTTGGCCACACACGGATCGTCGTGCGGTCCTCGCATGTGCGCGACCAAGGACCAGGGCCGCACCACATCGCCGCAGCCCTCCTGGACCCGGTCTTCGGTCTGCCGATGCATCTCACGCGGTTTCGAGGCGACACCGACCAGAAGTACGGCAGCGACCAGCACTTCATCCTCACCGACCCCGCCAAGACGGCGCTGCTCGACCTGCGAGCCTCTTTCGAACGCCCCCCATCCCGCCTCTCACCCGAACTCTGGCAGAGCATCCTGCGGCGCCTCCCACACGAAGGCTTCCCCAGCAACCTCTCCCCCGCCTTCCTCGCCGGGCTGTGCGGAGCAGACGCGTCATAGCCGCGCTCACACTTCTCGCGGGCGTCCAGCGCTTCTTGGTCGATGGGACCCAGGGAACCAAGTTGGACACTTCTCACCGATGCTTACGTCGGATAATCCCTTCGGCGCGGGGGTGAGGTTGGCTTGCACCCACGCCAAGCCGCGCGCAAATGCGGGCCTGCGTGACGCCCTTCAACTAAGGTGCCGTCGTAGGGCACAGCGGGGCCCGAATTGCGCAGCGTTCCCCCGACGAACGTTGCCTGACAAGCCAACTCGGCTGGCGTCGCAGCTTCGAGTATCCCTTGTGCGCAGCGGAGAATCGCCGTGTGGCCTGGGTCGGGACAGGAAACTGCGGCGGAAAGCCTCCCGCGTGAAGAACACTCGTATCGAACGCCGCGCCCAGAAGCTACAGATCGCCACAGGTCTGTCCTGGAGCACATCTCTCAGCAGGGTCAAGAGTCTCGCAGCCGCAGACCCACTGATTCCCCCAGCGGACGAGGCTCAGGCCGAGCTGGAGTGCTACTTCCTCTACCGCATGGCCTGGCCGGGGATTGACACACGCAACCCGTGGGGAATTCGCTCTGCCGATTCACGCCGGGACGCACTGCTCCTCACTGTCGAGGACGAAGACGTCAACCGGGAAGTATCCGGCGAGTCCATGGCGAGAGAACTGGTCCGCGCCTGCCTACCGCGGATCTCCGAAGAAGGAGAGCTATGCGGCATCCCCGGACTTCGCTTCACCGTGGAAGACGAGTCGATCCGCCTGTACCGGATTGGCCTTGCGGGCACCGTAACTCTGGCCGGTGTCGACACCGACGAATGGTTGATGGCCATTGACACCGTGACTCGCGATGCTGAATCCGCTGACACCTTCCTCTGTCACCAGCAGGCGCCCGACCGATGGCATAGCAGCGAGATCGCTACCCGCACCCCTGCCGCACAAGACATGTACGCCCAGCACCATCGCAGAATTATCGCTTCGTCATGGCTGGCTAGCGGAATTCTTCGCCGTGCACCCTTGCTAAGGACGATTGGTGTTCCACTCAGCACGACGGCCTGGACGAACCCATCCAGAGATGGCGGCCGGGAATGGATCATCGAGTACATCCATGAGCCACTCGCCGAGGCCCCCCTGCACCACCGGGGATTCCAGAACCTACTAACAGATCCCGAGTGCGGAATCCCCCTAGTCGTAACGGATTTCGACTGCACCTGTCAGCAACGCGCCGACGCCGGCTACGCATGCAGACTCTACGCATGCAGCCCGACCGGCAGCCCTGGAGAAATCCAGGTTCGCTTCTCTCGACGCCTGGGCAGGCGGCTGGCGCACTACACGGCAGACCGCAACGACTACGCGGCCCGGCGAAGCCTCTACCAACGCCTGCCTGAGAGCCTCCTGCCGGTGCCCGAACGCTGATTCCCCGGGGGGCCCACCACCGCACTGAGAACCCCCGCCGGCTGAGGCCGACGGGGGTTCGTCCCGTCTCACGCGAGAGAGCGTTTCCTCTCACACGCATCTCACCAACAGGGTCGAAGCGCCTGAACAGAATCGGCTGACCTGGCCTCTTGCATCTCACCTGGACCAGCCTGGACACCACAGGACGCCATCCACAACCTGTGCCATGTGGGACCGGAAACCGCCAACTCCTGCCTCGCAGACTCAACTCCGTCAGCCGCTGACGGGGGCAGGCACGACGCGCAGTGATCACTCAGCGTGCTGGCTATACAGCCAAACGAGCACCCGCCCGCCCCAGGCACGGCGCTCGCGGCATTAGCACCTCTGGGGAGAATCTGGGGAGTATTCGAAGGCTTGGGGAGCGCGTGGGGAGAATCGGCTACATAACGCAGCGCGAAACTGAAAGACAGTGAAAGACACATCCACGCAGGCCAGGGGCCCATAGAGCTCGTAACACGATCATGAGCGGGATCTCTTGAGGCGTCTCCAGCAGATGAGGCTGCAGGCGAGGGAGACGAAGGCGTCGTGGAGTTCGGTGCGGCGCTCCCAACGGACGGCGAGGCGTTTGAAGTGGTGAAGCAGGGCGAAGGTTTGCTCGACGACATAGCGGAGCTTGCCGATGCCCTTGATGTTGGGTGATCCCTTGCGGGAGATGACGGGCAGGATCCGTCGGCGACGCAGCTCGTCGCGGTGGGCGTTGGAGTCGTAGCCCTTGTCGCCGAGCAGGGCTTCGGGCCTGCGGCGAGGCCGGCCGGGGCGGCCGGCGACGGGTGGGATGCCGTCGACCAGGGCGAGAGTCTGGGTGACGTCGTTGACGTTGGCCGAGGTGGTGATGACTTTGAGCGGGGTGCCGCGTCCGTCGCAGATCAGGTGGTGTTTGCTGCCCGTTTTCCGCTGGCCGACCGGCGACGGACCGGTGTCGGCGCCCTCTATTTCGCGCGGATGTGGGAGCCGTCCACGCACGCCCGTGACCAGTCGAGTTCGCCGGCCGCGTTCAGCTCGGCGAGCAGGACCTGGTGCAACCGGTCGAACACCCCTGCCCTCTGCCACCGCTCCAAGCGACGCCAGCACGTCTGGCCCGAGCCGAACCCCAGCTCCAGGGGCAGGAGTTGCCAGGCTATGTCGTTGTAGAGGACGAACAGAATGCCCTGGAGGCAGAGCCGGTCCGACACCGGCCTTGGCCCCGGGGCTCGTTCCGGCCAAGGCGGCAACAACGGCTCGATCAGCGCCCACAAATCATCGTCCACGATCCACGGTCGAGTACCCACACCCTCACGAACGGCCGAATCGTCACACCGGTTACGCCCCACCAGCACACGGGCCTTGACCCCGGAGCTTGAACACATCTATGCGGCTCGGGTCAGGGTAGTTGATAGTGGGTGGAAGGTGGTCTCGTAGGCGATCGGGGAGCGTTGTCCGAGGTGGGAATGCCGGCGTCGGGTGTTGTATCGGGTCAGCCATCGGAAGGCGTCGAGCCGGGCCTCACGCTCGCTTGGCCAGCCCCTTTGCCCCTTCAGCGTCTCTCTTTTGAAGGTCGCGTTGAACGACTCCGCCAGTGCGTTGTCCGCGCTGGACCCGACCGCGCTCATGCTCTGACGGACCCCTGCTGACCTGCAGGCTTCGGCGAATTCTCGGCTCGTGTATTGCGAGCCGTGGTCGGTGTGCATCACCGCCCCGGCCAGGCTCCCGCGGGTCCGCTCGGCGGCGGCCAGGGCGTCGGTAACGAGTTCGGTCCGCATGTGATCGGCGACTGCCCACCCCGCCAGGCGTCTCGAGCAGAGGTCGATGACGGTCGCGAGATAGCAGAACTTCCCGCCACCGATCCTCAGGTAGGTGATGTCGCCGACGTACTTCGTGTTCGGGGCCGTGGCGGTGAAGTCACGCCCGATCAGGTCCGGCGCCTTCGGCGCGGCCGGGTCCGCGACGGTGGTGCGCTGCCGGCGCCGCAGCCGGACGCCCTCGAGCCCGATCGTCCGCATGATCCTCGCAACCCGCTTGTGGTTGACCGCCTGGCCGCCGTCGTCGCGGAGCTCAGCGGTGATTCTCGGGGCGCCGTAGGTGCCGTCGGAGTCCTCGTGGACCTTGCGTATCCGGGCGGCGAGCTGGGCGTCAGCGGCCTGCCGGGCCACCCTGGCAGGGGCGGTCCGGCGCCAGTAGTAGAAGCTCGAGCGGGAGATCCCGAGAATGTCACAGAGCCGCTTGACGCCGAACCGGCGCTGATGATCTTCAACGAACTGGCAGCGGGTCACCAGCGCGTCTCCGTCGCGAAATACCGGGCCGCCTTGCGGAGGATGTCGCGTTCTTCCTCCAGCTCGCGGATCCTCTTGCGCGCGGCGGCCAGCTCCGCCTGAACCAGCTCGCCGCCAGGCTGCGGCGCAGCCGCAGGCGCGGAGTGGGCACCGGCACGGCGTCCGTCGGCGGCCCGGATCCAGTTCCGCAGCGTCTCGGTGTTCACCCCGAGATCGGTGGCAACCGACTTGATCGTCGCTCCCGGACGCGACTGGTAGAGCGCCACCGCGTCCGCCTTGAACTCGGTGGGATAGTGCTTCATCCCCACAGGGACTCCGTTCTCCTGGACCATCAAGATCCAAGTCTCTCCGGTGTCCAAACTCCGGGGTCAGGGCCCCACTTCAACAAGATCGTGTTACGAGCTCATAGGATCACAAATCCGCAGGTCAGCGCCACCAGGTAGACAACTTCATGACAAAGGTCTCTGGTTGTCGCCGCGCGGGCGAATCACCCCACCGGCAGAGTGCGCCATTATGCGCCGCATCGCGTTCCATGCAGACGGTGGAACCAGCTGGCACAGCAGCGATCCGTCCCACAAACCCAGCTCTGCGGCAGCCCGCGATCAACCGCTCAGACGGGTGACACGATGAGGCCGACCAATGCAGCTTCTCCGACGGCATCCTCGCGAACTCGGCGACTCGCATCATGATCCCGCACGCAGACGCGGTCCCGTCACGAACGGGAAGCCGAGAAGGCTTTCTTTGTCGACTGCCCACAATTCGCTGAATCAGCGTAGGCGCGGAGTCGACCGTTGCCCATCACGCGCGACGCAACACACGCCACGACCCTGATCCACGCACGGGACCGCCTTGCGGGCGGAGCCTCGACCCCGCGCACTCCTGTCGCGACGGCATGGCGTGGACCACCACCAGATAGCTGACTACTCGTCAGTAAAGTCAGCATTGAGTCAGCATTGAGTCAGCATTCGTACCATCAAACGTCACCACACCCTGCTCTACATGGGAGTCGCATCCAAGATCCGCAGCGCACACCAAGGGCCAAGTGAGCAGCTACGAGCGGACCGGAAACGGAATTTGCCCGAAGCCAGCCAGCCTGAGGCCAGTTCGGGCGAATACCCCAGCTCAGCGCACCCTCCCCCGCGCCTTCAGCGGCACCACAGGCAGCTCCGGAGCTGGAATCGGAGGGCCGTCGTAGCCCTTCACCTCACCGAAGCGGGTCCCGTTCATCCAGTCCTCGCGGGCCTGTGCGATGTCCTCCTGGGACCGTCCGATCCAGTTCCAGAACATGACGATCTCCTCCTCGAACGGCTCACCCCCCAGAAGCATCAGTCCCGCGTCGGAGAGGGCACGCAACGGCAGCTCGGTGCGGCCGCAGCCGAGGTACAGCATCGAGCCCGGCAGTACGGGTACGCCGTCGACCTCGGCCTCGCCGGACATGGACAGGACCGCGTACTCGAAGTCCGGATCCAGCGGCAGCCGGGCCTCGGCGCCCTGCGTCAGCGCCAGGTCCGCGCCCACGATCGGGGTGTAGGCGGTGCCCGGTGAGACGGCACCGTCGAGTTCACCGAGGATGACGGTGGCGGTGAGGCCGGGCGCGGTGACGCTGGACAGGTCCGCGTGGTGCTGGAAATGCGGTTCGACGCCCCGGTGGGCGTCGGGGAGTGCGACCCAGAGCTGGGCACCGTGCAGAAGCCGCGCGTGCGGCTTCGGGCTCTCCTCGGAGTGGCTGATGGCCCGGCCGGAGGTCATCAGGCCCAGCTCCCGGGGCCGTACCGTCTGCAGACTGCCCAGGCTGTCGCGGTGCAGAACCTCGCCCTCGTGGAGCCAGCTGACGGTCTGCAGCCCCATATGAGGATGGGGCGCCACCTGCATGCCGGGCTCGTCGGCGATGTCATCGGGGCCGTAGTGGTCCACGAAGGCCCAGGCGCCGACCATGCGGCGGCCCAGATTGGGCAGCAGCCGGCGCACCTCGGTGGACTCGCCCAGCTGGACGCGGCGCGGGCTGAGTAGTTCACGTACCGGTTCGGCGACGACGAAGCCACGCCCTCCACAGACGGAGAGTGCGGCCTGGCGATCGAGATTGCTCATGGCCCACAACCTATTCCCGTACAGGCACGGAGAGCCGGTCCCCACGCCGAGAATGTAGTGGAATGTTAAACCATCATGTGGTGTTGTCACCCCTGGGCGCCCGGCGGCACGAACCACCGGGCAGCCCACGCCGGAAGACACGCAGGAGGAGGACACATGAGCGAGACCTACTACGAGTTCGGCACGGCCGCTGAACGGTGGGACCGGGCGCAGATGTTCTTCGAGGCCAGGGAATACCTGACGGCGGCCCGGATCCTGGGCGGACTGGTCGAGGAGGCGCCGCACCAGGTCGCCCCCCGGCTGCTGCTCGCGCGCGCCTACTACCACTCCGCCCGGCTCGGCAGGGCCGAGACCGAACTGCGTGCCGTGCTGGAGCGCGACCCGGTGGAGGACTACGCGCACCTCATGCTGGGGCGCACCCTGGAACGCCAGGGGCGGCACGCGGAGGCCGCGCCGCATCTGCGGATGGCGGCCGCGCTGACCGGGGATTCCGGTTCCGGGACGGCCTGATCCGGACCTGCCGGTCCGCGGCGTCCTGTTCCGGGAGATCCGGGACGGCGCGGACCGCCTGGCGGAAAACCGGTCCCGGCCGGGGGTGCACCAACACGGTGCGCCCCGGCCGGTCTCCGGCGTGGGGCCGCGGGATTCAGGCCCCGGCACCGTCCGCCGGAAGGGAATTCGCCACCCGGTCCAGCCATTCCGTCATCAAGGCGGCCTCGGCGGTACTGAGTCCCGCTTCGTGCGAGTGGCGCAGCAGAGCACTCAGCCTGGCAGCCGTGGAGGGGACACCGGCCTCCGCCGGTTCACCGGAGGCAGCCGGTTCACCGGGGACCGCGTCCGGGGTGAGGACGGCGGCGTGCACGGCGTCGCGCACCCGCCGGGACATGGTGCCGTCGGAGAAGGTCGCCGGGCGGGCCACCAGCATGAGCGCCACACCGGTGTTCGCCGACATGATCATCTGTGCCGCGAGCGTGGGGGCGACGCGCAGCCTTCCGGCGGCGGCGGCCCGCTCCAGGTCCCCGGTGAGGATCCGGTGCGCCTCGAGTGCCGCCTCCGGTGGTGTGCGCATCGCGGGTGAGTTCATCAGCCGGTAGAGGTTCGGGTTGCGGAGGGCGAACTCCACATGGCCGTCCCAGCCGTTGCGCAGGTCCTCGACGGGGTCCGTCGTGTCGTCGCGCTCCCGTTTGGCCGCCAGATACGTGTCGAAGCCATGATCGACGACCGCCGACAGCAGTCCCTCCTTGTCACCGAAGTGCCGGTAGAGGGCCGGGGCTCCGACCTGCGCCGCCTCACAGACCGCACGCGTGGAGATGTCCCCGTCGGGCGACTCCCTGACCAGGTCGGCCGCGACTTCCAGAATGCGCGTTCGCGTGCTCATCGAACGGACGGTATCAAGCGGCACACGGCGAGGTACGCGGCCGTCACACGATGCCGCCGTTGGCGCGTACGACCTGGCCGTTGATCCAGCGCGCGGGACCCGCGAGGAAGGAGACGACCTCCGCGATGTCCTGCGGGGCGCCCAGCCGCTCCAGAGGAGCCTGAGCGGCCATTCCCGCGACGGTCTCCTCGTCCTTGCCGTCCAGGAACAGGGCGGTGGCGGTCGGCCCCGGGGCCACCGCGTTGACCGTGATGTCCCGGCCGCGCAGTTCGCGGGCGAGGATCAGGGTCATGGCCTCGACCGCCCCCTTGGTGGCGGCGTAGCCGCTGTACCCGGGAAGGGACAGGGCCAGGACGGAGCTGGAGAAGTTGATGATGGCCCCGCCCCCGCGCAGGCGGCGTGCGGCCTGCTGATCGACGACGAACGTGCCGCGGATGTTGGTGCGGTGCATCCGGTCCAGCGCGTCGAGGTCGGTGTCGATCAGCGGCGCGAGCGTCATCACGCCCGCGGCGTGCACGACCACGTCGACTCCCCCGAACGCCTCCTCGGCGGCATCGAAGAGCGCTGCCACGGCGACCTCGTCGGCAACGTCCGCACGGTGCGCGACGGCCTGTCCGCCGGCGGCGGCGATCGCCCCGACGGCGGCCTCGGCCTCGGCCTGATTGCCCGCGTAGTTGACGACGACGGCGAAGCCGTCGGCCGCGAGCCGTTCGGCGCTCTCCCGGCCGATCCCCCTGGAACCCCCGGTCACCAGGGCGACGCGACGGCCGGTGGCCGTGGTGGTGTGCTCAGTCATGATCTCGCTCCCGTCGACACAGCGGGCCGCCGGTCCCATCGACCCCGATGAATCAACGCTAACACCAATACGTTAGCAACGCTACTGTTGTCGGGGCGGCACCCGTAACGCCGTTAACCGCCACCGCATACGGCGGAACCCGCCGGGACTGCCCCGGCGGGTTCCGTCGTATGCGTGCGTCGTCAGCGCTGGTGCTCGTGAGTACCGGTCCTCGTGAGTGCCGGTCCTCGTACGGGAACCGTCAGTTCACCGCACCGGCCGTGCGCCGCTCCGCGACGCCGCCCGTCGCCGCGCCCCCCGTACCGGGTGCCAGCAGCCGTTCGGTCAGATGGCCGAAGGTCAGGCCGAAGACGGTCCACAGGGTGGTCTGAATGGCCAGCGTGGAGAGCCTGAACTCCCACAGCAACGAGGCCGGGAAGTCCTTGCCGACCTCGTTGAACGAGGGCAGGAACGCGTAGGCGAGTCCGATCAGCAGGACGAACCCGGCGGCGGCGGTGACGGCCGCGTTCCAGTTGCCCAGGCGGGGGGCGAGCCGTCTGCCGAGGATCACGGCGGCGACGGCCAGCAGCACACTGAGGGCGAGCATCAGGAAGAACAGGGTGGTGCGCTTCCCGATGGTGTCGGGATTCCCGACGGCCGGCGGGTTCGCCGGATACTTCAGGAACGGTACGACGTACACCGTCAGCAGGGCTGCGCCCGCGATCAGTGTGGCCGTGGCCCTGGGGCCGAAACGGCCGATACGGCCGAGGGCGTAGCAGAAGACGAGAGCGGCGATCCCTCCGATCGCCACACCGAAGACCAGGATGCCGGTGGCGAGTCCGCCGGTGGCCTGCGTGGTGCGGCTGACGAGTTCCTCGCCGCCGCCGTGATCATGGCTGTGGGCCTCCTCCAGCGCGATGGCGGCGTCCACTTGGGACTCGCCGAGGAAGTAGGCGACGACGAGAGCCACCGCGCCCGCGATCAGGCCGGCCAGCATGCCGCGCACGAGCAGAGCTCTGACAGATATGGAGTTCACGAGAGTTTCCCCTGTTTTCTCAGTGGCAGGGGAAGCCGAGCAGGTGACGGCCGTCGTGAACCCATTCGTGGACACCTTCGCCGGAGATGACCGCGGTGGCACCCTGCTCGGCGCCGACGAAGTACAGCAGGACGAGCATGAGAACGCCGAAGAAGACGGCCCAGGGCGCGATGGCCTTCGCCGAGATCGGGGTGAGGGCAGTTGCCCCGCTCGCGGGGGCAGCGGACTGTGCCATGGCAGAACCTCCTGTGGGAACACGCGTCCCTGTCGTGGTGCCTCAGACGAAGGTGCCGGGTCTGACTTCCCGCGCCGGAGAGCGGGTACACAGTGGCGCGACCGTGCCGGATTCTCACCGGACTTCCGTCACACCGTCGTCATGGTCGACGTGACCATACCGCCTGTACGCAGGCACCGCCATGGTGCGACCGGTGCGGTCACCGGCCTCCGGAACCATGAGAACCTGCGCCACCGGAACAGCGGTTGAGGAGACTGGAGGACGATCGTGACGGTACGGGTGTTGTTGATCTCACCTGCGATGAACGCGGCGTTGCGGGAGGCGCGCTTCGAGGATGAAGCCGCCCTGGACCGCGCCGGTGAGCGGAGCGCCCGCGCCGCAGCCGGATCGGTGCCCGCGGCCGGCCGGTACATGAGCGGACCCTCGCAGCGGTGTCTGCGGACGGCCGAGGCGCTCGGACTCACCACGCGGACCGAAGCCGCCCTGGCCGACTGGGACTTGGGGCGCTGGCGCGGCGAGCGGCTGGACGAGGTCACCGCCCGGGAGCCGGAGGCGGTGGCGGCGTGGCTCGGCGATCCCGCGGCGGCCCCGCACGGCGGTGAGTCCCTGCGTGATCTGACCGCCCGGGTCGGTGGCTGGCTGGACGCGACCTCGGACGGGGCCGACGGAAGCGTGCTGGCCGTGGCCGGACCCTCGGTGGTGCGGGCGGCGGTGGTCCATGGCCTGGCCCTGCCGGTGGTGGCGTTCTGGCGGCTCGATGTCGTTCCGCTGGCGCTCACCGAGCTGAGCGGCCGGTCCGGACGGTGGAACGTGCGGCTGGGACGCCCGTTGAGGAGTGCGGGGGAACGCTGAACCGGCCCCGTACCCGCCCCCGTACACGCCCCCGTGACCCACCCGGCCGTGCACATGCCGCCGAACGCACCCGGTCTCCGTCAGCCGTGCGGCACCAGGACGGCCGTGGCGGCGATGCCGTCCTCGACCCGCCATCTGCCGTCCAGCGTCAGCGGCAGAGCCGGGTCGGTTCGCAGCAGGCGCGCCGCGAACGTGCCCTCCATGGCCCGGCCGCCGGCGGCCCGGTCGAAGGTGATCTCCGCCTCGTCGAAGTCGAGTTCGGTCCCGGTGACCGGGTACCACGCCTTGAAGACACTCTCCTTGGCGCTGAAGAGCAGCCGGTCCCAGTGCACGGCGCCGTCGTCGCCCGGGGCGGGCGGCGGCGCGTTCCAGCGACGCTCCGAAGGCAGCGAGATCATGTCCGCCACTCCGGCGGGCAGGGGGGCGTTCGGCTCGGCGTCGATGCCCAGGCTCAGGGCGTCCGTGGCCCGTGCCAGCGCCGCCGCCCGGTAGCCCTCGCAGTGCGTGAGACTGCCGATGATCCCCGCGGGCCACAGCGGGGCCCCGCGCCGGCCGCGCAGTACCGCCACGGGCGGCAGGCCGAGGCCCGCCATGGCCCGGCGGGCGCAGGCGCGGGCGGTCGTGAAGTCGTTGACGCGCTTGGGCACGCTCCTGGCCACCAGTTCCTCCTCCTCGGGGAAGAGGATTCCGTCCGGCACCGTTTCCCGGCGGGTGGCGGCGCAGGAGACGTACCCGGGGAGCAGCCGGTCGATCACGAGGCACCTTCGGGGTAGGGGTGCGGTGTGTGTCCGCCGGCGGGGGTGCCGTCCGGGGCCGCGGGGCGTTCCTCGTACGGGAGGATCTGTCTCAGCAGGCCACGTGGGTGGCCGCGCTTGCGCCACTCCCGGGGATAGCCGATCGAGACCTCCTCGAAGCGCACCTCGTCGTACCACGTCGTACGGGGGATGTGGAGGTGTCCGTAGACGACGGCCGCGACGTTGAACCGGCGGTGCCAGTCGGCGGTGAGCTCGGTACCGCACCACTGGGCGAACTCCGGGTACCACATCACCGAGGTGGGTTCCCGGACGAGGGGCCAGTGTCCGGCGAGCACCAGCGGGATGTCCGGGTCGTGGGCGGCCAGTCTTCTCTCCGTCTCGGCGACCCGCGCCCGGCACCAGTCCTCCCGGCCGGCATGGGGGTCGGGGTGCAGGAGGTACTCGTCGCTGCAGACGATGCCCGCCTTGTGCGCGATCGCCAGCGATTCCTCCATCGTGCGGGCGCCGGGGGCACGGAAGGTGTAGTCGTACAGGAGGAAGAGCGGGGCCACCGCCACCGGGCTGTCCGGGCCGGGCCACAGGGGGAACGGGTCTTCGGGCGTCGTCACCCCGAGGTCCCGGCAGATCTCGACGAGGTGCTCGTAGCGGGCCTGCCCGCGCAGCCGTACGGGGTCCTTGTCCACGGTCCACAACTCGTGGTTGCCGGGGGTCCACACGACATGGGCGAAGCGCTCCGCGAGGAGTCCGAGCGCCCACCGGATGTCGTGCGGCTGCTCCGCCACATCGCCCGCGACAATCAGCCAGTCCTTGTCCGACTCCGGGCGCAGCGACTCGACGATGGCCCGGTTGTCGGAGACCCCCGCGTGCAGATCGCTCACCGCGAGAAGGCTGCCGCCCGCGTACGGGGGGTGCGCGGCGGCGTCGGTCGGAGAAGCGGGAGAGGTCATGAGAGGGATTCCCGATCTGTCGGTCGGCGTACGGCTCCGCTCGCACGGTGCGGGGTCAGGGAAAATCTACCGTCTCGCACGCGTGCGGTGTCCTGGACGGAATCTTCGTCCGAAACACCGCACATGGCTCGCGGCGGGCGACCGACCCGACCGGCCCGCTGCCGAGAGGGCGTCGCGAGCCGGGCGGAACTCTCGACACACGCCCCAGCCCCGGACACGAGGGCCGGGTCCCTCATCTCACCTTCTGTCTCCCGCGAGTTCGGCGGCGGGCCGGCCGCCGGTCGCGGGCGGCGTGGTCGGGCGGGCACCGGGTACGGCGGCGGGGGAAGCGGGCGCCGGGGGGACCTTCGCGGGGCGCGGGCTCCGCGGCGGGCGCGGGATCCCGTTCGCGTACGCCGGGATCCTGAGCAGTGCCACAACGGCGAGCAGCGCACCCGCCGTCGGCAGGAGCCCGGCCCACGGGGGCAACTGCCCCGTGTACACGAGGGTGGCGGTGAGCGTCGCGGCAACCGCGCCGAGCCCCAGGACGACCGCCACGCCCGGCTTGGTGAGGCGTACGCGGCGCAGCCGGTGGGCGATGTGATCAGTGCGGTCAGGAAGCATCGGCCGGGAGGCCCGCCGGCGTGAAACCAGCACGAGCACCGTGTCGGTGACGGCCACCAGGGTCAGCACCGGCAGTGCCGTCCACGCGGCGCGCTCCGGCGGTGCCGACGCGTGGACGAGCACCGCACAGCCGGCCAGGACGAAGCCGGTGAACTGGGAGCCGCACGCTCCGGGGAAGAGCCGCGCGGGGTGCTGGCCGTGGGCCAGCAGGGCGATGAGGGCGGCGATGAGGGCGGTCAGCAGAAGGACCACGCCGGACCGGCCGTCGGCGGCGGCGCAGACGAGCAGGCCGGCCGCCGTGACGGCACAGACGGTGCCCAGCGCGCCGTCGGAGTTGTCCAGCATGCTGAAGGCGTTGGTGAGGAACACGATCCAGACCATGCCGAGCACACCCGCGGCCGGTGACAGCCCGGAGAAGGACACCACCGCGACCGCGGCGGCCGTCTGCGCGGCCAGTCGCGGCCAGCTGCCGAGCGGTCGCAGATCATGGACGAGCCCGACCGCGGCGACGGCGCCGGACGCGGCGAGCAGGGGCAGGACGGACGTGCCCGGTTCCGCGAGGCCCAGCCCGGTTCCGGCCCAGGTGACGGCGGTGACGCTCAGGACGGCCGCCGGTCCGCCCAGGTACGCCGGGCGGACGCGCGGCGGGCGGCCGTCCGGGCGTGCCACCGCTCCGCGCCGGAGTACCGCCCTGCGGATGCCTGCGGTGAGTAACGCCGTGATGAACAGCGCGACCGCACCGGAAGTGATGATCCCCACCACGTTCACCTGCCCTGCCTTTCCCGACACGTGCCCGTGCGGCGATCGGCGCTCCGGTTCCGCGGTTCATCCGGCGCATCCGTCCGCGCACATCGGTGTCGCCCGTTCGTTGCGGTATCCACGTGATGCGCGACGCCACCCGAGTGGAGTCCTCCCACAACTTAAGGGGCGAATGTCGGAATATGCCCCCAATAACACGAAAAACGGGGCATTGATTGAGGTTCCGGCGGGAAGCCCGGGAAGCGGGTCAGCCCCGGCCGCCGTCCCGGTACGTCTCCAGCAGCCTCAGCCACACCTCGCTGATGGTCGGATAGGCGGGGACCGCGTGCCAGAGGCGCTCGATGGGCACCTCGCCCGCGACCGCGACCGTCGCCGAGTGCAGCAGCTCGCCGATGCCGGGGCCGACGAAGGTGACGCCCAGCACGGTCTCCCGGTCCAGGTCGACGACCATCCGGGCCCGGCCCCGGTACCCGTCGGCGTACAGGCCGGAGCCCGCCACCGAGGCCAGGTCGTAGTCGACCGCGCGGACCCGGTGCCCGGCTCTCTCCGCCTCGGCGAGGGTGAGGCCGACCGAGGCGGCCTCCGGTTCGGTGAAGACGACCTGGGGGACGGCCGCGTGGTCGGCGGTGGCCGCGTACGCTCCCCAGCGGTCGGTCTCCGGCAGGGGGATGCCCTGGGCGCGGGCGGCGATGGCCGCGCCCGCGATACGGGCCTGGTACTTGCCCTGGTGGGTGAGCAGCGCCCGGTGGTTGACGTCGCCGACCGCGTACAGCCAGGTGGTGCCCTCGACGCGGCAGCTGTCGTCGACGGTGAGCCAGGAGCCGGGTTCCAGGTCCACGGTCTCCAGGCCCAGGTCATCGGTGCGCGGCGCCCGGCCGGTGGCGAAGAGGATCTCGTCGGCCTCGATCCGCTCGCCGTTGTCCAGGTCCACGGTGACCGGTCCGTCCTGCCCGGCCCGGTGCACGGCGGTGGCGGACACGCCGGTGCGGATCCTCGCGCCGGCCCCGGTGAGCGCCTCGGCGACCAGTTCGCCCGCGAACGGCTCCATCCTCGGCAACAGGCCGCTGCCCCGGATCAGCATCGTCACCTCGGCGCCGAGAGCCTGCCAGACGGTCGCCATCTCGACGCCGACGACTCCCCCGCCGACGACGACCAGCCGGCCGGGCACCTCCTTGGCGCTGGTCGCCTCGCGGCTGGTCCAGGGCCGGGCGCCGGCGAGCCCGGGAAGGCCGGGGACGACGGCCCGGCTGCCGGTGCAGACGGCCACGGCGTGCCGGGCGGTGAGCCGCTGTTCCCTGCCGTCGGGGGCGGTGACGGAGACCGTCCTGACTCCGGTGAGCCGGCCCGTGCCCCGGTGGACCACCGCGCCGATGCCGTCCAGCCAGGCGGCCTGGCCGTCGTCCTTCCAGTGCGAGGCGAACGCGTCGCGGCGGGCCAGGACCTCCGCGACATCCAGGGGCCCCCGCACGGCGGCGCTCAGGCCCGGGAGGTGACGGGCATCCGCGCGTGCGACGACCGGGCGCAGCAGGGCCTTGCTCGGCATGCACGCCCAGTACGAGCATTCGCCGCCGATCAGCTCGGACTCCACGACGGCCGTGCTGAGCCCGGCCGCGCGGGCCCGGTCGGCCACGTTCTCCCCCACCGGACCCGCGCCGATCACCACGACGTCGTACTCGATGCTCTCCACTGCGCCCTCCGCTGTGTCGGTCATGCGAACAGTCTGATCGTGGGTGTGCGCCGCGGCCACATGGGCAGGCGGAATAGCGCAGGAGCGGTCACCGTTGTGCGGGACACGTCCGAACGGGCAGAGGAAGAGGTATTTGAGCATGAGCACCGTAGAGCTCACCAAGGAAAACTTCGATCAGGTCGTCAGCGACAACGACTTCGTACTGATCGACTTCTGGGCTTCCTGGTGCGGCCCGTGCCGGCAGTTCGCGCCGGTCTACGACTCGGCGTCCGAGCGCCACCCCGATCTGGTCTTCGCCAAGGTCGACACGGAGGCGCAGCAGGAGCTGGCGGCCGCGTTCGAGATCCGGTCCATTCCCACGCTGATGATCGTCCGGGACAACGTGGCGGTGTTCGCCCAGCCCGGCGCGCTTCCCGAGGCGGCTCTGGAGGACGTCATCGGACAGGCCCGCAACCTGGACATGGACGAGGTGCGCAAGTCCGTCGAGGCCCAGAAGCAGGGGCAGCCGGAGCAGCAGTAGCGGCGCGGCAGCGGCTTTCTCCGCGCGGCGCGTGAGGTGAGGGGCCCGTCCGTCAGGACCGGGCCCCTCTTCGCTGCTGTGCGCCGAGGGGATCAGGTCCCGGTGTCCTCGTCCGCGGGTTCGCCGTCCGGCTGCTCCGCGCGGCTGTCCCCGGGCTTCGGCGTCCCCCCGGCCGCGGACTCCCCCGTGCGCCTGCCCGCGCCGCTCTCCACGCTCTTCTCCGAGATCCGGACCGAGAGCCCGTAGTCCAGCTCCGCGCCGTCGACCAGCAGCGCCTCCACGGTGCGGGTCGCCGGGTCGATGTCCGCCACCACTCCCTCGCCCTCGTAGCGGGGGTAGCCCGACGCCCCCGTCTCCCCTGTGGCGGCCACGACCGCCGAGCGGATGGCACGGCCGGGCCGGGGGGCGTCGGTGCCGGACTTCTTGAACTCGGGGACCAGCAGGATCTCGTAGCTCTGCGGATGGCTCATGCTCCGACGCTAGACATCCGCCGTTCCCCGCGCATGTCGTCGCTCCGCCGGCGGCGGGGTCCGGTCAGCTGGATTCGCGCGGGACGGCCCGTGCCCGCAGCAGGTCGTGCCGCTCCGGTCTTCCGGCGGGGTGCTGCAGCAGCCGGTCGACCATCTCGGCCGGCGGCTGCCGTGTCGCCAGTTCCATCCGTACGGTGCTCAGCCTGGGCCGCAGCAGTCTGCCCAGCATCAGGTCGTCCGCGCCGATCACGGCTGTCTCCCCGGGCACCGCGATGCCGGCGTCCTGGAGGGCTCTCGTCAGCAGCATGGCGTACTCGTCGTTGTAGGCGAAGACGGCGTCCAGGCCGAGGGTGCGCCAGCGGGCGGCGAGAGCGGCTGCCGAGTCCTCCTCGTAGTGCAGCGGCAGCGGCTGGATGCGGGCACCCGCCGGTTCCGCCGCGCGCAGTGCGCCGGCCAGCCGCGGTTCGGCGAACGGGGCGAGGGCCGGCTCCTGGGGCATGACCACCCCGATCCGGCGGCGTCCGCGCGACAGCAGATGCCCGACGGCGCAGCCGCCGATCTCCCGCTGGTCGATGACCAGGGCGTGCGCGCCGTCCACCGGCTCCGGGCCCAGGGTGATCACCGCCTTGGCACCGGACCGGGTGAGCACGGCTATGCCGTGCGGTGTGAGGGCGACCCCGGCGGGGGCGACGACGGCGACGGGCCGCAGTTCCGCCCACGCCCTGGCGGCCTCGTCGGCCCCGAGGCCGCCGCTGCCGTACTGGACGACGGTGTAGTCGAGGCGGCGCAGCCCGGACTGGAGTTCTTCGATGAAGTGCTGGTGCAGAGGCCCCGCGGGCGTGTTCCCGTCGGGCAGCAGCACCATCCGGGTATGTCCGGCGCGCAGGCTCCGGGCGGCCGCGTGCGGCACATAGCCGAGATGGGCCGCGGCTTCCCTGACTCTTCGCCGGGTGGGTTCGCTGATCCGCACGGTGGCGTTGTTGTTCAGTACGTACGACACGGTGGCCCGGGAGACTCCTGCGAGTCGCGCCACGTCGGCGCTGGTCGGAACGGAGACTGCGGCGGGCTGTTTGGGTAACTGGCTCATGGCGTCGGGCAGTCTTCCAGACCGGGCGGTCCGGGGAACGGTCCGGGGGCCCGTAGCGCGGAGCCGGAGCGCCGGAAACGGTGCGCCGGCGCCCCCGGTGACGGCGGCCCGCGCGAGCCCGTGGCTCAGCCGCAGGCCGGCTCCGGCCACAGTGCGGGGTCCTCGAAGTTCAGGGCCCACAGGGCCGTGTCGCGTACGCCGTGGCGGCGCAGCACCGCCGGGCGGGGCTGGTGGGGATCGCCGCCAGGGCTCCGGACTTCATCGTCTCCATGACGGTGGGCACCACCTCGGTGCCCGCCCGGTGCGGTCCGTCGATGATGCGGCGTTCTCCGGCGCCGGGGTGTACGTCGATCCGGCCGGCCGAGATCGCCTCGTACCAGAAGGGGCTGACAGTGTGCAGCTGGCCGACGGGCCGCAGTGCGTCCTGGTACGCGCCCTCCTGGTCCCGGTGGGGCAGCCAGGCCGGCACCGTGCGCGGGAGGGCCCTCGGGCCGCCTCCGCCCGTACCGGAGTCTGACCCTACGGTTGAGGGTGCGGGTGCGGGTGCGGGTGCGGATTCCTGTCCTCCGGGACGCGGCGGATCCGACGCTCCGGCAGGAGCCGCCGGGAGCAGGGTTGCCGCGAGGAGTGCGGCGGCGGTGACGATCCGGGACAGCGTGATGGTGACGGTGTGGGCCATGAGGCCGAGCCTGCGGCCGGTTCGACGGCCCCGCTCCACGGAATGGGCCGTCCAGGTCCTACGGTGATGCGATGACGTTCCACCACGGCACATACAGCACCGACAGTTCGTCCGGCTCCCCCGGCCGCGGCGGACCGGCCGCGACCGTCCAGGCCGATCCGCGCGATGTGGGCCCGGTCCGCACCCTGTACGCCCCCGACCGCGACGGCGATCCCGATCCGGGCGAGATCGTCTGGACCTGGGTGCCGTTCGAGGAGAACGACGGGCGCGGCAAGGACCGGCCGGTTCTCGTCGTGGCCCGCGAGGAGGCGGGCACCCTGCTCGCCGTCCAGCTCTCCAGCAAGCAGCACGATCCGGACCGCGAGTGGGTGGCGCTGGGGGCGGGCCCCTGGGACAGCTCGGGCCGGCCGTCCTGGGCCGATCTGGACCGGGTGCTGCGGGTGCACGAGGACGGGATGCGGCGGGAGGCCTGCGCGCTGGACCGGGAGCGGTTCGAGCTGGTCGCCGGGCGGCTGCGGGAACTGTACGGCTGGAGCTGACCGGAGGGCCCTTCAGTCCTGGAGCCGGTCGGCGAACGTACCGGCGAAAGCCGTGCGGACGGCGGACTCCGGGCCGCGTTCCAGGATGCCGAAGACGATCTGCTCGAAGTGGCCGCCGAACCGGCCGCCGTCGCGGAGCAGCGTGTGGAAGGCGCCCGCCACCTGTGCCGGATCGTTCCGGAACACCCCGCAGCCCCACGCTCCCAGCACCAGCCTGCGGTAGCCGCGTACCGCCGCCACCTCCAGCACCCGTTCGGCGCGACTCGCGAGTGCGGCCGGGATGCGGTGCGCCTCGTCCGGGGTCCGCCTGCGGATGACTCCGGCGTTGGGCGCGGGCGAGGTGAGGAAGCCCACGCTGTACGGGAGGTCGAGGAACCGTCCCCGGTCGTCGCGGAACACCGGTACACCGGGCGAGTGGATCACCCGGTCGGTGTAGAACGCGCTGCGTTCGGCGCGGTGGTGGGCGTAGTAGTCGGGGGCGCGCAACAGGGTCGCGTGGAGCGCGGAGCCCCGGCACAGAGCCTCTTCCTGGGCCTGCGCGCCGTTGAGGTAGCCACCGCCCGGATTGCGGGCCGAGGCGTAGTTGAGGACGGCGACCTTGCCCGCCGCCGCACGGGTCATCCGGTGTGCCGCCCGCAGGCTGCTCTCGCCGGTCACCTCGACGGCCGTGGTGCGGTCGGTGTCCAGGACGGCGACGGGCACCGGCTCGGGGCCGTAGAGCCGGGTGCCGGAGAGCGCGGCGGTCAGCGCGCGCTCGATGGACACCTCCCGGCCGTCCTCGGTGCGGTACCGGCCGGCCTGGACGGCCTGCTCCGTCTCCCGCGCGATGCCGCGCAGTCGTGCGCTCATGGGCGCGCCCCCGTGTGGTGCATACGGGGCATGCTCGGCTCCGTACCGGCATGGACGCAAGCGGATTTCCGTCGGCCGGGGGCACTCTTGTGCGATCTCGGGGGAGGGGTTTGGGTGGTATCGATGTAACCGAAGAGGAGGCCCGTATGCCCCCGGACAGTTCCGGCGATCACGGCCCGCGCCCTTCCGCCGACGCCCCCCTCGATGAGGGCGGGGCGGAGGACTTACTGCGTGGCATCTGTTTCAAGACCGGCCCGCCCCGCACCGTGGGTGTGGAGCTGGAATGGCTCGTCCACGACCGGGACCGCCCCGATGTCCCGGTGTCCCAGGAGCGCCACGACGCCGCGGTGGACGCCGTCCGCGCCCTGCCGCTGAGCGCCTCGCTGACCTTCGAGCCCGGCGGCCAGCTGGAGCTCAGCTCCCTGCCCGCGGACTCACTGATGGCCTGCGTCGAGGCCACCGCCGCCGACCTCGCCGCCGTGCGAGACACCCTCGGGCGGCTGGGACTCGCGCCGGTCGGCCTGGGCGTCGATCCCTGGCATCCACCGCGCCGCAGGCTGCTGGAGCCGCGCTACGAGGCCATGGAGCGGGCCCTGGACCGCTCGGGACCGGCCGGGCGGGCGATGATGTGCACCTCCGCTTCCGTCCAGGTCTGTCTGGACGCGGGCGTGGAGGAGCCGGGGCCGCTCGGCTACGGGCGGCGCTGGCAGCTCGCCCATCTGCTGGGCGCCGTCCTGGTGGCGTCCTTCGCCAACTCGCCTTTCCGGCAAGGGCGCAGGACCGGGTGGCAGTCCACCCGGCAGGCCCTGTGGGCGAACCTCGACCCGGTACGCTCACTGGCCCCGCCCGGCCGTCTGCCGCCGCGCGACGCCTGGGCCGCCCACGCGCTGGACACGACGGTGATGTGCATCCGGGGCGACGCCGTCCCCTGGACCGTGCCGGACGGGCTCACCTTCCGGGAGTGGATCCGCAGCGGTGTCCCCCGGCCGCCCGTGCGCGCCGATCTCGACTACCACGTCACGACGCTGTTCCCGCCGGTGCGTCCGCGCGGGCACCTCGAACTCCGCATGATCGACGCGCAGGGCGGACCGGACGGATGGCTGGTGCCGCTCGCCGTGACCACGGCGCTGTTCGACGACCCGGAGGCCGCCGAGACCGTGTACCGCACCGTCAAACCGCTCGCGGAGACGGCGGGCTCTCCCGCCGCGCCCCGCAATCCGCTCTGGGCGGGCGCCGCCCGGGACGGTCTGGCCGACCCCGAGCTGCGGGCGGCGGCCGTCACCTGCTTCGAGGTGGCGCTGGAGGCGCTCCCCCGGATCGGCGCGAGCCGGGCCGTGCACGACACCGTGGCGGCCTTCCACGACCGCTTCGTCGCGCGGGGCCGATGTCCGGCCGACGACCTGCCCGATCCCGCCGGTCCCGGTACCTCGACCGCGGGGAACGACGCGACGCCGCACTCCGGAAGGGGCACCTCCTGATGACCGACTCCCACGGCACACCCGGCGTCGACCCCGAGACCCTGCGGCGGCTCGCCCATGACGCGCTCCTCACCGCTCGCGACCGTACCGCCCTGCTCACCGGGAGCGTGGACGACGGCGAACTGACCGCTCAGCACTCCCCGTTGATGTCGCCACTGGTCTGGGACCTGGCGCACATCGGCAACCAGGAGGAGCTGTGGCTGCTGCGCAACGTGGGCGGCCGGGAGGCCATGCGCCCGGAGATCGACGGACTGTACGACGCCTTCGAGCATCCCCGCGCCACCCGGCCGTCACTGCCCCTCCTCGCGCCCGCCGAGGCACGCGCGTACGCCGCCGAGGTGCGGGGCAGGGCACTGGACCTGCTGGAGGGCGCCGAGCTGCACGAGGGCGGCCGGCCTCTCGAACGGGCCGCCTTCGCCTTCGGGATGATCGCCCAGCACGAACAGCAGCACGACGAAACGATGCTGATCACCCATCAGCTGCGCGCGGGCCCGGCCGTCCTGACCGCCCCCCAGCCGCCCGCCCCCACCGACGACGCGGCTCTCGCGGCCGAAGTCCTGGTACCGGCGGGCCCGTTCACCATGGGAACGTCCACCGAGCCATGGGCGCTGGACAACGAACGGCCCGCCCACCGCCGCGAGGTGGCGGCCTTCCACCTCGACACGGCCCCGGTGACCTGCGGCGCGTATCAGCGGTTCATCGAGGACGGCGGATACACCGACGCCCGCTGGTGGGCGCCGGAGGGCTGGGCCATGGTGCGGGAACACGCGCTGTCGGCACCGCTGTTCTGGCACCGGGAGGCCGGGCAGTGGCTGCGCCGCCGGTTCGGGGTGACCGAGCCGGTGCCCGCCGACGAGCCCGTGCTGCACGTCAGCTGGTACGAGGCGGACGCGTACGCCCGCTGGGCGGGCAGGAGGCTGCCCACGGAGACCGAGTGGGAGAAGGCGGCCCGCCACGATCCGGCGTCCGGGCGGTCCCGGCGCTACCCGTGGGGCGACGAGGACCCGACCGCGGACCGCGCCAATCTGGGACAGCGCCACCTCCGCCCCTCGGCGGCCGGCGCCTACGCGGCGGGCCGGTCCCCGTACGGCGCGGGCCAGTTGATGGGCGATGTGTGGGAGTGGACGTCGAGCGACCTCCTCCCCTACCCGGGCTTCGCGGCCTTCCCCTACCGCGAGTACTCGGAAGTGTTCTTCGGCCCGGACCACAAGGTGCTGCGCGGCGGTTCGTTCGCCGTGGACCCGGTCGCCTGCCGGGGTACGTTCCGCAACTGGGACCTGCCGGTACGGCGCCAGATCTTCTCCGGCTTCCGGACCGCGAGGGATGCCTGATGTGTCGTCATATCGCCTATGTGGGACAGCCGGTGGCCCTGGGCGAGATAGTTCTCTCACCCCCGCACTCACTGGTCCGCCAGTCCTGGGAACCGCGCCGGCAGCGGTTCGGCACGGTCAACGCCGACGGTTTCGGTGTGGGCTGGTACGCGGACGGCGACCCGGTGCCCGGCCGCTACCGGCGCCGGGGCCCCGTCTGGGGCGACGAGACGTTCGCCGATCTGGCCCGGGTGGTGCGCAGCACGGCGCTGCTCGCCGCGGTCCGTGACGCGACGGAGGCGGGCGCGGACGGGGAGGCGGCGGCCGCCCCGTTCGCCGCGGGCCGGTTGCTCTTCAGCCACAACGGGGTGGTCAGGGGCTGGCCCGGGTCGATGGCGGACCTGGCAGCCACGCTTCCCCCCGCCGAACTGCTGACGCTGACCGCCCGCTGCGACTCCGCGCTGATCTGGGCACTCGTGCGCCACCGGACGGCCCGGGGCGACGCCGTCCCGCAGGCCGTCGCGGACACCGTGGGCGAGATCGCGGCCGCGGCTCCCGGCTCCCGGCTGAATCTGCTGCTCACCGACGGTTCCGTCATCGTGGGCACCGCGTGGGGCGACAGCCTCTGGTATCTCCACGCTCCGGCCCGCCGCACGGTGGTGGCCTCGGAGCCGTACGACGACGATTCCCGCTGGCGGGAGGTCCCCGACCGCACCCTGCTGGTCGCGACCCTTGCCGATGTCTCGCTGACCCCGCTCAAGGAGCCCACCGCGTGAGTCCCTTTCTGCTGACCCGCACCCTGCCGGAGGACGCGACGGACGCGGCGCTGCGCGCCGACGTTCTCAGCGGTCTGACCCGGCACCCGAAGACCCTGCCGCCCAAGTGGTTCTACGACGCGCACGGCAGCGAGCTGTTCGAGGAGATCACCCGGCTGCCCGAGTACTACCCGACGCGGGCCGAACGGGAGATCCTGCTGGCCCGCGCCGGGGAGATCGCCTCGGCATCCGGTGCCCGCACGCTGATCGAACTGGGTTCGGGCTCCTCCGAGAAGACCCGGCACCTGCTGGACGCCCTGCCCGCGCTGCACAGCTACGTACCCGTCGACGTCAGTGAGAGCGCGCTGACCGGAGCGGCCGAATCCCTGCTCGCCGAGCGGCCGGACCTCTCGGTGCACGCGCTCATCGCCGACTTCACCGGCGGCCTGGCGCTGCCCGGCACCCCGGGTCCGCGACTGGTCGCGTTCCTGGGCGGCACGATCGGCAATCTCCTCCCGGAGGAGCGCGGGTCCTTCCTGCGCTCCGTACGGTCGCTGCTCTCCCCCGGTGACTCGCTGCTGCTCGGCACCGACCTGGTGAAGGACCAGGACACGCTGGTGGCCGCGTACGACGACGCGGCCGGGGTCACGGCCGCGTTCAACAAGAACGTGCTGAGCGTCGTCAACCGTGAGCTGGGGGCCGATTTCCCGCTCGACGCCTTCGGCCATGTCGCGGTGTGGGACCCGCGTGCCGAGTGGATCGAGATGCGGCTGCGGGCCCGCCGGGCGCTCACGGTGAAGATCCCCGAGCTGGATCTGGTGGTTCCGTTCGGGGCCGGGGAGGAACTGCGTACGGAGGTGTCGGCGAAGTTCCGCGAGGAGGGGGTGCGCGAGGAGCTCGACGCCGCGGGGCTGCGGCTGGATCAGTGGTGGACGGATTCCGCGGGCCGGTTCGCCCTGTCGCTGGCCACGGCCGTCCGGCCGGCGGCCAGCACGGCGGTGCGGGCCTGACGGGCGAGCGCCCCTCTGCCGGGCTCACCGCGCGCGGGGATCGGCGCCAGGACGCTGACCTCCGCGGTGAGTCCGGCAGCCCGCACCACCCGCCACAGGGAGGCGGCGAGCGGGTCGTCACCGACGAACGCGACGGCTCCGGCGGCGTCCCCCGTGCCGCCCTCACGTTCCGGGCCGCACCGGGAGGGGGCGACGTCCTGGCGACCGCGGTGGCCGTGGTGGACGCGGTAGTCGATCCGGACCGGCCGTACGCTCGCCCCGGCGTCGATCGCCGCCTGGAACACGGCGGGCGCGAACCGGCCGCCGGGGCCCCGTCCGCACCAGGTGCTGCCTTCGGGAAACGCGACGACGCGGGAGCCGGAACGCAGGGCCCCGGCCACGGTGCGCACCGCGTCCGGCAGGGCGCGCAGCCGGTCGCGCTCGATGAAGAGCGTGCCGCCGAGCGCGGCCAGCGGGCCGAGCAGCGGCCAGGCGCGGATCTCCTTCTTGCCGAGCATCCGGCCGGGCAGCGCGGCGGCGACCAGCGGGATGTCGAGCCAGGAGATGTGGTTGGCGACCACGAGTTCGCCCGCGCCCGCCTCCCTCCGCCGGGCCGGCCGGCCGCTGATCCTCAGGCGTACGCCGAACGCGCGCACCACCGTGTACGCCCACCGGCGGATCAGCCGGTCGCGGTGCGCCGTGCCGAGGAGCAGCACGGCCGGTACGCACACCACCCCGAGCAGGACGAGCGTGCACCCGGTGAGCAGCAGAGCCGCGGCGGGCAGGGGTGGCCGGACCGCCCCCCGGTGCCCGGCGCAGTCGCGCGGGGTGCAGGGCGCGGCGGGCAGCCAGGCGCTCATCGCAGCGGGGCGAGGGAGAGGAAGTGCCGCAGGTAGCGCGGGTCGGTACGGCGCAGGGGCAGCAGGACGTAGAGGTCGGCGACGTCGAAGTCCGGGTCGTACGCCGGGGCTCCGCACACCCAGGCGCCCAGGCGCAGGTAGCCGCGCAGCAGGGGCGGCAGATCCGCGCGGGCGCCGCCGGTCCCGGTGGGGTGCCCGGAGCTGTCCCAGAGGCGGCGGGGGCTGACCCAGTACTCCTCGGGCGCCAGGTGCTTCGTACGGACGGTCTCCCAGCTGCGCGCGGCCAGGGCGCCGCCGTCGGCGAGGGATATGGAGCAGCAGCCGGCCAGCCAGGTGTGGCCGGAGCGTTCCATGTAGCGGGCGAGTCCGGCCCAGATGAGGGCGATGACGGCGCCGTTGCGGTGTGCGGGGTGGACGCAGGAACGGCCGACCTCGACCAGGTCGTGGCGGATCGGTCCGAGCCGCGCGAGGTCGAACTCGCCGTCCGCGTAGAGCCGTCCGGCGACCCGGGCCCGTTCGGGCGGCAGCAGCCGGTAGGTGGCGACGACGTCTCCGGTGGCCGGCTCCCGTACGAGCAGGTGGTCGCAGTAGGCGTCGAAGGCGTCGATGTCCAGACCGGGTTCGGGGCCGTCGAGACGGGCGCCCAGCTCGCCGGCGAACACCAGGTGGCGCAGCCGCTGGGCGGCACGGACGTCGTCCTGGCCGGTGGCGAGGGAGACCCGGTAGGCGGGGGCCTCGGGAACGGCCGCGGCCGGCCGGTCCGGGACCCGGGGGCGGGGGGCGGCCTGGGCCGGGACCGGGGGGAACGGGGCGGCGGCAAGAGGGGTGGTGGGCAGCGCGGTCATGGCAGTCTCCGGGGACGGATCAGCAAGGGCGGCTGCCGGGCCGCCGCGGTGGTGCGACGGCCCGGCCCCTTACTTCTTCCGCTACCGGCTGGATTTGACATGACCGCTACGGAGAGCGGGGATGTGCGACGGCTGAATCCCCCGCGCGGGGGCACCGGCGTACGGGCCCGGCGCGCGTCCGGGGACGGTACGTACGACCCGGCGTACGTACCGCGCCGGCTCAGCTGCCCGTGAGCATCGCGGTGATCCGCTCCGATGCCGCCTTGGCCTCCTCGGCGGGGTCACCGCCCTGGAGGACCGCCGTCATGTACGGCTTGATCGGGTTCTCGGCCTCGACGGCCGCCCACTGGGGCGAGTTGGGGGTGGCGCGGCCCTCGGTGGCCCCGGCGGCCATCGCCGCGGTGCCCTCCTCGTCCCCGATGACGCGCGCGAGGCTCGGCTTGTTGGGCACATAGCTCATGGTCCGGACGAGTTCCGTCTGCCACTTCTCGCTCGCCAGCGCCTTGACGACCTCGATGCCCGCGCTGCGCTGGTCGGCGTTCTTGGGCACGATCAGGTCGGAGCCTCCGGTGAATACGGAACCCGGCGCTTTCGCCGTCTTGCCCGGAATGGGGAAGTAGCCGAGCTTTCCCTTGAGTTCGGGGTTCTTCTGCTCGATGAGCGAGGCGGCCCCGGGCACCGAGATGATCTGCGCGACGTTGCCCCGGGCGAATACGTCGGTCTGCGGGGGCTTCTCCTCGTCGGCGTCCGTGGGCCCGTCGCCGAGCGACTGGAG
Organism: Streptomyces sp. NBC_00654; assembly: GCF_026341775.1. Taxonomy (NCBI): domain Bacteria; kingdom Bacillati; phylum Actinomycetota; class Actinomycetes; order Kitasatosporales; family Streptomycetaceae; genus Streptomyces; species Streptomyces sp. NBC_00654. The sequence continues at coordinate 3,650,329 of NZ_JAPEOB010000001.1, read as the reverse complement.
TTCCTTGTAGAACTCCATTCCCTTGAGCGCCTCCGGTGTTCCGAGGGCCCCTTCCCAGTCGCCGCCGTTCTCGTCGGCCAGGTCCCCGCCCTCGTCCCAGATGAACCCGGCCAGGACATACCAGTTCTGGCCCGCGAGATAGATGCCCTGGTTTCCGTTGCTGTTGAGCTTTTCGCCGGCCGCGATCCACTCCTGGCGGGTCTTCGGCGGAGTCCTGATGCCCGCCTGCTCGAAGATGTCCTTGTTGTAGATCACCACCCGGTTGGCGGCGTACCAGGGGATGCCGTACTGGACTCCGTTGATGCTCCCGGGCTGGGCGAGTCCGGGAATCCAGTCGTCGCTGCCCAGGTCACGCATCGATTCGAGGGTGAGGTCGCGCAGCCCCCCGCTGACCGCGTACTGGGCCACCTGGGTGTTCCCGACCTCGATGACGTCCGGGGCGTCGTCCCCCTTGAGCGCGGACATGATCTTGGGGCCGATTCCGCTCCATTCCTGGATCTTGAACTCCAGATCGACCGAGGGGTGCTCCTCCTCGTACGACTTGGTGAACTTGTCCAGGAATCCCTGGGAGACGCTGTCCTTCATCAGCCAGACCGTCACGGTGCGGTCGCCGGAACCGGAGTCCGAGAAATAGCCGCATCCACCGAGAGCGACGGAAGAGACGAGCGCGACGGCTCCGGCGAGTATGCGGTTTTTCACTGGGTCACCTTCTGCGGAACGGTACGACGGAATCAGAACCCGGTGTGGGGGGACTGCGGGCATCGCTCGCACGGGCGTGGCTGGATTTTGGTATGGACCATTCGTCAGGTCAAGGCCCGCTCGAGCCCGGGACGAGCCGATTCTCCCTCTCGCGCGACATCCCGAAATGAGGCAACGTGGTCACAGGAAAGGGGACATAAGATGCCTAACCACACCTATCGGGTCACCGAAATCGTAGGAACCTCCGAGGAAGGCATCGATGAGGCGATCCGGAACGGCGTTGCCAGAGCTTCTGAAACGTTGCACAATCTCGACTGGTTCGAGATCACCCAGGTGCGCGGACACATCGAGGATGGCCGAATCGCGCACTACCAAGTCGGCCTGAAGGTTGGCTTCCGGCTCGACGAGAATGCCTGATCAGGTCCGCCCCTCGCGTTCCTGCGCGTCCTTCAGCACGTCCGGGGCGACCGCCCAGCGGGCCCTCACCACGGTGAATCCGGCCGCCTCCGCCGCATCGCAGACCAGCTCGTCGTCATCGACGAACACCCGCACCTCACGCGTCCGGCCCAGCCGCTTCAGGCTGTCCAGCTTGGTACGGCGGGCCGGCCGACGGTCGTCGTTGCGCCGCATATAAAGCCGGCCCCCGGGCAGCCCCTGCCGGGCCAGCCAGTCCAGGGTGTCGCGGCGGCACCGCTCCGGCCGTCCGGTCAGATAGACGACCTCGCACTCCTCGGCCCACTCCAGCGCCAGGGCGACCCCTTCCGCCAGCGGGGGATCATCCACCGCGGCGGTGAAGAAGGCGTTCCAGTCCTTCGTCCGGCCCTCCAGGCAGTGCTGCCGGTGGGCACTGTCCGCGAGTGTGCCGTCCAGATCGAAAACGGCCAGTGGCCGCGCCTTGTCGCTCACTCCCCCAGCCTAAGGGCCCTCCGGGAATCCTGGCGGGGGCAGGACGTTGAACACGGTGTGAGCCCTTCGATCGCGTCGACCCGCTTCTCCGTCCTGGACCGTTCCCGCACCCGCGAGGGTCATGACGGCCCGCAGGCCCTGCGCGAGACCGTGCGCCTGGCCCAGGAGGCCGAGGCTCTCGGATTCCACCGCTTCTGGGTCTCCGAACACCACAGCGTGCCGGGAGTCGCGGGCTCGGCCCCGACCGTGCTGGCCGCCGCCGTCGCCGCCGTGACCTCCACCATCCGGGTCGGCACCGGCGGGGTGATGCTCCCCAACCATCAGCCGCTCGTGGTCGCCGAGCAGTTCGGGGTGCTCGCCTCACTGTTCCCGGGACGGATCGACATGGGGCTCGGCCGCTCGGTGGGGTTCACCGACGGCATCCGCGGGGCGCTGGGCCGCGGCAAGCGGGACGCCGACGACTTCGCCGGGCAGCTGGGCGAACTGCTCGGCTGGCTGGACGGCACCCAGCAGGCCCATCCCCAGGTCCACGCCCGCCCAGCCGAGGGCCTGGACATCCCCCCGTACATCCTGGCGACCGGCGAGGGCGCGGCCATCGCGGCGGCGGCCGGCCTGCCCCTGGTCATCGGCGATCTGCGCGGCCGGGACAGGCTGTTGCGCGCCGTCGAGGTCTACCGCAGGGACTTCCGGCCGTCCGCCCGGTCTCCGCAGCCGTATGTGATCGTCGCGGGCACCGTCGCGGTCGCCGCCACCGAAGCGGCGGCCCGTCGGCTGCTGATACCCGAAGCCTGGTCCATGGCCCACTCCCGCACCCATGGCTCCTTCCCCCCGCTGGCCCCCGCCGAGCGCGTCGAGAGCCTCGCCATGACGGAGCGGGAGCGGAGCATGTTCGAGCGGGGCCTCGCCGGGCACATCCACGGCACCGGGGAGCAGGTGGCCGCACAGCTCGAAACGGCGATCGGGGAGACCGGCGCCGACGAGGTACTGGTCACGACCAGCACGTACGACCGCCAGGGCCTGCTGGACTCCCTGCGGCGGCTGTCCGCGCTCACCGGCCGGACGGTGGGCGCGGACCGGGCCGCCCAGGGCGGGCGGTACTAGAATCGAACCGCTTGCCCCGAATTCTCCGCCCTGATCAGTTTCCGTACGGAGCCACGCCCCGATGTCCTCCCCCCACGATCCGTACGTCCGGGTGCGAGGCGCCCGTGAGCACAACCTCCAGGACGTCCATGTCGACATCCCGCGTGACACCCTCACGGTGTTCACCGGTGTCTCGGGGTCCGGGAAGTCCTCGCTGGCCTTCGGGACGATCTACGCCGAGGCCCAGCGCCGCTACTTCGAGTCCGTCGCCCCGTACGCCCGCCGGCTGATCCACCAGGTCGGCGCTCCGGCGGTCGGCGAGATCACCGGACTGCCGCCCGCGGTCTCCCTGGAGCAGCGCCGCTCCGCCCCCGGGTCGCGTTCCTCGGTCGGTACGGTCACGACGCTCTCCAACTCGCTGCGCATGCTGTTCTCCCGGGCCGGGGACTATCCGGCGGGCGCCGAGCGGCTCGACTCCGACGCCTTCTCCCCGAACACGGCGGCCGGGGCCTGCCCCTCGTGCCACGGTCTCGGCAGGATCCACCGCACCACCGAGGAACTGCTCGTACCGGATGCCTCGCTGTCGATCCGGGACGGGGCGATCGCCGCCTGGCCCGGAGCCTGGCAGGGCAAGAACCTGCGCGATGTGCTGGACGCGCTCGGGTACGACGTGGACCGGCCGTGGGAGGAGCTGCCGGCCGCCGACCGGGAGTGGATCCTGTTCACCGACGAGCAGCCGGTGGTGACAGTCCATCCGGTGCGTGAGGCGGGCCGGATCCAACGCCCGTACCGGGGCACGTACATGAGCGCCCGGCGCTATGTGATGCATACGTTCGCGGACTCCCGCAGCGCCACGCTCCGGGCGAAGGCGGAGCGGTTCCTGACCAGCGCCCCGTGCCCGGTCTGCGCGGGCAGCAGGCTCCGGCCGGAGGCGATGGCCGTCACCTTCGGCGGGCGGACGATCGCCGAGCTGGCCGCGCTGCCCCTCGCCGAGCTCGCCGAGGTGCTGTCCCTCGCGGGCGGCGGGGAGACGGCGCGGGTACTGACGGCCGATCTGCTGGCGCGGATCGCTACGGTGACCGAGCTGGGGCTGGGCTATCTCAGCCTGGACCGTACGGCACCGACGCTGTCCTCCGGCGAGTTGCAGCGGCTGCGGCTCGCCACCCAGCTGCGTTCGGGGCTCTTCGGGGTGGTGTACGTCCTGGACGAGCCCTCGGCCGGACTGCATCCCGCGGACACCGAGTCCCTGCTCGCCGTGCTCGGCCGGCTGAAGGAGGCCGGGAACACGGTCTTCGTGGTGGAGCACCAGATGGATGTGGTGCGGCGCGCGGACTGGCTGGTGGATGTGGGACCGCTGGCCGGGGAGCACGGTGGGCGGGTGCTGCACAGCGGGCCGCCCGCCGGGCTCGCGGACGTGCCGCAGTCCGCCACGCGCCGGTTCCTGTTCGACAGAACTCCGGCGCCGGTACGGGAGCCGAGGACGCCGTCCGGGTGGCTGAGGCTGACCGGGGTGGACCGGCACAATGTGCGCGGCGTCGACGCGGAGTTCCCGCTCGGGGTGTTCACCGCGGTGACCGGTGTCTCGGGTTCGGGGAAGTCGACCCTGGTCGGCCAGGTGCTGGCCGGGGCACTGGCGGACCGGCAGGCCGCGGACGGGCCGCCCGGGGCGCGGGGCGCGCGGTACTGCGCGTCGGCGCGGGGGCTGGAGGCGGTGGACCGGCTCGTCCAGGTCGACCAGAAGCCCATCGGCCGTACGCCCCGGTCGAATCTGGCCACGTACACCGGGCTCTTCGACGTCGTACGGAAGCTGTTCGCGGGGACGGAGACGGCGCGGGCGCGCGGCTACAGGGCGGGGCGGTTCTCCTTCAATGTGCCGGGCGGGCGGTGCGAGACCTGTCAGGGCGAGGGGTTCGTCTCCGTGGAGCTGCTGTTCCTGCCCAGTACGTACGCGCCCTGCCCCGACTGTCACGGCGCGCGCTACAACCCGGCGACACTGGAGGTCACGCTGGGCGGGCTGACCATCGCGCAGGTGCTGGACCTGACGGTGGAGTCGGCGGCCGGGTTCTTCACCGGCACCCCGGCGGCCGGGCGCAGTCTGTCGACGCTGCTCGATGTGGGGCTGGGGTATCTGCGGCTCGGTCAGCCCGCGACGGAGCTGTCGGGCGGCGAGGCCCAGCGGATCAAGCTGGCCGCCGAGCTCCAGCGCACCCGGCGCGGCCACACGCTGTATCTGCTGGACGAGCCGACGACCGGACTGCATCCGGCCGATGTCGAGGTGCTGATGCGGCAGTTGCACGGGCTGGTGGACGCGCGGAACACGGTGGTGGTCGTGGAGCACGACATGGCCGTGGTGGCGGGTGCGGACCATGTGATCGATCTGGGGCCGGGAGGCGGCGGCCGGGGCGGCAGGATCGTCGCGACGGGCACTCCGGCGGAGGTGGCACGGGCGGCGGACAGCCGCACGGCCCCCTATCTGGCGAGGGCCCTGCGGCCGGACGGCCGGGGCGTGACCTCGTGATCGGCTCCTGACCCCCGGGGCCGGGGGTCAGGAGCGGTGTGCGGGTCCGGTCAGCGGGCGGCCCTGCGGGTCGCGCGCAGCCACTCCTTGTTCATGGCCGCGATCGACGGCAGCGGAATGCCCTTCGGGCAGGCCGTGGCGCACTCGCCGGTGAGGGTGCAGCCGCCGAAGCCCTCCTCGTCCATGGTCGCGACCATGTCCAGGACCCGGGTCTCACGTTCGGGCGCGCCCTGCGGCAGCACATTGAGGTGGTTGACCTTCGCCGAGGTGAAGAGCATCGCGGAGCCGTTGGGGCAGGCCGCCACACACGCGCCGCAGCCGATGCACTCGGCGTGCTCGAAGGCGAAGTCGGCGTCCGGCTTGGGCACGGGCGTGGCGTGCGCGTCCGGGGCGGTGCCGGTGGGGGCGGAGATGTAGCCGCCGGACTGGATGATGCGGTCGAAGGCCGAGCGGTCCACGACGAGGTCCTTGACCACCGGGAACGCGGCGGCCCGCCAGGGCTCGATGTCGATGGTGTCGCCGTCCTGGAAGGACCGCATGTGGAGCTGGCAGGTGGTGGTGCGTTCCGGGCCGTGGGCGTCGCCGTTGATGACCAGGCTGCACGCTCCGCAGATGCCTTCGCGGCAGTCGTGGTCGAAGGCGACGGGCTCGTCCCCGTCGAGGATGAGCTCCTCGTTGAGGGTGTCGAGCATCTCCAGGAACGACATGTCCTGGGAGATGCCGTCGACCTGGTAGGTGGCCATGGCGCCGGGCGTCTCGGCGTTCTGCTGGCGCCAGACGCGCAGGGTGAGCTTCATGCGTAGCTCCGCTGGGTGGGGTGGACGTACTCGAAGACGAGGTCTTCCTTGTGCAGGACGGGGGCTTCGCCGGTGCCGGAGAACTCCCAGGCGGCGGCGTAGGAGAACTCCTCGTCCCGGCGGGCGGCCTCACCCTCAGGGGTCTGTGACTCCTCACGGAAGTGGCCGCCGCAGGATTCGGCGCGGTGCAGGGCGTCGAGGCACATCAGCTCGGCGAGTTCGAGGTAGTCGACGATGCGGTTGGCCTTCTCCAGCGACTGGTTGAACTGTTCTCCGGTGCCGGGGACCTTGATGCGGCGCCAGAACTCCTCGCGGATCTGCGGGATCCGTTCCAGGGCCTTGCGCAGCCCCTCCTCGGTGCGGGCCATCCCGCAGAACTCCCACATGAGTTCACCGATCTCACGGTGGAAGGAGTCGGGGGTGCGGTCGCCGTCGACGGCGAGCAGCAGGTTGATGCGGTCCTCGGTCTCGGCGACGGCCTCGGCGACCGCCGGGTGGTCCGCGTCGACGGTCTCCGTGTGGGGGTTGCGGGCCAGGTAGTCGTTGATCGTGGACGGCAGGACGAAGTAGCCGTCGGCGAGGCCCTGCATCAGCGCGGAGGCGCCCAGCCGGTTGGCCCCGTGGTCGGAGAAGTTCGCCTCGCCGATCGCGAAGAGCCCGGGGACGGTGGTCTGGAGGTCGTAGTCGACCCAGAGGCCGCCCATCGTGTAGTGCACGGCGGGATAGATCCGCATGGGTGTGCTGTACGGGTCCTCCGCGGTGATCCGCGCGTACATGTCGAAGAGGTTGCCGTACTTCTCCTCGACCCCGGCCCTGCCCATCCGCGCGATGGCGTCGGCGAAGTCCAGGTAGACGCCCTGGCCGCCGGGGCCGACGCCCCGGCCCTCGTCGCAGACGTTCTTGGCGGCCCGGGAGGCGATGTCACGGGGCACGAGGTTGCCGAAGGCCGGGTAGATGCGCTCCAGGTAGTAGTCGCGCTCGTCCTCGGGGATCTCGCCCGCGGGACGGTCGTCGCCCTTGGCCTTCGGGACCCAGATCCGGCCGTCGTTGCGCAGCGACTCGCTCATCAGCGTCAGTTTGGACTGGTGGTCGCCGGTGCGCGGGATGCAGGTGGGGTGGATCTGGGTGAAGCAGGGGTTGGCGAAGTAGGCACCGCGACGGTGGGCGCGCCAGATGGCGGTGGCGTTGGAGTTCATGGCGTTGGTCGACAGGTAGAAGACGTTGCCGTAGCCGCCGCTGGCCAGGACGACCGCGTCGGCGAAGTAGGTGTCGATCTTCCCCGTGATCAGGTCGCGGGCGACGATGCCGCGGGCCTTTCCGTCGACGACGATCAGGTCGAGCATCTCGGTGCGCGCGTGGAGTTCGACGTTGCCCGCGGCGATCTGCCGGGCCAGCGCCTGGTACGCGCCGAGGAGGAGCTGCTGCCCGGTCTGGCCCCTGGCGTAGAAGGTGCGGGAGACCTGGACGCCGCCGAACGAGCGGTTGTCGAGGAGCCCGCCGTACTCGCGGGCGAAGGGGACTCCCTGGGCGACGCACTGGTCGATGATCTCGACGGAGATCTGGGCGAGCCGGTGGACGTTGGACTCCCGGGCGCGGAAGTCGCCGCCCTTGACGGTGTCGTAGAACAGCCGGTGGACGGAGTCGCCGTCGTTGCGGTAGTTCTTCGCGGCGTTGATGCCGCCCTGCGCGGCGACGGAGTGTGCCCGGCGGGGCGAGTCCTGGAAGCAGAACTGGACGACGTGGTAGCCCTGTTCGGCGAGGGTGGCGCCGGCCGAACCGCCCGCGAGGCCGGTGCCGATGACGATGACGGTGTGCTTGCGGCGGTTGGCCGGGTTGACGAGTCTGGCCGTGAAGCGCCGGGTGTCCCACCGATCGGCGACGGGCCCTTCGGGTGCCTTGGTGTCGGCGACGGGCGTGCCCGTCGTGTAGTGCGAGTAGTCGGTCATGTCAGCTCACGACTCCGGTCATGACGGCGACGGGTATGGAGATGAAGCCCAGCGTCAGCACCGCCGCGAGCACATTGGCGAGGGTCTTCAGAACACGGTCACGGGTGGCGCTGCCGACGCCCAGGGTCTGCGCGGCGCTCCAGAATCCGTGCTGGACGTGCAGGCCCATGGCGAGCATCGCGACGATGTAGACGGTGTTCCCGTACCAGGTCGAGAAGGTGTCGATGACGTTCTGGTAGGGACGTCCGGACTGGAAGCCGCCCGGGTGCGCGGTGCCGGTCGTCAGGTCGAGGATGTGCCAGACGATGAACAGCGCCAGGATGATGCCGCCCCAGCGCATGGTCCGGGTGGCGTAACTCGCACGCGGCTTGCGGTGGACGTAACGGGTCGGGCGCGCCCTGATGTCGCGCCGGCTCAGCTGGTATGCGGAGACGCCGTGCAGCACGACGGCGGCGACGAGCACCACCCGGACGATCCACAGGGCCCACTCGTAGTGCAGGAAGGGCTCGCCCATGGTCCGCAGCCAGTGGGCGTAGTGGTTGAACTCGCCTGATCCGAAGAAGATCTTCAGGTTGCCGACCATGTGGACGACCAGGTAGCCGAGCATGATCAGGCCGCTCACAGCCATGATCGTCTTCTTGCCGACGGACGAGTCCCAGAGTGTACGCGTCATGGACGGCCGTCGGTCCGCCCGCGTTGCCAATGCCATGGACACGACGCTAGGGCCGAAAGACCCATCAGTCCAAGACATGGTGTGGCTCATCTTCATAGGCTTTGCCTATCGTGCCGCGTTATCGTCGGTGTATGCACCTCCAGCAGCTCTCCTATTTCGTGGCCGTCGCCGAGGCCCGGCACTTCACCCGCGCCGCCGAGGCGGTGCATGTCTCGCAGCCTTCGCTCTCCCAGCAGATCCGGGCGCTGGAGAACGAGCTGGGCGCCGAACTGTTCAGCCGGGCGCGGGGCAATATCGCCCTCACCGACGCGGGCGAGGCGCTGCTGCCGCTGGCCCGCCGGATCCTCGCGGACGCGGACACCGCCCGGCACGAGGTGCAGGAGCTGGTGCAGCTGCGGCGCGGGCGTGTCCGGCTCGGGGCGACCCCCAGCCTCTGCACGGGTCTGCTGCCGGACGTCCTGCGCGCCTTCCACGATCTGCATCCGGGCGTCCGGCTGCTGCTGGAGGAGGGCGGCTCGCACGACCTCGTACGGCAGTTGGCGCGCGGCGCGCTCGATCTCGCCCTGGTCGTGCTGCCCCTGCCGGCCGCCTCGCCCGCGCTGACCACCGTGGAGCTGCTGCACGAGGACCTGGTCGTGGTGTCGTCCGCGGCGGAGGCCGCCCCGGGGCGGGGCGGCAGGGTGCGGATCACCGATCTCCAGGGCGCGCCGCTGGTGATGTTCCGTCACGGCTACGACCTGCGCGAGCTGACTCTGGCGGCCTGCCGCGCCGAGGGCTTCGAACCGTCGTTCACGGTGGAGGGCGGCGAGATGGACGCGGTGCTCGGTTTCGTCCGGGCGGGGCTGGGCATCGCGGTGGTGCCCAGCATGGTCGCGAACCGGGCCGGGCACGATCTGCGCACCACCCCGCTGGCCAGACCCGGGCTGCGCCGCACGATCGCGCTCGCGCACCGCAGCGATGTGGCACCGCCGCGGGCGGCGAGGGAGCTGCGGCGTGTGCTGCTGTCCTCGATCGCCGGACGGGCCGGAAGTCCGGTCCCGTCCGGCGGCTGAGGACAACCGCAGGACCACCGGCCCCCGGGCAGGACCGCCGGGCTGACGCACGTCCGCCCGGCGGTCCCCTCACACGGCGTCGGCCAGCAGCAGGCTGTGAATACGGTCCGGGGCACCCGGGCGGGCGTAGTACCAGCCCTGGGCGGTGTCGCAGCCCAGCTCACGCAGCTGCTGGGCCTGGGCCCCGGTCTCCACGCCCTCCACCGTCACGGCCAGCTCCAGGCTGTGCGCGAGCGACACGATCCCTTCGACGATCTTCAGGTCGACGGGGTCGGCCGGGTGCTGCTGCATGCCCTGGGTGAAGGAACGGTCCAGCTTGAGCACACTCACCGGCAGCCTGCGCAGATTGGCCAGGTTGGAGTATCCGGTGCCGAAGTCGTCGAGCGCTATGTCGACGCCCATCTCCGCCAGCTGCCGCAGCGGTTTGAGCAGGTCGTCGTCGGCGCCGATCAGCGCGGACTCGGTGACCTCCAGGCAGAGCGCCCCCGGTTCCAGACCGGAACGTTCCAGCACATCGACCGTCTCGGCGACCAGCCGCGGGTGGTGCAGCTGGGTCGGCGAGAGGTTGACGTTGATCCGCAACGGGCCGCCGTCGCTGTGCCGTTCCTGCCAGAAGTTCGCCTGCCGGACGGACTCCTCCAGCACCCAGCGGCCCAGCGGCACGATCAGCCCGGTGTGCTCGGCGAGCGGGATGAACCGGTCCGGACCGAGCACCCCGTGCTGCGGATGGCACCAGCGCACCAGCGCCTCCGCACCGTGCACACTGCCGTCGCCCAGGTGCACGAGCGGCTGGTACTCGATGAAGAACTCACCGCGGTCCAGCGCCGCGGGCAGTGCGGTGGTCAGCCCGTGCCGGGTGATGGCGCGCGCGTCGGCCTCCGCGTCGGCGAGCTCGAAACGGTTGCCGCCGGCCGACTTGGCCCGGTACATCGTGATGTCGGCACTGCGCAGCACCTCGGCGGCGCTGCGCTCCCCGGAGGGGCCTTCGACGATGCCGATGGAACCGCGCACGGTCAGCTCCCGGCCGTCCAGCCGGATGGGTGTGGCGAGCACGCCGAGGATGCGGCAGGCGAGTTCGTCGACCTCGTCCTCGGTGTCCGGTCCGGTGGTCAGGGCGACGAACTCGTCGCCGCCGAGCCGGGCCACCATCTCGCCGGGTGCCGTGGCGCAGCTCTGCAGCCGGTCGGCGACCTCGACCAGCAGCCGGTCACCGGCGGCGTGGCCCAGGCTGTCGTTGATCGCCTTGAAGCCGTCCAGGTCGAGGTAGCAGAGCCCGAAGCGGGTGCCGTTCCTCGCCGAGACGGCCTTCTCCAGCCGTTCGAAGAAGAGCGTGCGATTGGGAAGGCCGGTGAGCGCGTCATGGGTCGCCTCGTAGCGCAGCCGCAGATTGAGGAGCCTGCGCTCCGTGGTGTCCTCCAGCAGGGCGAGCTGGTACTCCGGGCGGCCCTCGGCGTCCCGCAGCAGCGACACCGTCAGGTTGGTCCACAGGACCGTTCCGTCGTTGCGGTAGTAGGGCTTCTCGACCCGGTAGTGCTCGCGCTCGCCGCGCACCAGCTCGTTGTAGTACTTCCAGACCTGCGGCGAATCCTCGGGGTGGACCCACTCGTTCAGCTTGTGTCCGCGGACATGGTGGTCCAGGCCGCCGAACATCCGGGTGAGGGTGTCGTTCACCTCCAGGACGTTGCCGTCCAGGTCCGCGATGCCGATGCCGATGGCGGCGTCCTTGAAGACGGCCCGGAAGCGTGCCTCCGTGGCATGCAGCACCTGCTCCGCGTGGGAGCGGGCGGCGAGGGCCGAGCGGGCGATGGCCTCCTGTTCGGACAGGGTCCGCTCACGCAGCGCCTGGGTGAAGCCGCCTGCCATCGCGTGCTGCATCCGTGCGCAGCGGGCCCTGCTGTCCTCGGTGGACAGTTCCCTGGGCCCGTTGCCGCCGCAGTAGAGGACGAGATAGGAGTCGACGACGCCGAGCGAGGAGCTGAGGGCGTCCGGGTCCGTGCAGTGGGCCTCGACCAGCGCCGCGCCCACGCGCTGGGCGGGCGCCGCCTCGAACGGGTGGGCGTGCAGGATTCCGTTCAGCTCCCGTGCCAGCGGCAGGAGATGCTGCTCGAATTCCGGTCGGGTCATGGAGGTGGCCGTCGAGGGGAAGATGGCCCGGCTCCAGATCGTGGCGAATCTCCGGAGCCGGCCCTCGGGGCCGTCCGGTTCCGCGTCCGGCTCACCGGACGCCTGGGCGGGAATGCTCACGCCTTGCGTCCTACCCCTGCGAAGCCCGAGAAGGCGAACGGGTCCTCCTGCTCCGGCACCACGGGGGTGTCCGGGCGCCAGTGAGGCATGGCGACGAGGCCGGGCTCGACCATCTCGTACCCCTCGAAGAACCTGCTGACCTCGTCGCGCGAACGCATGACGAGCGGGTTGCGGATGTTGCGGTAGACGCCGACCGTGCCGCCCGCCTCCGCCTCGGACAGCGGGATCCCCTCGTACGAGGCGTGGGTCACGACGATCAGGCTGCCGGGGGCCAGCGCCTCACGCAGTTCGGCGACAGCCGCGTACGGGTCGTCGGCGTCCTCGATGAAGTGGAGCACCGCGACGAGCAGCAGCGCCACCGGCCTGCCGAGGTCGAGCAGTCCGCCCACCTCGGGGCTGTTCAGGATGTCCCGGGGGCGGCGCAGGTCGGCGGCGGCGACGACCGTACGGTCGTCGCCCTCCAGCACTTCCTGGCTGTGCGCGACCGCGACGGGGTCGTGGTCGATGTACGCCACCCGGGACTCGGGGTCGGCCGCCCGGGCGACTTCATGGACATTGCCGAAGGTCGGTATGCCGGAACCGATGTCCAGGAACTGGCTGATACCCACGCTTGTGGCGTAGCGCACGGCCCGGCGCATAAACGCCCGGTTCGCCTGCATGATCTTGGGAAGGCCGGGCATGAACTCCATGGCCTTGCGCGCCGCTTCCCGGTCCACCTCGAAATTGTGCGATCCGCCCAGATAGAAGTCGTACATGCGAGACACGCTCGGCACCGAAATGTCTATGCCTTGCGGTGCCCAGGCGGGACGCTCCATCGATGTCTCCAACAAGTCGCCACGGCGATCCGGCCATGTTCATGGTCAGTGTTGACCAGAGGCTACTGATCGGCCGCCAAGAGAGCGAGCGGAAACGGAAATTAGCGGTCCGTTATTGGTCACACACCAGTGGCATGTGCGGCGCCGCCCGTCGCTGCGTGTACGCATTCAGCGACGGAACGGCACTTCGGGCCCGTTTTCCGGCACCCGGCGGCGACTTGGACGAATGCGCGCGGTGATGCCCGCGGACCACTCCGGCGCACCGCCGAGTTCCGTACGTCGGAGACCGCGTATCATGTTCCGCCGACGCCCCGGCAGTTGGCGGATCCGCGCTTCACATCACCGGAAAAGGTATGGACCTACCCGGCAGTGACGGCTTTCGCCGCATTTCCCGGCCACCGGGGTGAGCATCGCTCACTTCTTGAGCAGTCGCCCGGACGGCGGCTTCGGCGGATCTCTCCCCCGTTCCGGGTCCTCGCGCGCCAAAAGCCTTGAGTGATCGACCGGTTCGGCAGTGCGCACGCCCGGCGTCTCAAACGTGAACCGTCAATTGTCCCCCCTATCAGGCGAATCCACTGCCACTCCTCGCGTGTCCGGCTTCGGCGCGGAACATGCTCCGGATCGTGTACGGATCACTCATCGGGCGGCTCACGGCAGCCGCCGCACTCATCTGGCTGATAGCCATACCGCCGCCCGCGTCCGCCGACGCCTGTGCGGTGGCCTCCATCGGGCTCGACGGCGGTTCCTCGGTCGCCGTGGCGGGCGGAGCACGGTGCGAGGCGGTCCCGAAGCCCGAACCTCCCCCGCCGCCGCCGGAGGAGCCACCGCCGCCTCCTCCTCCACCCCGTCCCGCACCGCCACCGCCACCGCCAGCGCCCGCACCCCCGCCTCCGCCTGCGCCCGCTCCGGTTCCCGCACCACCGGAACCGGAGCCTCCGTCGCGGATGCCCACGCCACCGCCCCCACCGAAACCTTCCCCGCAGCCCGCGCCGACACCATCGGCACGCGCGGCGCCCCCGACCCCCCGGCCCGTGGCACTCCCCACGTACCGCAGGGCGGCACACAAGACACCGGGGAGCGGGCCGTCGCTGGTCTCCCTGACCTTGCTGATCACCGCCCCCGCCGTATTCGCCGTCGCCGTGCTCCGGCCCCGCTCGTCCCGCTGACCGAGGGAGAAACCCATGTCGGAATGGCTTGTTCTGACCCTTGCGATGGCCTCGGCCTGCGCCGTCGTCCTCACCATCGCCGTCCTCAACAACCGCCGCGTCGGCGAGGACGACGACCCGTCCGAGACACCCGACGTCATCGAGTACATGACGATGATGATCGGCGTGGTGTACGCGATCGTGCTCGGCCTCGCCATCGCCGGAGTCTGGGAGGGCCGCAGCGCGGCCCAGGAGTCGGTACGGCTGGAAGCCCAGGCGCTGCACGAGGTGCGGGCACGGTCATCGGTCTATCCGGCCGAGGTCCGCGACCGTATCCGCGCCGATGTCGACGCCTATGTCGGCCATGTCGTCCGTGACGAGTGGAAGGCCATGTCCGACCGCGGCAGCCTCACCGACCGGGGTACGCGCCTGCTGGACCGGGTCCGTGCCGACGTCACCGGATACGAGCCGAGGACCGATCACGAAGGGCAGGCGTACCAGCCACTGGTGGACCAGGTCGCCGCCGCCGACGACGCCCGCAGTTCCCGGGGGCAGAGCGCCGGAGCCACCATGCCGGGGGTGGTCTGGTTCGGGCTGATCACCGGAGCGCTGGTGACGGTCGGGCTGATCTTCACGCTGCAGATCCGCAGGACCTTCCGCGAACTGCTGCTGGCGGGCCTGTTCAGCGCACTCATCGCCTTTCTGCTCTTCCTCATCTGGGACTTCGACTCACCGTTCGGCCGGGGTGTCCCGGCCACCGCCGCACCCTTCCTCGACCTGTTCCCGCACGCGGGCGGCTGACGGCCGCCACCCCCGGCCGGTGCGCCGGCCGGGGGACAACGCTGCCCCATTCGCCGGACCCTGATCGCGGGCGATATGAGCGACTTCTAGCGTTTCGGGTATCGAGGTGCATTTCCTATTCCTTGTGGAAATCCGTTCCGCAGCTGCTCCTCGGGGACCCGGAGGATTCACCATGCGCGCGATACGTGTCGCACCCGCCGCCCTGCTCGGCGCCACCGCACTCACCCTGCTGACACCGGCCGTCCAAGCCGTGGCGGGCGGCACGAACACCTCGTTCGACCCGACCGTCGCCCCGTCGGTGGTCGCCCCGGGCGGCACGGTCACCCTCGGCAGCGGGGGCTGCACGGGCAATACGACCGTCACCTCGGGCGTGTTCGGCACCACGGTCATCCCGAGCGGCAGCACCTCGGCCACCGCCACGGTCGACGCGGCCGCCAGGCGGGGTGCCGTCTACGCGGTGACCTTCGTCTGCGGCTCCACGGGGGCGAGCAGGAGCGTCAGCCTGACCATCACCAGCGGCGCCACCGCCACCCCCACCACGGCGCCCACATCCAGTTCGACATCCATCGCGCCACCCGGCGGGGTGACCGGCGGGCTCGGAGGCAGTATCGGCACGATGGACGCCACCAGCATCGCCGCCGGTACGGGGCTGGTGCTGGCGGCGGGCGCCGGGGCCGTCTACTTCGTGCGGCGGCGCACCGCCGGCCGTCAGCACTGACCGGCGGTACACCGCGGACGCACGACAGTCGCCCCGGGTCCTGATCCAGGACCCGGGGCGACGGGCGTATCGGGCCGGGCGGGAGGTTCGAGGCCCTAGACCGCCGCATCGCTCGACCGCCGGCGCCGGGTGATGAAGACGGCACCTCCGACGGCCGCCGCGGCCACCAGACCGCCGCCGATCTGCATCTCCACGGAGCTCGGCCCCATGGAACCGCCCAGGCCGCCCTGTGCGCCCCGGCCGGGCAGGACGGTGAACTGGTGCGTCGCGATGGCGCCGTTTCCTCCGTTTCCGCCGTTGCCGCCGTCGCCCCCGTTGCCTCCGTTGCCCCCGTTCCCGTTGAAGTCGTTGTTGTTCTCGTTGTTGTTGTTGCACCGCACGGACAGGTTGTAGTTCCCGGGCGTGGCGTTGTGCCGGATGTGCGCCGTGGCGTACCCCGTACGGCCCGCCGACAGCTCGGTCGTCGGGAAGGCGTTCGACCACACCTTGCCGCCGTTGCGGCAGCCCTGTGCGGTCACCTGCATCGTGGCGCCCTGGTGGACCGACGAGGGATTGACGGTGATATTGCGCGGAGCATCGCCGGGAGCACCGCCGGCGGCGGCCAGCGGGGCCGCCAGCCCGACGGCCGCGAAGGCGGTCGCGGTGACCGCGAGAGCGCGTGAAGCACGCATGGTGTGAACCTCCAGCGGGGCGCGCCCCGGAGTCCTGTCCTCCGGGATGGATCGAAGAGAAACGCGTCCCATGACGAACCCTCACCAGTTCCCCGGGCCGTCGCACTTCGGCACTGCTCCACCCCGGTGAGCCGACACGCCGTACGGAAACCCCGGATCTGACGGAGTCGCAGGTCACAGACCGTCAGAACTTTTATCCGCTCATTACTCCGAAGAGCAGACAGCCCGGTGGGCCGGCGGGTGCCGCCACCCGTTCGCCCCTCTCTGATCGCCGCCCCGCCGCACGGCACCTAACGTTCCCCTCGTCGCGACGAAGGGAGAACCATGGGCCGGGACTACTCGGGGGCCGAGCGCACCAGACGCGTGCCCTGGGGCGCTGTCGCCCTGGTGATGCTCACCGGCCTCGCCCTCATGAGGAACGGCGCGGACATCACGGCGGGCCCGCCCCAGCCCGCAGCGGCCGCCTCCCTGGACAAGGGGCAGGACACCGCGGGTCCGCCCGTGGAGGGCGAGCCGGTGCAGACCCTGCCGTATGCCCCCGCCGCCCGGGTCCAGATCCCGTCCATCGATGTCGACGCACCCGTCATCGATGTGAATCTGGACGCGAACGGCTGGATCGCCGCGCCGCCCCCGGAGGACCCCAACCTGGCGGGCTGGTACCAGAACGGGATCGCTCCCGGTCAGCGCGGAACCGCCGTCGTGGTCGGCCATGTCGACAACAAGTCCGGGCCCGCCGTCTTCTACGGGCTCGGCTCGCTCGCCAAGGGCAAGCAGGTCGAGGTGACCCGCTACGACGGCCGGATCGGAGTGTTCGAGGTGTACGGCGTGGAGGTGTTCTCCAAGAACGACTTCCCCGGCGCCCGGGTGTACGGCGACACGGGCCACGCGGAGCTCCGGGTGATCACCTGCGGCGGCGGCTACTCCAGGGCGGGCGGGTACGACGGGAACGTGGTCGTCTTCGCCCGGCTGGTCGAGACCCGCTGAGGGGCGCGGGAGCGCGCCCGCCGGGAGTACGGCGGCCGCGCCCCCGCCGTCCCACCGTCAGTCGCGGTGCGGCACGGTGATCCGGTAGCCGTCGTCGAGCAGCGCGGGCAGATAGCGGCGGAGCGCGGCGACGCTCTGCGACCGGTTGCCGCCCGCGTCGTGCGAGAGGACCACCACCCCGGGCGCGGCTCCGTCCAGGACCCGGCGCACGACGGTTCCGGTGCCCGGCGTCGTCCAGTCCAGTGTGTCCACGGTCCAGGCCATCGGCTCCATGCCCAGCTCGGCGCCGATCTCGAACGAGTCGCGGTTCCACGCTCCGTAGGGCGCCCGGTACCAGAGCGGCGGGGCGCCGAGCGTCCTCTCGATCACTTCGCTCGTGCGGCCCAGTTCGTCGCGGATGCCCGGCCGGGAGAGTTTCGGGACCAACGGGTGGGTCCAGGTGTGGTTGCCCACGACATGGCCGTCCGCCGCCATTTCCCGCAGCAGGTCCCGGTTGTCGTCGGCCATCTCGCCGCAGACGAAGAACATCGCGCGAACCCGGTGTGCGCGCAGCGTGGCCAGGATGTCCGGCGTGTACCGGGGGTCGGGGCCGTCGTCGAAGCTGAGCACCATGGAGTGCCCGAGGGCGGGCAGCGCCTCGAACGGCCGGGTGCGTACCGGCGGTGCCGCCGGTCTGAACCGGGGCGGCGCGCTCCCGGTCATCGGCTGCAGCCGGTAGGCGGAGGGTCTCCCCCGCGGTTTCGCCGGCGGACCGGCGGCGGCGGTGGCCCGAGTGCCCGCGGGACGGACCGGTGTGGCGGCCTGATCGGCCGCGATCAGGTGTACGGCGGTGGCGGCCCCGAAGCCCAGGGCGAGTTTCAGAGCGGTGCGGCGCCCGGGTGAGGTCTGATCACGTCTCATGGCCAACTGCTCGCACGCCCGAGCGTGCGAGCGTGCGTGCGACACCGGGTGCCGGTGGTTTTGCACCCGATCGACGCAGCAGGTCGGCGGCGCCCGGCGGGACCGCTCACCGTGCCGGGGACACCCGGAGCAGCTTCCTCCGTATCAGCCGATAACCTCTGTCCCGTGACAGACCAGAACCCCCATCAGTTCGAACGTGGCACAGACGGTCCCAAGGTGATCGTCGCCGGTCTCGACGGGTCCGACTCCTCCATGCGCGCCGCGGCCTACGCGGCCGGGCTCGCCCGTCGGCAGAACGCCATGCTCGCCCTCGTGTACGTCCAGCCCGTGATGCCCGCGGGTGCCGCGCTCGGCGCGCCGGTCGGGGACACCACCGTCGAGGTCGCCGAGGGGCTGGTCAGCGAGATCCGGGCGGCCACGGAGCGGCTCAAGGACATATGGGATGTGCGCTGGGAGTTCCACACCTTCCGCGGTGATCCCTACAACGGGCTCGTGACGGCGGCTGACGAGCTGCGGGCGGACGCCGTGGTGGTGGGCGCGTCGGAGTCGGCGGGGCACCGTTTCATCGGGTCGGTGGCGGTACGGCTGGTGAAGGCCGGGCGCTGGCCGGTCACCGTGGTGCCGTAGGGGCCGGCCCGCGGTGCCCGGCGTACGGGTCCGCGCCGCCTACTTCCCCATGACCAGGCCGTCCCGGCCCGCTCCCCGGCCCAGCACCACGGTGCGGATGCGGTCGCGGACCTCCCGCAGACCGTTGTTCCCGTCGCCGATGGCCGCGTTGAGATCGATGACACGACCGGCTTCGGGGTCGTACCACTGGGGGATGAATTCGGCCTTCTCCACCGTCCAGCGCTGCCCGGGTTTCCCGGGCGGCGCGAAGGTGAAGCGCGCCATGGAGCCCTGGTTGCCGCGCGGATCCCGCTCACCCTCGTAGTTGATCATCTCTCCGGCGATCTGGTCGCCCATGCCGTAGACGACCCAGGTGCCGTTGACCTTCTCGTAGGCCTGCGGCACATGGGCGTGGGTGCCGATGATCAGGTCGAGGTCGGGGCGGCCGGCCGACGCGGACGCGGTGAGCCGCTCGGCGAGTGCGAGCTGTTCCCCGTCGGGTTCGTCCTGCCACTCGGTGCCCCAGTGCACGGACAGGACGACCACGTCGGCGCCCGCGCGGCGGGCGGCTCGGGCATCGGCGACGATCCTGCGCCCGTCGGTCACGTTGACCGCCCAGGGCCGGCCGGCGGGCGACGGGATGCCGTTGGTGCCGTAGGTGTACGCGAGGTGGGCGACCGTGGCCGCCCGCTTCCCCG
This sequence comes from Streptomyces sp. NBC_00654, assembly GCF_026341775.1. Classification (NCBI taxonomy): domain Bacteria; kingdom Bacillati; phylum Actinomycetota; class Actinomycetes; order Kitasatosporales; family Streptomycetaceae; genus Streptomyces; species Streptomyces sp. NBC_00654. Next base: position 3,631,076 of record NZ_JAPEOB010000001.1, on the reverse strand, counting down.
GCCCCGCGTTCAGCAGTACGGGGCGGGCGGCCTCCGCGGCGGTGCGGGCGGAACCGGCGTGCCGCACGCCCGCCCTGTCCAGGGCGTCCAGGGTGCGGCGGATGCCTTCCGTGCCGTCGTCCAGGCTGTGGTTGGAGGCGGTCGAGCAGGAGTCGAATCCGGTCGAGCGCAGCGCGGTGGCGATCTCGGGCGGCGAGGTGAAGCTCGGATAGCCGCTGAACGGTCCGCCGGCGGGCCCGTACACCGTCTCCATGTGACAGAGGGCCAGATCGGCCCGGGAGACGACCGGGGCGACACCTTCGAGCATCGGGGCGAAGTCGTGGCCGCGGCCGCCCGCGTCGGCGGCGGCCCGCTCGATGACGGAGGAGTGCGGGAGTACGTCGCCGGAGGCCAGCAGCGTGAAGGCGCCCGGCCCGCCGGTTTCCTCGCCCCCCGCACCCCGGGCGGCCGGGGAACCGGCGGGCCGCGGCCCGCGCTCCCCGGCCGGCGGGGGCTGCGGGCCCGTACAGCCGGCCGCCGCGGCGAACAGCACGGCGACGGCGGCCGTCGCGCCCCTTCGGATGCGCTTCGTCATCTGCGCGGCTCCACAGTCGGAAGATTTAGACCTTCCGAATAAAGAGATAGTCATACAACTCATTCAAGGAGCAAAGCCGCGTAAGTAGCTGAACCGGCCGTACTGTTCGCACCCGACGGCCCCGCGACCGTTCACCGCACCATTCGCCGCACTGTGCGACCGCTCGTCGCACGCCTCGGCGTACCGCCTGTTGCTCAGCGCCCCGATGCGTTCGTATACGGCAGGCGGCAGCGAGGCGGCAGAGGCCTTCGCGGGAAAGGACGTTCACGATGACCACGACAACGACCGATGAGCGGGCCATCGCGGAGTTGCAGCGCGAGCACGGCCCCGCACTGTTCCACTTTCTGCTCGGCCTCACGTTCGGCGACCGGCAGCGTGCCGAGGACCTGCTCCAGGAGACCCTGGTACGCGCCTGGCAGCATCCGGAGGCGTTCGACGCGCCCTTCGACTCGATGCGCCCGTGGCTCTTCACCGTCGGACGCCGGCTCGCCATCGACGCCCGCAGGTCGCGCGGTGCCCGCCCCGTCGAGGTGAGCGACGCCGTCCTGGAGAGTGCCCCGGCACCGCAGGACACGGCCGACTCGGCGGTCCGCGCCCTCGACGTACGGGAGGCCGTGCGCACCCTCAGCCCCGAGCACCGTGCGGTGCTGGTGCAGATCTACTTCCGGGGACTCAGCGTGGGCGAGACGGCGAAGGTGCTCGGCATCCCGCCGGGCACCGTCAAGTCCCGCTCGTACTACGCGCTGCGGCTGCTGTCGCGCGGCCTGCCCGGTTACGGGGCGGGCGGCCCCGGGGACAGGTCCTCCTCACCGAGCAGCGCGAGCAGGGCCGAGGCCTCCGCCAGCTCCACATAGACCGCGGCACATCCGTCGCAGCGCTGGAGGTGTCCGGAGACCCGGCGCGCCTCGTCCTCGTCCAGGGCGTCCAGGACGTACGCGCCGAGCGACTGGCGCACATGCGGGTCATCGCCGGGGTCGGCGGTCATCACAACCTCGTATCTCCTCAACGATCCTGCTCTTCTGCCCACGCGGGGCACCCGCCCCCGGTTCAATGCTCGGTGGAGCCCGGTGCCGAGCGGGGAGAGAGGCGGGACGGAATGCGTCCGGAACGTGACGAGGGGACCGGTGGCGGGCTGCCGGTCCCGATGGCCTGGCTGTCCACGGAGTACATGGCCGACGAGCTGCTGAGGACCGGCGACCTGATGGAGCCGGCGACGCTGGAGTTCCGCGCGGGGCGCGACGCGCTCGCGCTGACGATCTTCCTCTCGGACGGGGCGGCGGCCGGTGCCCTGTCCGAGGCGCGGGTGGACGAACTGCGGCTGCTCACCGCGTGCGGGGCGCCCTGGCGCCGATGGGTCTGCGAGCGGCTGGCGGGCGCGGCGGCGCGGTCCGCACCCGGCGACCCCGATCTGGCGCTCGCGCGGGCGGCCTGGCGGTGGCTGGAGGAGACCGAGATGCTCGCCGCGGACCTCGACGCGATCACGCCGCCGCACCGGGAGCCACCGGGTCACGGAGCCGGCCGGGCGGAGCGGGCGGACAGGACCGGTGAAGCGGAGGCCCAGGTCTGGACACCGGCGTGGCAGCTCGGGCTGCCGCTCGGGCACCTGGCCGTCCACCTCTGCTGAACGCCCGCGCGCCGGGTCATGAACCATGCACCCCGGCACGGTACTTGGGCAGCCGCAGCGTGATCCTCATACCCGCGCCGACACCGGTCTCGATGACGAGCCCGTAGTCGTCGCCGTACACCTGCCGCAGCCGCTCGTCGACGTTGAGGAGTCCGATGCCGCTGGACGCGCCGCCCTCGCCGCGCAGGATCTGTCGCAGCCGGCCGGGGTCCATGCCGGTGCCGTCGTCCTCGATGACGACCTCGGCCTCGGAACCGGCGTCCAGGGCGCTGATGGTGATGCGGCTGGTCGTGGCGGCGCCTTCGAGCCCGTGCTTGACGGCGTTCTCGACGAGCGGCTGGAGACACAGGAACGGCAGAGCGACCGGCAGCACTTCGGGTGCGACCTGGAGGGTGACCGCGAGGCGTTCACCGAAACGGGCCCGGACCAGCGCCAGATACTGGTCGATGGAGTGCAGTTCGTCGGCCAGGGTGGTGAACTCGCCGTGGCGGCGGAACGAGTAGCGGGTGAAGTCGGCGAACTCCAGCAGCAGTTCGCGTGCCTGCTCCGGGTCGGTGCGGACGAACGAGGCTATCGCGGCGAGTGAGTTGAAGAGGAAGTGCGGGGAGATCTGGGCGCGCAGGGCCTTGATCTCCGCCTCGATGAGCTGGGTGCGGGAGCGGTCCAGCTCGGCGAGTTCCAGCTGGACGCAGACCCAGCGCGCCACCTCTCCCGCGGCCCTGGCCAGTACCGCCGACTCGCGCGGCGCGTAGGCGACCAGCGCGCCCAGGACCCGGTGGTCGACGGTGAGCGGGACGGCGACGGCCCATCGCAGCGGGCAGTCGATGTCGCCGCAGCCGCTGTGGAAGGCGGTGTCGCGGCCGCTGTCCAGCAGGCCCCGGACGTGGTCCATCACGTCCTTGCCGTGGTGGTGTCCCGCGCCGTCCCAGACCAGGACCCGGTCGCGGTCGGTGAGGCAGAGCGCGTCGGTGCCCAGCAGCGAGCGCAGCCGGCGGGCCGACCGGCGGGCGCTCTCCTCGGTGAGACCTGCCCGCAGCGGCGGCGCCGCGAGGGAGGCGGTGTGCAGGGTCTCGAACGTGGCGTGCTCGACGGGCGTGCCGACGTCGCTGGGGCGTACGGGGCGGGCCGTGCGGCGCCCGAGCAGGAAGCCCGCACCGGTCAGCAGCGCCGCCAGCACGGCGAGTACGGCGATCCCCGCCCCGGTCATCGCTCCCTCCCGGAGGTGAGCGCTTCCGGCAGATGGAAGCGGGTCATGGCGGCGTTGGTGCCCGGGGGTATCCGGCCCGGGGTGGCGAGCGAGACCAGGATCATCGCGAGGAAGCCGACCGGCACGGACCACACGGCGGGCCAGGCGAGCAGCGCGTGCGGCCAGCCGGGCGGCCGCACCGCACCGCTGACCGTGATGGCGACCGCCAGCAGCGCCGAGCCGCCCCCGAGCAGCAGTCCGGCCACCGCTCCGGGCGGGGTGAGCCGGCGCCACCAGATGCCGAGGACGAGCAGCGGGCAGAAGGAGGACGCGGACACCGCGAAGGCCATGCCCACCGCATCGGCCACCGGCACCCGGCTGACCAGCAGCGAACCGCCCAGCGGGACCGCGATGGCGAGCACGGTGGCCAGCCTGAAGTGCCGTACGCCGCGCGAGGGCAGGACGTCCTGGGTGATGACGCCGGCGACGGCCATGGTGAGCCCCGAGGCGGTGGACAGGAACGCGGCGAAGGCGCCGCCCGCGATCAGCGCGCCGAGCAGATCGCCGCCGAGCCCGCCGATGACCCGGGCGGGCAGCAGCAGCACCGCGGCGTCCGCGTCCCCGCCGTGCCGGAGTTCGGGGGCGTACAGCCTGCCCAGCGCACCGTAGACGGGCGGCAGCAGATAGAACGCGCCGACCAGCGCGAGCACGGCGACCGTGGTGCGGCGGGCGTCGCGGCCGTTGGGGCTGGTGTAGAAGCGGACCACGACATGGGGCAGCCCCATGGTGCCGAGGAACGTCGCCACGATCAGCCCGTAGGTCGCGTACAGCGGGTGGTCGGCGCGGAAGACCGGGAGCTGATCGCCGAAGGAGACCCGCGGCTGACCGTCGCCGCGCCAGGCCAGTACGAGGAAGACCGCGGGGACGAGGAGCGCGGTGAGTTTCAGCCAGTACTGGAACACCTGGACGAAGGTGATGGAGCGCATGCCGCCCGCCGCGACCGCTATCACCACGACGGAGGCGACGAGGACATCACCGAGCCAGCCGGGCGCACCGGTCAGGATCTTCAGGGTGAGCCCGGCGCCCTGGAGCTGCGGCACGAGGTACAGCCAGCCCGCGCCGACCACGAACACGCTGACCAGTCGGCGCACCTGCCGCGATTCGAGCCGTCCTTCGGCGAAGTCGGGCAGGGTGTACGCCCCCGAGCGGCGCAGCGGCGCGGCGACGAACACCAGGAGCACGAGATACCCGGCGGTGTATCCGACCGGGTACCAGAGCATGTCGGGGCCGTGCACGAGGACCAGGCCCGCGACGCCGAGGAAGGAGGCGGCGGAGAGGTACTCACCGCTGATCGCGGCGGCGTTGAGGCGGGGCCGTACGGTGCGTGAGGCGACATAGAAGTCGGACGTGGTGCGGGAGATGCGCAGCCCGAATCCGCCGACGAGGACGGTGGCGAGGACGACGAGAGCGACCGCCGCCCACGACGCCATGTGGTCGGGTTCGCTCACGGTGCGGGGCGGCCTTCCACGAGCCTGGCGAAGTCGCGCTCGTTGCGTTCGGCCCGGCGGACGTACCACCAGGCGGTCAGGGTGAGCGGCGGGTAGGCGGCGAAGCCGAGCACCGCCCAGACGAGCGCGGAACTCCTGAGCGCGGCGAAGACGAGCGGCAGGGTCCCCGCGACGAGGGCGAGCACCGCGAAGGCGGTGATCGCGGCACGGAGCTGGCTGCGCATCAGCGAGCGCACATAGGCACCGCCGAGGGCGGTCTGCTCGTCGATCTCCGACTGGGTGCGGTAGCGGGGCAGCGGACGGACCCGCCGAGGCTCCCCCGTGACCACTTCGCGCCGGGGGGTGGGCTCTGCGGACATGAGCTGGGAGTGTAGGCGCGGCCCTGTCCCGCTGGGAAGGTCTCCGGCCGCGGAGGTCCAGGTCAGCGGCTGGTCTGGCGCATCAGGAGATCGCGCAGGGAGCGGGTGTGGCGGCGGCTGACGGCCAGCTCGGCGTCTCCGATGCGCACACTCATGCTGCCGGCGTCCAGCCGGAGTTCGTCGATGCGGCCGAGCGCCACGAGATGCCGGCGGTGGATACGGACGAAGCCTCGGGAGCGCCAGCGTTCCTCCAGGGTGGTCAGCGGGATGCGCACGAGATGGCTGCCGGTGGCGGTGTGCAGCCGGGCGTAGTCGCCCTGCGCCTCGGCGTACGCGATGTCGTCGACGGGGACGAAGCGTATGACGCCGCCGAGTTCGACCGGGATCTGGTCCGCGGCGATGTCGTGGACGGGTGCGGAGCGGTCCTGGACCTGTTCGGCGACGCGCCGCACGGCTTCGGCGAGTCGTTCGCGGCGGACGGGCTTGAGGACGTAGTCGACGGCCTTCAGGTCGAAGGCGTGGACGGCGAAGCCCTCGTGGGCGGTGACGAAGACGATGAGCGGGGGCGCGGCGAATCCGGCCAGCAGCTGGGCGACGTCGAGTCCGGTGAGGCCCGCCATGTGGATGTCGAGGAAGACGACGTCGATGGCGTTCGGGTCCTCGGGGCCCGCGTCCACGGCGCCGCCGATGCGGCGCAGCGCCTCGGTGGCTCCGCCCGCGCCCTCGGCGCTGCGGATGCGGGGATCGGCGCGCAGGAGGTAGAGGAGTTCCTCCAGGGCGGGTTGTTCGTCGTCGACGGCGAGTACGCGCAGCATGAGGCCGGAGTGTAGGTGCTGCGGGGCGGTGTCGGCACGAGTGCTGACGGGCTTCTTCCCGCTATTTGAGGAGCCTGGACAGCCGGCGGTCGGCGAGCGGTCTGCCGCCGGTCTGGCAGGTGGGGCAGTACTGGAGGGAGGAGTCGCGGAAGGAGACTTCGAGGATGGTGTCGCCGCAGACCGGGCAGGGCAGGCCGGTGCGGCCGTGGACCCGCATGCCGCTCTTCTTCTCGGCCTTGAGCTTTCCGGCGGTGAGTCCGCTGGAGCGGGCGACGGCATCGCCGAGGGTGGTGCGCAGCGCGGTGTACAGCCGGGTGATGTCGTCCTCGCCGAGGCCGGTGGTGGGTTTGAACGGGGACATCTTCGCGACGTGCAGGATCTCGTCGCTGTAGGCGTTGCCGATGCCCGCGATGAGGGACTGGTCGCGCAGGGCGCCCTTGATCCGGCGGCGTTCCCCGCCGAGCAGGGCCGCGAACGTGTCACGGTCGAAGGAGCCGGCGAGCGGGTCGGGCCCCAGACGGGCGACGCCGGGGATCTCGGCGGGATCGTGCACCAGGTGGACGGAGAGGCGTTTGGTGGTGCCCATCTCGGTGAGGTCGAAGCCGTCGCCGCCGCTCAGGACGGTGCGCAGCGCGAGGGGGCCCTTCCCGGGCCGGGGCGGCGTGGCCGGGAAGCTGTCCTGCCACCGGAGCCAGCCGGCCCGCGCGAGATGGGTGACCAGGTGCAGCGGCCCCACCTCGATGTCCAGGAACTTGCCGTGCCGGTCCACGGCGGTGACGGTGCCGCCGGTCAGGGCGGTCAGCGGTGGGTCGTACGTCTTGAGGACGCTGATCGCGAGCGGCAGGACGCGGGCGATCTCCTTGCCGACGAGGTGGTCGTCGAGGAAGACCCGCAGGGCTTCGACTTCCGGCAGTTCGGGCATGTCCCCCAGCCTGCCGCAGGCCGGTGACGGGTGCCTCTCCAGCGGCGGCCGGGCGGCTGCGGCCGTGGACGGGTCAGCCGAGTCCGTAGACGCGGGTGGCGGTCCCCGCGAACACGGCCCGCCGCTCGTCCTCGGTGAGGTGGGAGGTGAGTGTGTGTGCGGTGTCGACGACCTCCGCGTACCCCGCCGCGAGGCGGCACACCGGCCAGTCCGAGCCGAACATCAGCCGGTCCGGTCCGAAGGCGTCCAGGAGCGTGGCGGTGTACGGGCGCAGGTCCTGGACCGTCCAGGTGCGCGGGTCGGCCTCGGTGACCAGACCGGAGAGCTTGCAGACGGTGTTGGGGAGGGCTGCCAGGGCCCCGAGGTCCTCGGACCACGGGTGGACGCGCCGGGCGGCGATGGGCGGTTTGCCCCCGTGGTCGAGTACGAAGGTGAGTGCGGGGAGCAGTTCGGCGGCCCTCGTGGCGGCGGGCAGCTGGTGCGGCCGGAGGATGAGGTCGTAGACGAGTCCGGCGTCGGCGACGGCGGCGAGCCCGCGCAGCACGTCGGGCCGCAGCAGCCACTCGGGGTCGGGTTCGCCCTGGACCTGGTGGCGCAGGCCGACGAGGCGGTCGCCGCCGGGCAGGGCGCGCAGGGCTGCGAGGGTGCCGGCGATCCCGGGGTCGGTGAGGTCGCTCCAGCCGACGACGCCCGCGACCAGGTCGCTGCCGTCGGCGAGGGCGAGGAATTCGGGGGTCTCCTCGGCGACGGTGACGGTCTGCACGAGGACGGTGGCGTACACCCCCGCGGCGCGGGCCTCGGGTTCCAGGTCGGCGAGGGTGAAGGTGCGCCGGATGGGGGCCAGTTCCTCGCCGGTGATCCAGTCCTGGTCACGCACGGCGAGGTCCCAGACGTGGTGGTGGGAGTCGACCGCAGGCAGGGGAAGCGCGGGGGGTACGGGAGCGGTCATGCTCACAGCTCCCAGGCGACGGGCAGTCCGGCCCCGGCGCCGTCCGCCGAGTAGTCGTGGGAGACGTCGAGCAGCTGGTCCATCCGGGCCTGCCAGGCGACGTTGACGGGGAGCTGCTCCAGTTCCGCCAGGAGCCGGGCGTAGTCCGCGCACTCGACGAGGTGGAAGAGATCGGTGCCGCTTCGCCAGATGGTCCAGGAGGTGGCGCCCGCCGCCCTGATGGCGCGGGTGAGTTCCGCCGGGACTTCGCGGTGCGCGGCCTCGTACTCCTCGATGCGGTCGGCGCGGACCTTGGTGTGCAGAGCGACCCTCATGTCAGTTCCCGTCCTCGTGTCCGTCCGTCATCAGCAGTCCTTCGGCGCGCAGGTCGTCCCAGAGCCCGTCCGGGATGCCGCCGCGCAGCAGGGCGGCGGCGTCGTGGACCTCGTCCGGGGAACGCGTACCGACGAGCACTCCGGCGACGGCGGGGTGGGCGAGGGGGAAGTGCAGGGCCGCGGCGCGCAGCGGCACACCGTGCCCCTCGGCGACGGCCCTCATCCGCAGGGCCCGGTCGAGCAGGGCCGGAGGGGCGGCGGCGTAGTCGTACCGCGCGCCGGGGCGCGGGTCGGCGAGGAGTCCGGAGTTGAAGACGCCGCCGACGACGACGCTCCTGCCGCGGGCGGCGGCCTCGGGCAGCAGGGCGGTCAGGGCGCTCCGGTCGAGAAGGGTGTAGCGGCCCGCGCACAGGACGGTGTCGACGTCGGTGTCGCGCAGGAACCGGGTGAGCATGGCGGTCTGGTTCATCCCGGCGCCGATCGCCCCGACGACGCCCTCGGCGCGCAGCCGCTCCAGCTCCGGGTACGCCTCGCGGAACGCCGCTTCCCCGTGGTCGTCGGGGTCGTGCAGATAGACGATGTCGACGCGGTCGAGGCCGAGCCGTTCGAGGCTGTCCTCGATGCTCCGGCGGACGCCGTCGGCGCTGAAGTCCCAGCGGCGCCGGTGGGTGGCGGGTACGGCGAACCCTTCGGAGAGCCCGTCGCCGGCGGGCCTGTCACCCGCGGGCAGCGGTTCGAGGATCCGCCCCACCTTGGTCGAGACCGTGTACGCGTCGCGGGGCCGGGTGCGCAGGGCTTCGCCGAGCCGCCGTTCTGAGAGGCCGAGGCCGTAGTGCGGCGCGGTGTCGAAGTAGCGGATGCCCTCGTCCCAGGCCGCGTCGACGGCGGCAGCGGCCTGTTCCGGGGTGACTGCGGTGAAGAGATTGCCGATGGCCGCTGCCCCGAAGGACAGTTCGGTGATCTCGACCGCACTGCGTCCGAGCCTGTTGCGCCGCATGGATCCGCCGCCCTCCCCGATGATCACTTTGATGTACAGAGCGAATATTCATCGGATCACTTGGGCGCGTCAACACTCCCGGCAGGAGCCATCACCAGGAATGCGGACAGATCTTCAGCGATCTGTCCGACCTATCACGCGCTTTCCCCGCCGCCGAGCGCCGCGGTCCGCGAGGTGACCGTCAGCGCGTACAGCTCCCCGAACTCCTCCTGGACCGCGGCCGCCAGCCGGTCGAGGTCCGAGAGCGCCTTGCCGTCGGCCACCAGCCCGACCTGCACCCGCCCTCCGTAGGTGGACAGCGCCACGGCGAGGGACTGCCCCCGGGCCAGCGGGGCCATCGGGTAGAGCGCGCGCAGGGGGCAGCCGCCGAGCGAGAGCGCGGAGCGCGGCAGCGGCACGCTGGTCACCAGAACGTCGAACAGCATCCGCGCGGCACCGGCGGCCAGCGGCGCCCCGAGCCGGTGGGCCAGGGGCGGCAGCCGATCGGCGAGTACGGCGACGGCGCCCGCGCCCTTCAGCGGTCCCGCCGCCTTGTTGCGGTCCATGGCGGTGCGGACCGCGCGAAGCCGCTCACGGCCGTCGGACTCGCCGACCGGCAGGCCGAGGAGGTATCCGGAGAGCAGGTTGCCGGTCACCGCCGCACCGCCCGGCCGCCGCCGGGAGACGGGCACCAGGGCACGCGGATCACCGGCGGGCAGCGGCTCGCCTCGCTCCAGCATCCAGCGCCGCAGCGCCCCGGCCACCACGGCGAGCAGGACGTCGTTGGCCGTGCCGCCCTCGGCCCGGCGGATCCGTCGGACCGCGGCGGCGTCGAGCTCCGCGGTGGCGATCCGCCGGGTGCCGCTGGAGGGCGCGGTGAGCGCGGTCGCACCCCGCGGACCGAAGCGCCCCGCCCGGACGACGGAGGCTCCCACGCCGAGCGCCCGGCCGACCTCACCGATCCGCCCCAGCGCCGTACCCACCACGTCACGGGGGTCCGGCAGCCACGAGCGCGGCGGTACGGGGGCGCGGCGGGCCGCGCCCCGGCCGCCGGTGACGGCCGCGATCTCGTCGAAGATCCCGGCGCCGATGGCGACGGCGCGCATCCCGTCGGCGAGCGCGTGGTGCAGCTTCACCAGTACGGCGAACGGCCCGCCGCCGGCACCCCCGATGAGGTACATCCGCCAGGGCGGCAGCCCCCTTCCGAGCGGCTGCTCCATCAGCTCCCCGGCCAGCCGGGTCGTCTGCTCCATGAAGTCGCCCTCGGCCAGGACCAGCCGCCTGACGTGGCGGTGGACATCGAAGTTCTTGTCCACGGCCCAGGCGCAGCCGCCGACCGGCAGCAGCACGTCCCGTACGCACATCCTCAGCCGGGGAATCGCGGCGGCCCGGTCGCCGAGCAGCCCCAGGATGTCCTGCGGGGTGACGCCGGGGGACGGCGAGAAGACGGCGAGCGCGCCGAGATGCATCGGGTGGGACGCGGATTCGAAGTGCCAGAAAGCCAGATCGAGAGGGGCCAGAAGCTCGGTGCCCAACGGGTCCTCATGTCATCGAAGGCAGAACCGCCGTACGGCCGCAGTCAATCCCTTGCGGTCGATTACGGTCAAGGACAGACTTGTTACGTATTGTTACCTTGCAGTACGGATCATTCTCCGCCGGGGACCCGTCACGCGCACGCGGGCCGGGCCTCTTGGGCGAGGTGCCTCAGCGGCTCACGGGACGCCGCCTCACAGCCGCTCAGGGATGAGGAACTCGCACCACACGCACTTGCCGTTGCCCCGGGACTCCACGCCCCAGACGTCGGCCAGCCGGTCCACGAGCATCAGGCCGCGCCCGGAGACTCCCGACTCCCCCGCGTCCCTGCGCCGCGGCAGAGCGCTGGAGCGGTCCTCGACATCGACGCGCAGCCGCCGCTCGGGCCCGGCGAGGACCCGGATCGTGACGATGGCCCCGCCGTCGGTGTGCATCAGCGCGTTGGTGATCAGCTCGTCGGCGGCCAGTTCGATCTCGTCCGCGCGGTCCTTGGCACCCCATGCCCGTACCGCCGCCCTGAGCATGTGCCGGGAGGAGCTCAGCGCCTCCGGGTCGTTCTGCGCGACGTGCTGCTGGAGCCGGCCGCCGGGCTGCGGTGCGTCGGCGGCCCTGCGGCGCAGGAGCAGCACCGCGACATCGTCCTCGCCGCCCCGTTCGTCGACGGCTTCGCAGAGCTGGTCGGCCAGCGTCTGCAGGTGCTGCGGGCCGTTCGTCACCATGGCGGTCAGCAGCTGCATGCCCTCGTCCAGATCGGTACCCGGCATTTCCACCAGGCCGTCGGTGTAGAGCACCAGCGTCTGGCCGGGGTCCAGCTCGACGGTGCTGACCGGGTACTCCAGCCGGCCGAACTCGGCCGAGAGGCCGAGCGGCAGCCCGCCCTCGACCGGCAGTCTGCGGCAGCTGCCGTCCGCGTCCCGCACCAGCGGGTCGACGTGCCCGGCCCGGACCAGTTGCACGACTCCGGTGGTCAGATCGGCCTCGGCGTAACTGCAGGTGGCGAACCGGTCGGTGTCGAGCTCATGGAGGAAGACGGAGGCCCGCGCCATCACGGTGGCCGGGCTGTGCCCCTCGGCCGCGTAGGCGCGCAGCACGATCCGGAGCTGCCCCATGACGGCCGCCGCGTGGGTGTCATGGCCCTGTACGTCTCCGATGACGGCGCCGACCCGGCCGCCGGGCAGCGGAATGATGTCGTACCAGTCGCCGCCGATGTCGCGCGCCAGGCGGGCCGAGCGGTAGCGGACGGCGACCTGCGCCCCGGGCACCTCGGGGATACGGCGCGGCAGCATCGCCTGCTGGAGCCCCTCGGCGAGGTCGTGCTCCTGCTCGTAGAGCATCGCGCGCTGGAGGCTCTGCGCGATCGAGCTGCCGAGCGCCACCATCAGATTGCGTTCATCGGCGGTGAAGCCCTCCTTGTCCCCGTAGAGCAGCCCGAGGGCGCCGATCGGGCGGGCCTGGGCGATCAGTGGCAGATAGGCGGCGGAGGTGATGCCGAGGTGGCTGATGCTGGGCCACAGGAGGGGGTACGAGGCGGCGAAGTCCTCGGCGGACTCGATGAAGCGCGGCGTGAGCGTGCGGACCACCTCACTCATGGGGTACGGCTCGTCCGTCCGGGTGTACCGGGTGCCCGGCACATACGCCCCGTCGGGCCCGTCGGCCACGAGATGGATGCGCCCCGCCTCCAGCAGCCCCACGACGAGGCTGGTCGCACCGAGGTGCGCGAGCCCCTGGGAGTTGTTGAGCACGTCGATGACGTCCTTGACGGTACGGGCGTGCGCCAGGGCCGCCGTGGTGCCCTCCACCAGACTGGTGCGGCGCCGGCGGTCCTGGTCCACTTCCAGCCGGGCGGTCGAGTCGGCCAGCTCCTGGGTGGCGTCGCGGACGATTCCGATGATGCGACGGGGCCGGCCGGTGGGGTCCCGCCGGACGAAGCCCTGGGTATGGGTCCAGCGCAGGGTCCCGTCGCGCCGCTGGATACGGAAGTACACGCCGTAGTTGGCGGACCCGCTCTTCAGCGCCTGCGAGACCATGCTGTCCAGCCGGATGCCCTCGTCCGTCGGTACGCGCACGGCGAGCGACTCCGGCCGGTCGTCGTACTCCTCGGGGCTCAGGTCGAACACGTCGAGGGCGGGCCGGTCCATGTGCATCAGGCCGCTGTCCAGATCCCAGTCGAAGCTGCCCATACGGTTCAGGGCGAGGCTGAGGTCCGGGTGGGCGGGCCAGTCGTCGGGGAGTGACAGGGCACCCGCTACCCGATCATCCATGTGGGTCACTCTGCCATCATTTGTCCGATTCTTCGAGCGTTCCCACGCCCCTGCTCCCCACCCTCGCCCGCAGCCCGCCGCCGCACCCGCCCCGCACCCGCACCCGGCCCCGCTCAGCCCGCGAAGGGCTCGGGGGCGGCCGGCTCGGCGGGTCCGTCGGGAAGGACCGGGGCCGGTCCGTCCGGGTACCCGTCCGGGTGGACGGGATCGGCCGGGTGGCCGGGGTCGGGGTCACCGGGGCCGTCGGGCGGCAGGTCGGTGGGGGTGTCCGTGGGCATGCCGGGCGTCACGGGGTCCCGGTCCGGGTCGCCGTCACCGCCCGTCGGGCATCCCGTGGGTGCCGCGGTCCCTGCGTCACGGCCCGGCCGGGCCGGCGCCGGACAGTCCGTACGCCCCGTCCCGCCGGAGGGCGTGGGGTCGGCGGAACCGGACGGGTCCGCCGGGCGCGACGGTGGCAGGATGTCGTCGCCCGGCTCGAACGGCGGCGGGACGTCCGGAACCTTGTCCCGGCCTCCGCCGTCACCCATGGGCCGCTCGATCCAGGTGTTGTCCGCGACATCGACGATGACCAGATGGGTGATCACCTGCGCGCTGGAGCGGATGACCGTGACCCGGGACGGGTCGTGGCCCGCCCAGGGCTCGCCGCGGTGCGCGACCCGGCCCTTCGCGACGACGGGCGGGTCCAGCGGGTTGCCGCAGGCGCAGCGGACCCGCGGCAGGCCCCTGCTGTCGACCATGACGGCGGTGCCCGACTGGAGCAGGGACTGGAAGCTGGTGGCCGCGCCCGCCTCGTAGCCGTGGCTGGTCACCTGGACATCGGCCCGCAGAACGACGGGGGTCAGCGATCTCAGGTACCCGGGGATCTGTACCGGCTCGATGCCCGCGGCCCCGGCGAAGGCGCGCCCCTTGGCCCGGTCGGTGGTCAGGAAGCGGATCTGCTGTTCGACGTCGCAGGCCGCGGCGGAGCGGGTGCCGCCGTAGAGTCCCGGGGCCGCCCCGGACACGGCCCGCGCCCTCCGGACGTCGCCCGGGGGCCTGGCGGTCGACTTCGCGGTGACGGACGGCGCGGGCGCGGGCCTCGCCGTCGACCCGGTGAACGGAGCCGGTCCCGCCACCGCCACCGGCTGGAGAAGGACCTCCGCGGCCTCGGCGGTGCCGGGGGTACCGCGCGCCGCCCCGTCGCCGCCGTCGCCGCAGCCCGCGGCGAACAGGACTCCGGCGGACAGCGCGGCGAGCATCGCGCGCCGCAGATGCCGGGAGGCCGGACCGGGCGGCGCCTGCCGGCCTGTGTCAGTCTGTCTGGCCACGTCGACCTGCCTGTTCACATCGGGCGGATGGGCGACTCCCATCTCTTGGGCACGTCACGCCCGCCCGCAAGCCGGCATGGGGCACATGGCGCACACGACGTACCACCCAGCGTCTTGAACGCGTTCAAGGAAAGCCCTACTCTCGACCCAGCTGTTGAACATGTTCAAAGGGGCTGCCCGGCGCCGTGTCCGGGGCGCCGCCCACCCGGAAGGCGGGACCGCATGACGACGTTCACCTACCCGGAGGTCGGGGCCACCCGGCTCGGCCCGCTCCCGAGCGGCTACCACCATCTCCACCACCGCACCCGGGTGGGCCGGGGCCGGTCCGACTTCCGGGCCGCGGGCGCCGCGGTCACGGAGTGGCGGATGCACCGCACCTCGGGCGCCCGGGTGAACGCCTCGGCGGCACGGGCGGAGGCGGGCGGCGGCGTCCAGGTGTCGCTGGGGCTCGGCCCCGTCCGGTTCACCGCCCCGTGCGAGGTGGTCTGGACCGCGTACGAGAAGGACCGCACCGGCTTCGGCTACGGGACGCTGGAGCGGCATCCCGAACGCGGCGAGGAGTGTTTCGTGGTGGATCTGGCGGACGACGGCACGGTCTGGTTCACGGTCATGGCGTTCTCCCGCCCGGCGAGCTGGTACGCCCGGCTCGCCGGGCCGCTCGTGCCGCCCGTACAGCTCTGGTACGCGCGGAGGCTGGGCCGGACCCTGCGCCGAATCGTGGCCGTGAGCTGAACCCTGGCCGATACTGGGAGGGATGGAGTGGTTCACCGCAGACGGCTACTGGCTCAGCAGGCTGATCTTCCAGCGGGCACTGGCCGTGGTCTATCTGGTCGCCTTCCTCGCCGCCGCGCTCCAGTTCCGTGCGCTGATCGGCGAGCGCGGCATGCTGCCCGTACCGGAGCTGCTGCGGCGCACTCACTGGCGGGAGGCTCCCGGTCTCTTCCGGCTCCACTACTCCGACCGGTTCTTCGCCGCCGTCGCCTGGAGCGGCTGCGCCATCTCGGTGGCCCTGATCGCCGGACTCGACGGACACCTTCCGCTGTGGGGCGGGATGCTGCTCTGGGCTCTGCCATGGGTGCTGTACCTGTCGATCGTCCAGGTCGGCCAGGTCTGGTACGGCTTCGGCTGGGAGTCCCTGCTGCTGGAGACGGGGTTCCTCGCCGTCTTTCTCGGTACCGGGGACACCACGCCGCCGGTGCTGGTGCTGTGGCTGCTGCGCTGGCTGCTCTTCCGGGTGGAGTTCGGTGCCGGGCTCATCAAGATCCGGGGCGACGCGTGCTGGCGGCGGCTGACCTGTCTGGACTTCCACCACGAGACCCAGCCGATGCCGGGGCCGCTGAGCTGGTTCTTCCACCGTCTGCCGAGACCGGTGCACAGGGTCGAGGCGGCCGCCAACCATGTCACCCAGCTTCTGGTCCCCTTCCTCCTGTTCACCCCGCAGCCGGTGGCGAGCGCGGCCGCGGGGCTGATGGTCATCACCCAGCTGTGGCTGGTCCTGTCCGGGAACTTCGCCTGGCTGAACTGGCTGACGATCACTCTCGCCCTCTCCGCGGTCGACTGGCGTCCGATCGGCGGCCGGCCTCCCGCGCTGTCGGCGCCGCCGCTCTGGTACGAGGTGGCCGTCATCGCGGTCACCGCGCTGATCCTGGTCCTCAGCTACCGCCCG
The DNA here is from genome assembly GCF_026341775.1 of Streptomyces sp. NBC_00654. Classification (NCBI taxonomy): domain Bacteria; kingdom Bacillati; phylum Actinomycetota; class Actinomycetes; order Kitasatosporales; family Streptomycetaceae; genus Streptomyces; species Streptomyces sp. NBC_00654. The sequence goes on along the minus strand of NZ_JAPEOB010000001.1, from coordinate 3,615,082 downwards.
GCGCGCAATCTGCTCTCCCGCCGTCAGGTGATGAACCGGTCCTTCGATCCCCTGCATCTGGTCAATACCTACGGGGCGTTCGGCAGCATCAGCAGGCTCCGGCTCGAAGTCGTGGTGGAGGGGACGGCCGATCCGGTCGCCCACGACGGGGCGCACTGGCGGGAGTACGGCTTCCGCGGCAAGCCGGGCGATCCGCGCCGTGCGGCACGGCAGTTCGCCCCCTATCACCTGCGGCTCGACTGGATGATGTGGTTCGCGGCCCTCTCCCCCGCCTACGCCCGTCCGTGGTTCGGGCCGTTCGCCGAGCGGCTCCTGAGGAACGACCGCGACACGCTCCGGCTGCTGCGGCACAATCCGTTCCCCGGCACACCGCCCGCGCACGTCCGCGCCAGGGTGTACCACTACCGGTACACCGACTGGCGCGAACTGCGGGCCACCGGACGCTGGTGGCACCGGACCTACGTACGGGAGTTCATGCGGCCGATGGCCCGGCCGGTGCCGCGCAGGACGACCAGGCGACCGTGAACACCCAGGCGCGCTCCCCCGTCCGGCGCGCCGCCGCGGGCACATCGATCACGAGTGGGCCGCCCGTGGTGCGCCGGCTGAGCGGCCGGTCGTCCCCGAGGAGCGTCATCCGGTCGCCGACGACATGACGCGTCCGGGCCGGGGCCTGCCACCGGCCCGGACACGCGCTCCCGGTCCCCTGCCGCCCGCTTCCGGGCGCTCGGCCGTCCGCGCTACTTGGCATCCTCGCGGGACTTCAGCAACCGGCCGATCTGCTCCACGAGTTCGGAGTCGCTGGTGCCTTCCCTGCCCTGGACCAGCGCGCCCAGCCGCTCGGCGGTCCGGAAGTCGTAGGCCCGCTCCACCTCTTCGCCCGGCACACTGCCGTACTCGTCGCGGGCACGGAATCCGACGGTCAGGTCCACCGCCTTCGCGATGATCCAGGTGAGGACGAAGGAGAACGCGATCACCGAGACGATGGCGACGAGCTGCTTGCCCAGCAGCCCCCAGCCGCCGCCGTAGAACAGCCCCTCCTTGCCGCTGATCCGCGCGGTGGCGAACAGCCCGACCATGATCAGACCGATCAGACCGCCCACCCCGTGCACACCGACGACGTCCAGGGTGTCGTCCACGCCGAAGCGGTACTTCAGCGTGATGGCGAAGGCGCAGACGGCGCCGACGACCAGACCGGTGATGACGGCTCCGAGGGTGTTGATCTCCCCGCAGGCCGGGGTGATGGCGACCATGCCCGCGACGGCGGAGGAGACGACACCCATGGTGGTGACCCGGCCGGTGCGCCACCTCTCCACCAGCGGCCAAATGACCATGGCACCCGCCGCGCCGAGCTGGGTGTTCAGGAAGGCGGCCGCCGCGGTGCCCTGGTCGGAGAGCGCGGAGCCGGAGTTGAAGCCGAACCACCCGAACCAGAGGAGTGCGACACCGACGACGACGAGCGGGATGTTGTTCGGCTGCTCCTCGCGGCGTGCGAAGTCGCGCGGTGCGCGCAGTACCAGTGCCACCGCGAGCCCCGCGACACCGGAATTCAGCTCCACCGGCAGACCGCCGGCGAAGTCGAGTGCCCCCAGATGCTTCACGATCCAGCCGTCCTGGTCGAACACCCAGTGCGCGACCGGGATGTAGACGATGAGCAGCCACAGGACGACGAAGACGAGCCAGCCCTTCATCGTGGCGCGGTCGGCGATCGAGCCGCTGATCAGCGCGACGGTGATGATGGCGAAGCCCATCTGGAAGGTGCTGTAGACGTACGTGGGGATGTGACCGGTGAGGGTGTTCAGTTCGATCCCGCGCATGAACACATGGTCGAGATCGCCGATCACTCCCGCTCCTCCGACATCGGGGCCGAAGGCGAGTGTGTAGCCGATCACCCACCAGACGATGGTGCCGAAGGCGAGCGCGGCGAAACTCATCTTGATCATCATCAGGATGTGTTTGGTGCGCACCATACCGCCGTAGAAGAACGCCAGTCCCGGCGTCATCAGCAGCACCATCGCGGTGGAGGCGAGCAGCCAGGCGGTGTCGCCGGAGTCGTACGCGGGGGGCATCGGCGCGGGGGCGGTGATCATCGAGGGACACCTCGTGGGGGAGGGGGTGGGAGCGTTCGTGGGCCGGGCGGGTTCTTCCGGAGACGGACTAGGCTTTACGCAGGTCGGGGGCCGGGTGGCCGGTGAGCAGACGGCGTACGGCGTCCCAGGCGGCGTCCTTCGCGGCGGCGACCCGGACCGGGCTGTCGTCGAGGAGCCGTACCCAGGCGCCGCACTCCCGCGGCAGCACGCTGACGCCGTACAGCAGTCCGCGTTCCGCCAGTGCGTGGTGCAGGGTGTCGGCGACCTCGGCCGCGGGTCTGCGGTCGGTGACGACATAGAGCGAGGCCACATGATCGTGCCCGGCGAACACCCCGGGCCCCAGGACCTCCGCCCGGCCCCGGCCGCCGCCCGGCGCCAGCCGCAGGGTGTCGATGGCCAGCAGGGTGCCGTCGGGGCGGCGGATGCGCAGGTCCGTGGCGAGCACCCGGTAGTCGTGACGCTCGCCGCGGGCGAGCCGCCCGGCGGTGACGGTGTCGCCGAGGACGACGGTGGCACCGGGCGCGACGGTCACGTCGGTGTGCTGGTAGAACCGGGCGTCCCTGAACGGGATCAGCGGGTCGGGGAGGTATTCGACGTAGGAGCCCTCCGCCGCCGTGATGTGCACGCGCTGGCTCGCGTAGTCGTGCTCCATCCGGAAGATCTTGCTCGCCGCCTGGGTGGTCAGATGCACCTGGGTGCCGGGGCCGCAGCGGAAGTCCATCCGGTAGCGGTCGGCCTGGGCGATCCCGCCGCCGGTGGCCATCAGATACACGTAACTCATCCCGGGCAGCGCCGGATCGATCCACAACGGCCGCATGATCTGCAACGGCGTCTTCTGGTAGCGCTCGACCAGCTCCGTGCGCCCGCCCCGGACGGCGAAGCCCAGGTCCAGGATGCCGACCTTCGCCGGTGAGCCGGGGGCGAGCGTATCGGGCAGGGACGCCAGCTCCCCCACCTCCGGGGGGACGCGCGCCGCCGTGTAGTACCCCGGCGCGAGCCGGTCCGTGGCGGACCGCGGCGCCATGGGGGGTACGGGGGCGGGCGGCATGTCAGATCAGCACCTTGCGGCGGGATTCCAGATAGCCCGCGATGTCCTCGATACCGATGCCGGTGAGACAGTCGGTGAGGACGACGGGGCGGTTGTCACGGACCCGGTGGGCGTCGGACTCCATGATCCCGATGTCCGTGCGCACATACTTCGCGATATCGATCTTGTTGATGACGAGCAGATCGGAATCGGTGATACCGGGGCCCCGCTTACGCGGCATCTTCTCGCCCTCGGCGGTGTCCAGGACGAACAGGAAGAGATCGACGAGGGCCGGGCTGAACGTCAGTGTGAGGTTGTCGCCGCCGGACTCGTACAACAGCGTGTCGGTGTCCGGGAACCGCTCCAGCATCTCGGCACCCGCCGCCAGATTCATCGTCGGGTCGTCGCGGACGGCCGTGTGCGGACAGGCGCCCGTCTCGACACCGACCACCCGCTCCGGTTCCAGGATCCCGTCGAGCGTGCGGCGGATGTGCTGGGCGTCCTCCTGGGTGTAGATGTCATTGGTGATGACGGAGGGACGGTGGCCCCGGGCGATGAGCACGGGCACCAGCGCCTCGATGAGGGCGGTCTTGCCCGAGCCGACCGGTCCGCCGACGCCGACCCTCAGTACGTTGTCGTCCATGGTGCTCCCTTGTCCGGTGGGGTGGATGGTCAGCTGGCGAAGAGGCGCGCCTCGGCGCGTTCGTGGCGGCCCGACATGACGTCGGAGGCGAAGACGGTGGCGCCGACATCGGCGAGTTCGCGCCGCAGCGCCTCTTCGACGACACGCTCGATGACGGGTGCGGCTCCCCGCAGCAGGGTCTGGGCCTTCCGGTGGTCGGTCAGCCTGAGCCGCAGGGCCGCACCGGCGAAGCTGGCGCAGAACGCGAACAGGTCGGCCGCGACGGCCTGGCGGACCGGGACCCCGGTCGCGGCGTAGATGACCCCGGCGGCGACCGCCTGGGTGCCGGGCGCCTCCCGGCGCCGGACCCGGTCGAAGTAGGCGGTGATCGACGGCCGGTCGAAGACCTCCGCCCCCAGGTCGAGGAGCTGCCGCCCGGTCCGGGTGGACGCCTGGCGCATCTCCCGGCCCAGTTTGGTGGCGAACAGATGCTCGTCGATGTCCGCCACCGCGTCCAGGTCGCCCGACGCCGCGGCCCGGTGGGCGAGGGCGAGGGCGGTGGCGTCCGCCGGACCGACGCCGTGCACCAGCAGGTCCTCCAGCAGCGACGGCAGGGTGGCGGCGTCGACGGCCCCCGCGTGGGCGTATCCCTCCAGGCTGTGGGACAGCGTGTAGAAGCCGCTCGGGAAGGCCGAATCGGTCAGCTGGAGACCGGTCAGCAGCGCCGCGAGGTCCGGTCCGGTCCCGGCGGGCCCGGCCGGCGGCACCACGGGTGGCGGTGCCGGGGCGGCCGGGCGGCCGGGATGCTCGCGCTCGTTGAGGTACATCGGGGTTTCAGGCCCTAGACCAGGAAGAACAGGTGGTTGAGGGGCAGTTCCTCGGCCGGGTCGATCGTCGCGACCTTGCCGTCGAGGGTGACCTTGAAGGTCTCCGGGTCCACCTGGATGTCCGGCAGCGCGTTGTTGCGCACCATGTTGTGCTTGCCGATCGTGCGGGTACCGCGCACCGGCAGGATCGTGCGGTCCAGGCCGAGTTCCGCCGGGACGCCCGCGGCGATGCCCGCCTGCGACATGAAGGTGACATGGGTGGCCGGCAGCGCCTTGCCGAACTGCCCGAACATCGGACGGTAGATGACCGGCTGCGGAGTGGGCAGTGAGGCGTTCGGGTCGCCCATCTGCGCCCAGGAGATGATGCCGCCCTTGATGACCATCTTCGGCTTGGCGCCGAAGGAGTGGATGGGCCAGAGCACGATGTCGGCGATCTTCCCCTTCTCCAGGGAGCCCACATGGTCGGCGATACCGGTGGCGATGGCCGGGTTGATGGTGACCTTCGCCAGATAGCGCAGGACCCGCTGGTTGTCGTTGCGGGCGGAGTCGCCCTCCAGGATTCCCAGCTTGTCCTTGCAGTGGTGCGCCGTCTGGAAGGCGCGGGTCACCGACTCACCGACCCGGCCCATGGCCTGGGAGTCGGAGGAGAACATGCTGATCACGCCGAGGTCGTGGAGCACCGACTCGGCGGCGATCGTCTCGGCGCGGACCCGGCTGTCGGCGAAGGACACGTCCTCGGGGATGTCATGGCTGAGGTGGTGACAGACCATGACCATGTCGAGGAGTTCATCGACGGAGTTCTTGGTGTAGGGCAGCGTCGGGTTGGTCGAGGACGGCAGGATGTTGGGCTCGCCGGCCACTCGCATGATGTCGGGGGCGTGACCGCCGCCCGCGCCCTCGCTGTGGAAGGTGTGGATCGCGCGGCCGTCGATCGCGGAGCGGGTGTCCTCGAAGAAGCCGCTCTCGTTCAGGCTGTCGGTGTGGATGGACACCTGGACGTCGTAGCGGTCCGCGACATTGAGCGCGTTGTCGATGACGGCCGGGGTGGCACCCCAGTCCTCGTGGACCTTCAGGGCACAGGCTCCGGCCTCGATCTGCTCGTCGAGGGCCTCCGGCAGACTGCCGTTCCCCTTGCCCATGATGCCCAGGTTCACCGGCCAGGCCTCGGCAGCCTGGAGGAAACGGGCGATGTTGTAGGGACCGGGGGTGCACGTGGTGCCGTTGGTGCCGTCCGAGGGACCGGTACCACCGCCGATGAGGGTGGTGATGCCGTTGGTCAGCGCCTGTTCGGCCTGCTGCGGGGCGATCAGGTGGACGTGGCTGTCGATGGCCCCGGCGGTGGCGATGAGGTGCTCGCCCGCGATGGCCTCGGTACCCGGGCCGATGACCAGGTTCGGGTCGACGTTGTTCTGCGTCTGCGGATTGCCGGACTTGCCGATCCCGGCGATCATCCCGTTCTTGATCCCGATGTCGCACTTGACGACGCCCACCATGGGGTCGATGACCACGACATTGGTGATGACGGTGTCCAGCGCGCCCTGGCCGCTGGTCGCCTGCGGGGAGGCCGCCATGCCGTCACGCATGGTCTTTCCGCCGCCGTAGAGGACCTCGTCGCCGTACTGGCCCTCGCTGAAGTCCTTCTCGACCTCGACGACGAGGTTGGTGTCGGCGAGGTGGAACCGGTCACCGACCGTCGGGCCGAACATGTCGGTGTACTGCTTGCGGGGCAGGATGGGCATCAGCGCGAACCCTTCTTCTTGGTCTTCGCGCTCTTGGCGCCGGTCGTGGATTTCGCGTTCTTGGCGCCCGCGGCGGCCTTCCCGCCCTTGGCACCTGCCGCGGCCTTCGCGCTCCTGGCGCTCGGAGCGGCCTTCACGCTCCTGGTGCCGGGCGTGGCCTTCGCGTTCTTGGCACCGGTCGTGGTCTTCGGGCTCGCGTTCTTGCGCGGGCTCTTCGCGCGGGGCGCCACCGCGGCCTTCGGGGGCTGTTCGGCGCCCTGGAAGCCCTGCTCGATGGCCTTGCGCACGGCCTCGACCTTCGCGGGGTGGGAGGCGAGGCTGCCGTTGAGCAGTCCGCTGAAGCCGACGAGCCGGCCCGTTCCGGCATAGGCGCAGAGTTCGACCTCGCGCGTGCCGCCGGGTTCGATGCGTACGGAGGTGCCTGCCGGGATGTTGAGGTGCATGCCGAGCGCCTGCTGGCGGTCGAAGGACAGCGCGGAGTTCACCTCGAAGAAGTGGTAGTGCGAGCCGACCTGGACCGCGCGGTCGCCGGTATTGCTGACGGTGAGCGTCACCGTGCGGCGGCCCGCGTTGATCTCGACGGGGTCCTTGCCGTAGATGTATTTCTGACGGAACGTCATGCGGAGCTCCTGAGAACGTGTCCCGCGCCGGGGGCGTGCGGGTGCTGATGCGGGTGCTCGTGGCTGTCGTCGTGCCGGCCCCCGCCGTGGGCGGGGACATGGACGTGACCATGGCTGTGGCCGGGTGCCTGACCGTGCTCGTGGCCGTGCTCGTGGCCGTGCTCGTGGCCCTCGCCCGGTGGGTGGGTGTGGTGGTGGCCGTGGTGGTCGGCGGCGCCCAGTCCGGCGGCGATCCCGTCGTCGCCGTGCTCGCGTCGGCGCAGGGCGTCAAAGACCCGTTCGGCGAGCACCCGCAGCAGGGCGGAGCGCGACACCGGCGGGCCGGCGACGGTGACCCGGGCGCCCGGCACCTCCGGGACCCCGGGCACCGCGAACGCCGCCGGCAGCACCACCACCCGGGCGGCGCCCAGCAGCAGACAGCGCCGCACCCCCTGCGCGGGATCGGGGTCACCGCCGGTGAACGCCACCTCGACCAGCGGGTGGTTCCCGTAGCGCCGCACGAGACTCGCGACCCGGTACAGCTCGGCGTCCTCGAACGGATCCCCGGAAGGTGCCGTGACGAGCAGCGCGTCGGAGGCCGGTACCCGGCCCGCGGCGGCCCGCAGCCAGCCGACGAGGTGCTGCGCGGTGCCGAACGGTTCGGCCAGGACCGTCCCCGCCCGGTCCTTCGCGGGCAGCGCCCGGAGCGTACGGGCGGTGTCGGCGACGAGTTCGGGGTCGCGCCCGAGCGTCATCGGTACGACACAGCTCTCCTCCCCCCGGCGGCCCAGCTCCGCAAGACACCGGAACAGCTCCCGTCCGCCGGGCACCACGGTCACGTCCGGACCCGTCAGGTCCGCCACGGCCCGCCCGTACGCGGCCTCGTGTCCGCAGACAACGATCACCCGGCATCGCCCGGCCACCGGGGTCAGCCGCCGATGGGGTCGTGGCAGGAGACGAGCTTCGTGCCGTCGACGAAGGACGCCTCGACCTGGAGCAGGCCGAGCATCTCCCGTACGCCGGGCATCGTGTCGTCCTCGCCAACGACATGGCGGCCGAGTTCCATGCAGTCGGCCACGCTCCTTCCGTCCCGGGCCGCTTCGAGGATGGCTTCGGTGATCAGTGCCACCGACTCGCTGTAGTTGAGCTTGAGACCGCGGCCCTGGCGTTTGCGGGCCAGGTCGGCCACGACGTACACGAGCAGTTTGTCGATCTCGCGAGGCGCGAGGTTCATCGTCGGTACCTTCCTCGTCGGGGATGTGCGGCAACACGTGGGCGGACGGGCGGGGTCAGTCGCTCGGGCGGAAGCGCGGCAGGAGCGGCACGGCGGCCATGAGGACCCAGGTCGTGAGGATGAACGGCCAGGTGAAGGTATGGCCGCCGAAGGGTTTGAACAGTGAGGTCAGCGATGCCGTCAGGCCGGTGGTGGCGGCGGCTCCGAACAGCGCGTACACCGCGTTCCAGACAGTGCCGGCCAGCAGGACCGCACCGACGGCGATGGCCACGAGAACCGCGTTGTAGCCGTAGATCCCGTTGGCGATCAGTTCGGCGGGCGCTCCGAGCGCCCAGGCGGCGAAGATCCCGACGGCACTGCCCGCGACGGCGAACAGGACCACACGGACCCCGGCGAGGGCCAGGCCCACGAGCATGATCAGTCCGACATACCAGTCGTCGACCAGGAACACCTGCGAGACGTTGGTGAAGAAGCCGTGCCAGAGGTCGTCCCAGGACAGTGCGGTGTCCCCGCTGGTCGTGCTGGACACGGGTGCCGGGTCACCGTGCCAGATCCGGCCGAAGGAGGGCGCTCCGAGCACCATGACTCCGGAGACCAGGCAGAACGGCGCGGTGAGCGCGGTCAGTCCGTAGGGGGCGAGCAGTGTGGTGAGGGCCGCCATGAGGAGCGTGCACATGATGGCGCCGATGACGGCGAGCACATAGGTGGCCGGATGGTGGCCCAGCGAGCTGACGAGGGCGATGCCGGTGAGGCAGCCGCAGTACCCCTGGAGACCCAGCGCGATGCCCGAGCGGTCCACGCCGAGGGCGTAGGCGGTGGCGGTGGAGATCAGTGTGCCGAGGGTGGCGAAGAGACCGGTCTCCCAGCCCGCCGCCCACAGTCCGAGAAGGATGACGGCGCCCGTCCAGGCGCCGGGCTGGAGATCCACCTGACCGACTCCGCGCACGGAGGCGAGTAAGTAGGCCAGCGGCTGCGGTGCCTTCGACCTCTGGTGCTGTCGCGCTTCGGCGGAGGGCACGAGGAACTCCGTAACTCAGCAGGGAAACATGGCGGCGAAGCCACCCGGGGAACGGAGGTGGCAGCCAATGATAGATATATCCCATTTGCTTACTTTCGCCCCACCGGAGAATCCGGATGGCTGCGCCGGAGGAGTGACGGCCCGCAGCCCCGCGCGGTCGGTACGCCGGGGGCGCCATCGCCGCCCCGTACGGTCCACAGGTGTCCCTCAGATCCCCTTCGCGCGAACACGCTCACCCCGATCACTCCCCCGGCAGACAGGGCCCCGTGGTCGCCGCCGTGGCCGTCGGCGGCGCCATCGGCGCCGGGGCACGCTACGGCGCGGAGCGCCTGTGGCCGGACGGGGAGTCGTCCTTCCCCTGGACCGTCCTGCTGATCAACGCCGTGGGCTGTCTGCTGATGGGGATCCTGATGGTGGCCCTCAAGGAACGGTTCACCGGTGCGCCGGCTCTGCTGAATCCACTGCTGGGCACCGGCGCGCTCGGCGGATTCACCACGTTCTCCCACTACACCGACGACGTGCGCCGGCTGTTCGAGGAGGGATCCCCCGGGTACGCGGTCGGCTGCCTGGTCCTGACCGTCGTCGCGGCTCTCGCGGGTGTGACCGCGGGCGTGTACGCCACGCGCGCGGTGCTGGGCCGCCGGAGCGGCAACGGGGTGACCGCATGACGCTCGACTGGCTGCTCGTCCTGGCCGGCGGTCTCGTGGGCGCCCCGCTCCGCTATCTGACCGGAGCCGCGGTCACGTCCCGCGTCCACACCGCCATCCCCTGGGGCACCTTCGCGGCGAACGCGGCCGCCGCGCTGATCCTCGGATTCGTCGCCGAAGGGGCGTCCGAGGGGGATCTGGGGTCCCGGGTCCACCTGCTGCTGGCCACCGGTTTCTGCGGGGCCCTGTCGACCTGGTCGACGCTCTCGTACGAGCTGCTGGCCCTGGCCTCCGCACGCCGCGTCGCCGCGGCCGGCGCCTACCTGTGCGTCAGCGTCGGCGCGGGCGTGGGACTGTCCTTCGCCGGGGCCGCCCTGGCCGGCGCGGTCCGGTGACGGGACCGGCCGCGCGGGCCCGGGCTGCCGGGCCTCTCGCACCACCGAGCCCCGGTCCCCCGCGGGTGCGGGAGCCGGGGCTCGGCGGTGCGGTGTGCGGCTACGACTGTCAGTCGATGCCGGGCAGGATGTGCGGCTCGGCGAGGTCGTCCTCGTAGCCGGCCAGCCGGATGGGTGCGGACCTGGCCCAGACCTCGATGTTCCGGAGCTTCTCGGGCCGTCCGGCCCGCTCTCCGTGCCCTTCGGCGGGCCGCTTCTCGTCCTTCGTCAGTTCTGGTGTCACCGCGCACTCCTCTGTGTCGCGTAACCCCGGACAGTTACGGCGCGACCTCTCGGCCGTGGACCGACCGCCCTCGGGGGCAGGGGCAGGAACAGTTCGGTCGCGGTGGCGCCGGCATGGGGCGGGACGACGACCTGGTTGCAGGCCTGTCCCAGGACGGTCGAGGAAGGTTCGTGGATCCCTCGGTGCCGTCCGTTCACTTCAGAGTAACCAAATGAGCGTCATCGCGCTCGACAGAACGTGTGGCCTGGGTCACTTTCCGCCATCGGCGGATCCGGGGGCCGGGAGAACCGGCCCCGGATCACCAGCCCGCGGGCGCGTAGTCCTTGAGGAAGCAGCCGTACAGCTCTTCGCCCTCTTCCCCGCGCACGATCGGGTCGTAGACCCGGGCGGCACCGTCGACCAGGTCGAGAGGGGCGTGGAAGCCCTCCTCGGCGAGGCGCATCTTGTCGGGGTGCGGACGCTCGTCCGTGATCCATCCGGTGTCGACGGCGGTCATCAGGATGCCGTCCTTCTCGAACATCTCCTGGGCGCTGGTGCGGGTCAGCATGTTCAGGGCGGCCTTGGCCATGTTGGTGTGCGGGTGGCCGGCGCCCTTGTAACCGCGGCTGAAGACCCCCTCCATCGCGGAGACGTTCACCACGTACGCGCGCTTCGCGGCCGTGGCCGCCATCGCCGGGCGGAGCCGGCTGATCAGGATGAACGGCGCGGTCGAGTTGCAGAGCTGGACTTCGAGGAGCTCGATCGGCTCGACCTCCTCGACCGTCTGGATCCAGCTGTTGGTGTCGTGCAGGTCCGGGACGAGCCCGCCCGCGTCGATCGCGGTACCGGCGGCGATGCGCGCCGGCGAGGCCGAGCCCGTGACCAGGGCGAGCTCGGTGACGTCCTGCGCGCTGAGCCCCTCCCTGCGGGCGGCGGGCAGCGCGGCGACCCGGTCCACGGTGCCGCTGCCGAAGGTGCCGATCACCTCGGCCGCGGGCAGCTCGCCCGCGGGCAGCGGCGCCGATTCCGCACCGACCAGCTCGCTGTACGCCTGCGGGGACCGGCGCACGGTCTGGGCGGCGTTGTTGATCAGGATGTCCAGGGGCCCCTCGGCGGCGACCGAGTCGGCGAGAGCCACGACCTGGGCCGGGTCACGGAGGTCGATGCCGACGATCTTCAGCCGGTGGATCCACTCGTCGCTGTCCGGCATCGCCTTGAAGCGGCGGATCGCGTCGTTGGGGAAGCGGGTGGTGATGGTGGTGTGCGCACCGTCGCGCAGCAGCCGCAGCGCGATGTACATACCGATCTTCGCCCGGCCGCCGGTGAGCAGCGCACGGCGCCCCGTGAGGTCCGTCCGGGCGTCGCGCCGGGCCCGGTTCTCCTTGGCGCACCGCTGACAGAGCTGGTGGTAGAAGGCGTCCACCTCGACGTAGCGGGTCTTGCAGATGTAGCAGGACCGGGGCCGCTGGAGTATCCCGGCGATCTCCGCCTCGGCCGAGGACGAGGGCAGGACGCCCTGGGTCTCGTCGTCGATGCGCTCGGCGGAGCCGGTCGCGGTGGCTTCGGTGACGGCCTTGTCGTGCGCGGTCTTCGCCGCCCGGCGCTCCTGGCGGCGGCGCTGCTTCACCGTGCGGTAGACGCCCGCGGTGGCCCGGCGCACGGCGACGGCGTCCGGGTGGTCGATCTCGATGGAGTCGAGTTCGTCGAGCACGCTCAGGCAGACGGCCAGTCGCTCCGGGTCGATACCGGCACCGAACTCTTCGATTCCGGGAGCGAACTCCGGGTTGTCCTCTGTCACCGTCATTGCCGATCCTCTGCCATCTGTCCCTGCGGGCCACTGGTCACCGCAGGCCGAAACACCCCGGTCAAGTCTGCCATGAGCCGAACGCTGCTCCGTTCGTGTCCGCCCGACCCTTTGTCGACATCCGTTCGACGATTTATCGACATGGACTCGACCTGCGGCAGAAGAGCGCGCCCGGACGCATGACCTCCGTATTGCTGGGCAGGCGCGCATCGACACATCCGACGGCAGGGAGGGCGACACCATGGCGGCCATGTCCGTGCGAACCACCGGAGCCGACCCGGGCACACTGCCCTGGATCGAGGAGACCGGGAAGGTCGCGCCACAGGACGCCCGCGCCCTGTCGAAGGTGTTCTTCGACCGGCTCCAGGTCCTTGAGGAGGGCACGCACGAGTACCAGTACGCGCGCAACACCCTCATCGAGATGAACCTGTCGCTGGTGCGTTTCGCCGCCTCCCGGTTCCGCAACCGCGGCGGTGACGACACCGAGGACATCATCCAGGTCGGCACCATCGGGCTGATCAAGGCGATCGACCGCTTCGACCTGTCCCGGGAGGTCGAGTTCGCCACCTTCGCCGTGCCGTACATCGTCGGCGAGATCAAGCGCTTCTTCCGGGACACCTCCTGGTCCGTCCACGTGCCGCGGCGGCTCCAGGAACTGCGCGTGGACCTGGCGAAGGCCAAGGAACAGCTGTCGGCGGAGCTGGACCGCGAACCCACGGTCAAGGAGCTCGCCGCCCGTCTGGACCTCCCGGAGGAGGAGATCATCGAGGGTCTGGTCGCCGCCAACGGCTATTCGGCGGGTTCCCTCGACACCCCGTCGGCCGACAGCGACTCGGGTCAGGACCAGCGGGCCTACGCGGATCTGCTGGGCGAGACGGACCCCGCCATGGAGACCGTCGAAAACCTGCACACCCTGGCGCCGCTCCTGGAGCAGCTGGACGAGCGGGAGCGCAGAATCGTCCAGATGCGGTTCGGGGACGAGATGACGCAGGCACAGATCGGCGCGGAGCTGGGCGTCTCCCAGATGCATGTGTCGCGGCTGCTGTCGCGGATCGTGCAACGCCTGCGCACGGGCATGTCCGTGGTGGCCTGACGGATCGTCCGCTCGCGTTCCGGCCCCCTCGCGCCGGTGAGGGGGCCGGAACGCGTGCCGGCCCTCCCCCGCGGCACCCCCCGGTCCGCCGGGTGTTGGAGCGGACCGGGACGGAACCCGTAGGATTTCCCCGCCCCCTCGTGGGGCCGCCGGAATCCGGCCGGAGTGAGATGTCCGGACGCGGGTAGACGACCGGCGAGAAAGCGAATCCGACCATCCCCGCAGCGCCCTGGCTGGAGCTCATGAACGAACAGGTCACCTCGCGACCGGTCGGCCGCTCCGAGGAGTCACGGCCCACCGAGATGCTGCACAGCGCCGCCGTGTTCGACGGCGAGCCGGGCTGCATAGCGCAGGCCCGTGCCCTGGCCGACCGGTTCCTGGCGCGGCTCGCGGCCGAATGGCTGGCGGTGCTGGGGGAACACACCCGCAACGACCTGATGCTGGCGGTCAGCGAACTGGTCACCAACGCCGACCGGTACAGCCACGGGCCCTATCTCCTGGAGCTGGAGGGCACCGCCGAGCGCATCAGCGTCACGGTGTACGACAGCAGCACGGCACTGCCCGTGCTCTACGCGCCCGATCCGGCCCGGCCCGGCGGCCACGGCATGGAGATCGTCGTCGCGCTGTGCGACCGGCTGACCGCCGAGCGGGTGCCGGTGGGCAAGCGCATCCGGGCGGAGTTCGAGCTGAGCAGTTGAGCGGTCGCCGAGTGGCCGGGGAACCGGTCGGCCGGAGGACGGCGGCCCGGAGGACGGCGGCCCGGACCCGTCAGCGCGCCACGGGTGGTGCGTCGAAGACGCAGTCGCCGCACAGCCCGCCCGCCGGACACCGGTAGTACAGACAGCAACTGCGCCGCCGGAACGCCGGTGTGTGCGGAGCACCGGTGGTCCGCAGGTCCGGATCGTCGAAGAGTTCGGCCCCCAGCGCACGGGCCCGGTGCGCCACGTCCGGGCGGGAGTTCGTCCGCGCCCAGGCGACGAGTTCGCGTACGGCACCGGCGAGCGCCGAGCCCGCGTTGCCCCACAGCAGCCGGCCGGAGATGTTCCCGTCGCGCCGCATCGCCGCGGCGAGCGGCACGAGGTGTCCGTACTGGACGGCCTCGCGCAGCCGCTCGGCGGTGCCCGGCACCGCTTCCGGGTCCGCCAGCCACAGGTCGTCCGGGGAGGTGTGCTCCGGGTCCCAGTGCAGTGCCTCGGGCGCGATGTCCGGGAACTGGCCGAAAAGCGCGGCCGGCCCCAGCGCGACGGACCAGAGCCGCGCCGCGAGACCGAGGTGGGCGATGGAGGCGGCGACCCGGCGCTCGGGAGCCTGGAGCCGGGCGGCGACCCTGTCGATACGGGCCGTGAGCGGCGCCGTTTCCCCTGCGTACAGCCGTGCCAGCGGCCGGTGGGCCCCCTCGGGGACGGGGGCGGTCCTGAGGGCGAAGAATCCGCCCACCGAGGCCGCTCGGGTCAGGTCCATGCTCGGCTCCTCCTCGGGCCGGTCACAGCCCGTCCGCCTTGTTCCGGCCACTCGATGTGCCGGATCAGCAGCTCACCGTATCCGCAGGGGCCCAACTTCTGAGCCCTGGGGGAAGGAGGACTACCGTCAGGAGGAGGACGTAGGCGTTACGCCCGTACTACTAGAGCAGTACGCCGAATCGCCGACTCAAGGACGACGACGCGGCGGCCTGAACGGGACATCGTGGTGTACATGAGTTCCCTCGCGCTGTCTGTGCTGCTGTCACTG